>JALOOG010000047.1 GCA_025454525.1 Anaerolineae bacterium | reverse complement strand
GAGATCCGTGCTTCCGTTTGCGTCAAGCCTAGCGCGACCTCTGTTTCCGCTTGGGCGCTTTGTACCGCTTGCACGGTCTGAAGTTCTTGAAAACCCGTGAGCGTAGGAGTCATTGACGAGGTGACGGCCAAGGCGATTGCGGTAGTCGGTGTCGCTGTGGGTAGCGGTGATTGTTGAGTAAACCACCCTTGCCATAACCCGAACACCCCCGCGATAACCGCAATCAGGACTCCGAATAAACCCGTCACATACACATCCGGTAACTTGGCTTTTGGTGTCAACACGACCGGTTTCGGAGTCGGTAGCGTGGCGATCGGCGGGGGCGTTGACCGCGTTTCTTGGGTCAACAGCTGATGCAGCGCCGCATACATTTCAGCGATCTTCTCTAGTTTATTTTTAATGCCCGCCGATATATCGATATAGTGAAGCTTACTTAAGATCTCGGCCAATTCAGGCTCGATCCGACCGGGGTACGGGGGTTTTAAGCGCCGGATGATGATCGGCAAGATCGGGATGCCTAAGCGCAACGCTTCGCGCATCTCCGCTTGACAATACGCCGACTCCAACGATTCATTAGAGATTAAATAGATAAATAACGTGGAGCGCCCGATCTCTTTTAAGATCAACTCCCACCATTCCGCGCCCCCGTGAATATCCTCATCAAACCACACGCTGTCTTTGCCATACACCTTGCGGATCAACGGTAGCAATTGATCGACAAACGGACGGTCATCACGATTGTAAGAGATAAAGATTTGCACCATAAGTCCATGAAGTCGTTAGTCAACTATGGGAAAGGATTATGCCGCATTTTCCGATTATCGACAAATTCTACTAAGTAATCGCGGGGTATTTCGCTTGGGTGCAATCAGGGTTTGAACTCAAATCAAAAATTCTTGGAAAATTTTCAATCACTTAAAATGCACGCAGATAATCGCTGAAAAAGTGGACAAATGTTACGATTTTTCCGCTCATCTGTGCTATCATCGACTCTATATGACCGTGATCACGCTCAGGAGTATCGGATGAATAGGCAGTTTCAGCTTAGAGTCGAGGTTTCTTACTGGCGATTCCACCTTGGGAAACAATCTTACGATCTCCCTAACGACGTTGCCGCTGTCGCCGAATTTATTTTTAGGCTTTGCCGCTACCGTCACCGCCGCACTCCAACCGACTCGATCGCGCTGGCAAATTCCGCTTTTTTGTCTTACAGCTTTAGGAGGTGTAATTTTATCTTATCTAATCACATCTCAAACCGCTTTATTCCCGTTTACGGAAAGGTGGCTCTGGCACCGGGGGAGTCCGTGCGGTGGTGATCGCCAACGGACGCACAAATAAGCGCTCTGTGGGTGTGGTCGGTTGATCGTCTTCGATCTCCTCTAACACATACGGTTGTGGCGGAGGGGTGGGTGTGGGTTCTTGGGTGATGATCGGTTGTGGTGGAGTCGGGATCGCTTCGGGCGCATTCGGTTTTGGGGGAGTCCCGGCGATCGTCAACTGTTCCGAACGTTTTGGCAAGGTGGGGGGTTTTGGCACTTCTGCAAAGATGCGACGGTCAAAATCGGTAAACGAGATGTGTTGAATCGGCAAATTCAACAGCGCTTGTAACAGCGCGATTCCATCCGATTTGAGAACATTATAGGTGGGCAAAGGCAGATCATCAGCCGCAAGGCTTTCCAACACCACATCCATCAAGACCCGCAAATCCGCTTCGGGTGCTTGCGACAGGGTTTGGCGTGAGGCGACAAACGGGATCACATATCCCGACATCACCTCAAAGATCACACTCGCTTGACGTTGACAGCGGAATACGATCATCGGTGGTAAGTGATCATCGGCGTAACTGGCATTCAAAGCGGCGTAATTCGGTAACAGCATCTGGGCTAACAAGTTGAAAAAACGTGCATAAGCATTCGCCCATTGTTCGATCACCTGTTCCCACTGTTCAACTTGTTCGATATTAGATGTGATCACCAGATGATGATATTCAGACAACCCCCGCGCTAAAGACTTCACCGGATCGGGATGTTGATCCCAACCGGGGGCAATTAAGTGAGGGGCATGTTGTTGAGCGAGCTTGACTAAAATACGTTCAGCGCGTTTATTCATCGCATCGGCGCGAGCCACCTATCGGGAAGGGATAGCGCCTTTATTCCTTTCGTATGGTACACGAATGTTTGCATTTCTACGCCGTTCAGGGTTAATATTGTCCTTCAGGCTGCCCTAATGGCCGGATCTAATCAACGCTTGTGTCATGGTTTAGCAGTAGGCTTTCACGAATGGGGGCGTTGACGATCACTGTATTATAACCCAAAATTGCCACTGATTCCCTGTAAAATTAAACCAATGCCTAAAATCGACATCACCAACGCATTGATCAAGGTTAATCCCCGCAAAACCCGCGCATCAAATCCCCGAATCCGGTCAAAAAACAAGACAAACAGCGCCATAATCCCCAAAAATGTCCCATAAAAACTGATGATAAACATCGCACCATGCCACACCGATAGGCTCAACGCATTTAACAGCAACGTCCCCATAAATGTCCCCCAAAAGATATACGGCGCAGGGTTAAAAAAATTGACCAAGATGCCTTTTAACAGCGTTTCTCGGCTTAAATTCACTTGGGGGTCGATCTCCATTTTTGGTGGGATATAGTACCAAAATTGTCTCCACATGAGGAAAGCAAACCACAACACAATGATCCCGCCTACAATCGCGATCCCTTGATTTACGGTGGCCGGCAACCTTTCGCGGATGAGCAGCATCAAGACGATGATCGGGGCATCAGTCAATAACGGGGATAACACAATGAGCAATCCTTGTCTCCACCCTTGTTGCAGGGTAACGCTCATCAATAAGCTGTGCAATGCCCCAAAACTTGTTCCGGCCGCAAATCCAAATCCGATTCCTTGTGTGACAAAATTGAGCATAGTGTCCCTGTGCCTGTACTATAATAGGCTCTCTAATTTAGCAGCATTTGTGAAAAGGAACAGTCATGAAGGTACTCGTCACCGGTGGAGCAGGTTACATCGGGAGTCATGTGGTAGCACAGTTGATTGAACAAGGCTATCAAGTGGTCGTTTACGATAACTTGAGCGCCGGCCATCGGAGCGCCGTCCACGCACAAGCGACTTTTTTTGAAGGCGATCTAATGGATCGTGCCGTTTTAAGCGATTTTTTCAATCAACATCAACGGGACTCGCAACCCCCATTTGACGGAGTCATGCACTTTGCCTCACATATCCAAGTTGGTGAGAGCATGAAAGCGCCCTTCAAGTATCTACGGGATAACGTTGGCGCGATGATCAACCTCTTAGAAGAGGTTACGCATCACGGTGTCCCACGTTTCATCTTATCCTCCACAGCAAACCTTTACGATGCACCGGAGCGCATTCCGATCGATGAGACCGAAGCGCTCATTCCCGGAAGTGTCTACGGTGAAACCAAATACTTCGGGGAACGCATGTTGATGTGGATGGAGCGGATCTACGGGTTACGCTACTGCTGTTTACGTTATTTCAATGCAGCGGGCGCACATCCAGATGGGCATATCGGTGAGGCCCATGATCCCGAAACACACTTGATCCCGCTCTTATTACAAGTGGCCTTAGGTCAACGTGAAAACATCACCATTTACGGCACAGATTACGATACCCCTGATGGGACGTGTATCCGCGATTATATCCATGTGATCGATCTGGCTGATGCTCATATCTTGGCATTAAAAGCATTAGCCACAGGAGAAAGCCGCGTTTATAATCTTGGAAATGGCATGGGGTATTCGGTTTTAGAGGTTTTAGAGACCGCCCGCGCCGTCACTGGACATGCGATTCCGGTGGTTTATGGAGAACGTCGGGCGGGTGATCTGCCTCGTCTGGTTGCTGATAGCACACGCATCAAACAAGAGTTAGGTTGGCATCCTGAATTTGCCAGTTTGCATCAGATCGTACAAACCGCATGGAATTGGCATCAATCCCACCCGAATGGCTTTGAGGACATCAACACAAAATAAATCACTTAGGCGCAAGGCTTTTGCTTTGCGCCTCAATTTTTATCCTAAGCGTTGACGATCGCGGTTAAAGCCGCTTCTATTTGTGGTAGATGTGCCTCAATATGCTGCACAGTGCCTTGATTTGACTCGATCAACAACATCCGCACCGCTTTTGATTCGATCATCCCTTCTGGAATAACGCTGATGATCGCGCAAGTTTCGGTTAAAGCGCGTTCTAATTCTGCCAGTAATGCCGTGTGTGTCGGATGCGCTGCCAATAAGCCCGCCAAGTGCAACGGCCCATTATTGGGCCAAGCGATGTTACCATAACCACCGAATATCGCCCATAAGTGGAAATGTTGATGTCGTTCCGACCAAATCAGATGCGCTAAAACTTCATTCGCACTCCAATTATCCTCAGCCGGACGACGCGAGGATACTTCCGGTGATGCAGATGCAAACAAACGATTGATCTTTTCAAAGACCGCTTGATAGGATGTTTGGCAATGTCCTACGATCTGATCGCGATCTGCTAACAATTCCGGTTTTGGGCGCGCCATCAATGTAAGCTGAAGCGCACAGGGTTCAGCATCGCGATACACGTTAATCGCAATCGTATCTCCAACGCGATGTTGACCGATCGCCTTGCCAAAATCGTTATATTCAGTGATCGGAACACCCGCAATATCGATAAACACATCATCAATCCTCAAACCCGCTTGTTCCGCCGATCCCCCTGACATTAACCCGTTGATCATCACCCCTTTGGTGTTCGGAACATTTAAACGTTGTTGCGTTGCTGCGTCCATCTCGCTCAAGAAAACACCGATCATCGGGCGATTATAGAGACGACCATCCAAGCCGGTTTCAAACAAATACAGCAAATGATGGAGGTTCAAGGCCCATTTTTGTTCGGTGTTCCCCGCTATCGTTAATTGAACCAAGGTCATCTGATCTTCTTCTGTAAGCGTGACTGTGACTTCTGATTGTCCAACAGCATCTCGCCATAGCATTGTCATCTGATCACCTGATGACAGCCACTGTACCGTAACAAAATCATCCGCGTTTGATTGAAACGTGAGATTTTGACGATGATCCAATTGACTGTTATTAGCCAGCCAACGATCCAAAAGATAAGGCGTTTTAAAAGCAGCAATCGTCTGCTCTTTTGTTGCAGGCACAAGGATTGAAAAATCAGATGTGTGGGTCATGATGTATCCTCAATAGATAGGGGCGATAGTTTCATTGTAC
This sequence comes from Anaerolineae bacterium, assembly GCA_025454525.1. Taxonomy (GTDB): domain Bacteria; phylum Chloroflexota; class Anaerolineae; order Aggregatilineales; family Phototrophicaceae; genus JALOOG01. The sequence continues at coordinate 22,330 of JALOOG010000047.1, read as the reverse complement.
TTTTGTCTGTCATTCTGTCAAGTTTAATCGTTTTAAATTTTTAAAATTGACCAGTCCGATCAGCATTAAGAAAAACGCAGGCACCCACCAGTAAAACAGATCGTTATTGCTGGTTTGTGTGCGAAGATAGACAAAGATCACCCAGAACACGCTATACCCGATCACCAAGATCGCTTGTTGACGTGCCGTTTTCACAGTGAAAATGGTGTGAACCAAGAGCGGGATCAAGAGGACAAAATCCCAACTCCAAACATACGGGATCAAGAAGGCATTAAATGCCAAACTCCATAACATTGCAACTTTAGGCGGATAGCGTAACCAAAATAGACTGTTGATGATCAAGATACCCAACGCGCTAATCACCCAAATGACCAACGCACTATCTCCGATCTGAAGACGTAGCCAGATAAAGAGCGAGGGATGTTCCCAGAGGGCATTGTTGCGTAAATTGTAGATAAAATCTTCAAACCACCCCGGAGAGAGCAACCAAAATGCTAACAAGAAGATCGCCGTCAGGCTATAAAGCGCAAACTTGATGATCCCAGCGATCCCATGAGTGCGAAAAAGGTAAACAGTGAAACCAGTCAAGGGTAATACGATCAATTGTGGTTTTCCGGCCGCGATCACGATCAATAGCACCAGTAACCACAAGCGGTTGAGTTGAAAGGTCATCATCAGCAACAAAGCCATAGCGATCACGCTGAATTGCCCAAGCGCCACATGACCGAATAGCGGTGGAAATAGCAATGCCGCTAACAACGCAAATAATAACCTTAACGGTTTTGGGCGCGGTGGTATCACCAAGAACAAAACAAGCAGATAGGCGACCACCGTCAACATCGCCCACCATGCGGTCGCTTGGGCCTCATTCAAATAGCCCAGCGGAAAAAACGCCCCGACCACCATCGGCATCCATATCGCGTTAGGTGTGCCTTGTTCACCTAACAAAGCACGGATCGCGTAAGGGCTTTCCCCAATTACTAGGAGGCGGGTTGGGGCATATAAATTGTTGCGAAAGTCCCAACTAGATAACGACACATCCCGAAAAAAGAGGATCGCGCTCGCAGTGATCAGCACCAAGACCGCAATCCCCATCCACAATGATTGTTTCCATGAAATCACGCATCCGCCTCCAATCACATTCGGAAAACACCGTATTTGGTATCAATCGTCGCTTGATTCAAACATGCCGACAATGCCAATCCCAAAATGCGGCGGGTTTGCGCTGGATCGATGATCCCATCATCCCATAAGCGCGCCGTGGAGTAATATGGTTCGCCTTCCCGTTCATATTTGTCTAAAATTGGCTGTTTAAATGCCGCTTGTTCTTCTAAGGTCAGATCCGCTTGATTACCCCGTGCCAATTGATCACGTTTGATCGTCAATAACACATTAGCCGCTTGCTCCCCCCCCATCACGCTGATACGACTGTTCGGCCACATCCATAAGAAGCGCGGTAAATAGGCCCGTCCACACATCCCATAATTCCCCGCCCCAAAACTCCCACCGATCACCACTGTCAGTTTAGGGACATTCGCATTGGCTACGGCATGAACCATTTTCGCACCGTCTTTCGCGATCCCACCTTGCTCATAATTTTTACCGACCATAAACCCAGTGATATTCTGCAAAAACAACAGCGGGATCTGACGCGCTGTACACAATTCGACAAAGTGTGCGCCCTTCAACGCTGACTCACTAAATAAAACGCCATTATTCCCGATGATTCCCACCGGATAGCCTTCAATTCGTGCAAATCCGGTGATTAAAGTTTCACCATAACGCGCTTTAAACTCACGGAATTGACTCCCATCCACTAAACGTGCGATCACTTCACGCACATCATAACTTTCGCGAAATGTGGTCGGGATGATCCCATACAGATCTTCGGCTGGATACAACGGTTCTTGGGGGGGTAAAACCTCTAAGTCAATTCGTTTTTTTCGATTCAAACTTGCCACGATCCCGCGCACAATCTCTAAAGCGTGTTCATCATCTTCCGCAAAATGATCCGCCACCCCAGAGATCCGCGTATGGACATCTGCGCCGCCTAATTCTTCGGCGGTTACTTCTTCACCTGTGGCCGCTTTAACCAAAGGCGGCCCAGCTAGAAAGATCGTGCCGGTGCCTTTAACAATGACGGTCTCATCGGACATGGCAGGGACATACGCCCCCCCCGCGGTGCAACTCCCCATTACACATGCGATTTGTGGGATTCCTGCTGCACTCATTCGCGCTTGGTTATAGAAGATGCGTCCAAAATCATCGACATCTGGGAACACCTCATCTTGCATCGGCAAAAATGCCCCACCACTGTCTACCAGATAGAGGCACGGTAAATTGTTCTCTAGCGCGATCTGTTGTGCGCGTAAATGTTTACGCACGGTCATCGGATAATACGACCCGCCTTTTACCGTGGCATCGTTAGCGATGATCATACATTCCACACCCGATACCCGACCGATGCCGGTTACGATCCCCGCCGCTGGGGTCTCATCTTCATACAAATCCCATGCCGCTAAGGGGGCAACCTCTAGAAAGGCCGATCCCACATCTAACAATTTGTCGATCCGATCTCGCACAAATAATTTGCCTTGTTCTCGATGACGTTGCTGGTATCTCACACCGCCACCTTCATACACTTGGGCCAAACGTACCTGTAATTGTTTCGCTAAAGCGCGATTATGGGCCTGATTCCGTTGAAAGCGCTCATCATGCGGATGTAACTGGGTTTCTAAAATGTCCATAGTGCCTCATTTGTTGTTTGAAATAGCCAAAATTGCCGGATTAAAAATTGTTTATTTTCACCACGCTACCCAATGCGCGCATCAGTCGTTATAATCTAATCAAGTGTAAATGATCGCGTCGTAAGTCGCATCTAATCTGCCCAATTAAAGACTATTTGAAGAAGGAAATATGACAGATTTTCACGGTCCAAACGTGGCGTATGTCTTAGAGTTATATGAGCGCTATCGCGCCGCTCCAGAGAGCGTTGATGCCCAAACGCGGGCGTTTTTTGCCAATTGGACTCCTCCAACCGCCGAAACCCCTAGCGACATTGTGTATAGCAACGGTACGACTAGCGTAGCCGCCCCGCCGATCGCCTTTCAAAAGGCCGTGGCCGCGGTCAATTACGCACAAGCAATCCGTCTCTATGGCCATTTAGCCGCGAAAATTGACCCTCTTGATCTCAATAACCCTCCTAGCGATCCTGAATTAAATCCTGATTATCATGGGATCAGCGAGGACGAATTGCGTAGTTTGCCTCCGACCATTGTAGACGGGCCGATCAGCCAACGCGCCACCAACGCGCTAGAGGCAATCGAAATGCTTAAGGCCGTCTATTGTGGTTCGATCGGTTACGATCTTGATCACATCCGCGTCCCCCAAGAGCGCCAATGGTTACGGGATGCCGTCGAATCCGGCCGGTATCATTATGGACAAGCAGACGATCCCAAAGCACTCTTAGCACGTTTGACCCAAGTTGAGGCCTTTGAAAACTTCTTACAAAAGATGTTTCCCACCAAATATCGCTTCTCGATCGAGGGGCTTGATGTGATGGTGCCGATGTTAGATGCGATTATCGATCTAGCCGGGGATAGCCAAATGTCTACTATCGCGATCGCTATGGCGCATCGCGGACGGTTGAACGTCCTTACCCATATCATGGGCAAACCCTATCGCCAGATCTTGGTTGAATTTAAAGACGCGCTACAAACCCAAGAACTCCAAGAGGCGATCGGTTACACGATCGGGGATGTGAAATATCACAAAGGCTTACGCCGAATCGTTGAAACCGATGCCGATGAAAATACACTCGCCGTCACCATGCCCCCGAATCCTAGTCACCTTGAGGCGATCAATCCAGTAGCAGTAGGTATGGCCCGCGCCGCCGGAAGCACCGTGAATCGTGCCGGCCCTCCGACCTTTGACTCGCGCCTCACCATGCAGATCCTAATTCATGGCGATGCTGCTTTCCCCGGACAAGGCTTAGTCGCAGAGACGTTTAACCTCTCGCAACTTCCGGGGTATTGGACAGGCGGTACGTTACATATCATCGCCAACAACCAAGTAGGCTTTACCACCTTGCCGATCGATGGCCGTAGCACCTTGTATGCTAGTGATCTAGCGAAAGGGTTTAAAGTCCCGATCGTGCATGTAAACGCCGATGATCCCGCCGCCTGTATTGAAGTCGTGCGCTTGGCTTTTGCCTATCAAGAGGTTTTTGAAAAAGACTTTTTGATCGATCTGGTCGGTTATCGTCGTTATGGTCACAATGAATTAGATGAACCCGGCTTTACTCAACCGATCATGTATCAACGGGTACGTAATCATCAGACCGTCCGTCAAATCTGGGCGGATCGTCTGATTCATAACGGAATTATCACCGCGTCGGAGGCCGAGGCATTTGTGGCCCAATATGGTGAGATCTTGCAACAAGCATATGATACGATCGATGAGACCGAGATCCCCGCAAAATTGCCCCAACCTGAACCCGGGATCGCGGGTAAAGTTGAGACAGCTGTTCCGGCGGATACTTTGTTAGCGATCAACGAAGCGCTCAAAGTGCCACAGAGCTTCAACTTCTTCTCAAAGCGTCTAGAGAACACGATCCGCGCCCGTCGTGATACGCTCAACGATCCCAACGCAAAAACGATCGATTGGGCGACGGCCGAAGAACTCGCTTTTGCGACGATCCTTGCAGACGGCACGCCGATCCGCTTGACTGGACAAGACAGCGAACGCGGCACGTTTAGTCATCGTCATGCGGTGATCAACGACTCCCATAGCGGACGCAAATACACCCCCTTACAACAACTCTCATTAGCACAAGCGGCCTTTGAAGTCCGCAACAGCCCGCTCTCCGAATCGGCGGCCTTAGGCTTTGAGTATGGTTATAATACCCAAGCACCGGAGCGTCTGGTGTTATGGGAAGCGCAATACGGTGATTTCAACAATAACGCACAAGTGATCATTGATGAATTTATTGTGTCAGCACGGGAAAAATGGGGGCAAACGCCGTCGTTAGTTCTGCTTTTACCGCATGGCCATGAAGGCGGCGGCCCAGATCACTCTAGCGCCCGCCCCGAACGTTACTTACAAATGGCAGCCAAGCTCAATATCCGCATCGCTAACGCCACCACAGCCGCGCAATATTTCCATCTTTTGCGCCGTCAAGCGCTGTTGTTGACCACTGATCCCCTACCCTTGGTGATCATGGCCCCCAAGAGTTTGTTACGTAACGCCGCAGTGTATTCCAGCATGAACGACCTCACTCACGGACGCTGGCAACCTGTGATCGATGATGATGGCCAAGTTGCCCAAAACACCCCCACCCAGATCACCCGATTGGTGTTATGCAGTGGCAAATTCTATTATGACTTGATCGGCGCAACCCCCGATCTTCCCGCTCAAACCCACCGCGCCGATCATCCTGAAGTAGCGATCGCCCGCGTGGAACAATTGTATCCGTTCCCCGCCCGCGCCTTAGATGAGATCATCCAACGCTATCCCAACCTCAAAGAGATCGTATGGGCGCAAGAAGAACCGAAAAACATGGGTGCATGGGACTTCATGAACTGGCGCTTGAAAAAATTGATCAAACACCGGTTACCGGTGAATTATGTCGGACGGCGGCGTAGTTCTAGCCCCGCTGAAGGCTCTAAAACCGCGCACATCAAAAACCAATCGATGATCGTGGATTACACCTACAATTGGGATTTTACTAAAGGCGAACAACAGGATTAGAGGTGGATGATGGTCAATATTACCGTACCAGATTTAAGCGAATCGGTAGTTGAAGCGACGATCGCCGAATGGCTAAAAAAAGTCGGGGATCGCGTTGAAGCAGGTGAGACGATCGCTGTTCTAGAGACCGATAAAGTCTCATTAGAGGTCGTGGCCCCTAGCGCAGGTGTAATCGCGGCGATTAACTTTCCCGCAGGTGCAACCGTCACTGCTAAAACGGTGATCGGTTCAGTTAACGAATCGGGTGTAGCGTCTACATCCGCTCCTGTTCCGTCCCAACCGGCATCGGTTACAGCGACTTCATCCGCTCCCCCGCCACGCACGGAAGAAGCACGCTCCGCTACGCCAGTAGCACAACGAGTCGCGGCTGCACATGGGGTGGACTTGGCTCAAGTGCCATCGGCCGGCGCGAAAGTCACCAAAAACGATGTACAAAGTTTTGTTAGCACCCAAAGCGCACCCGCTGTCACTACAGCATCCGCACCTTCTAACATTCCGTCCTCACCTCCTGCGAAACCAGCCCCGAGTCCATTGACCGCGAATGGTAGCTCCGGCCGTCGTGAGGAGCGCGTCCGAATGACTCGCCGTCGTCAAACGATCGCACGCCGTTTAGTGGAGGCCCAATCTACGGCCGCCATGTTGACCACGTTTAACGAGATCGACATGAGTGCGGTCATGGACATCCGTAAACGTCGCAAGGATGCTTTTCAGAAGAAACACAATATCGGTTTAGGCTTTAGCTCCTTCTTTGTCAAAGCCTCGATCGGCGCATTAAAGGCCTTTCCGTACATCAATGCCGAAATTCAAGAAAACGAGATCGTCCTCAAACACTACTATGACATCGGCATCGCGATCGGTGCGGAAGAAGGCCTCGTTGTTCCAGTTTTACGGGATGCTGATAAACTATCCTTCGCACAGATCGAACAAGCGATCAAAGATTACTCGCAACAATCACAGGCCGGCACTCTCAAGATCGAGTCGTTGATGGGTGGCACATTCACTATCACCAATGGCGGTGTATTCGGATCAATGATGAGTACCCCGATCCTGAATCCGCCCCAAGTAGGGATTCTCGGACTCCATGCCATTAAAGACCGTCCGATGGCCGTCAACGGTGAGATCGTGATCCGTCCGATGATGTATGTGGCGTTGACTTACGATCATCGCATCGTGGATGGCCGTGAAGCGGTGCAGTTCCTTGTCAAGATTAAAGAGCTAATCGAAGACCCCGAATCGTTGTTGATCGAAGGCTAATCCGTCACCTTCAAGGCGACTCGGAGTGCGAGTCGCCTTTTTGAATCGCATTTACGCTCACTTAAGGATCAAAATCTAATGACTTTTGATGTACAACGCGCACGGGCGCAATTTCCGGCTTTAAATGACTCGTCTCGCATCTTTTTCGATAATCCCGCAGGCACACAAGTCCCACAAGGGGTGATCGATGCGGTCTCCGATTACTACCGGACGATGAACGCCAATTCCGGAGGCGCTTTTGCGACCAGTCAGCAAAGCGATTCCATGGTGCGTGCTGTACGGGGTCAAATGGCACGGTTTTTGAACGCCCCTAATCCCGCTGAAGTGGTATTTGGTCAGAACATGACTACCCTCAATTTCGCGCTCACTCGTGCGATCGGGCAGACGTTACAAGCCGGAGATGAGATCATCCTTACACGCATGGATCACGATGCAAATGTCAATCCATGGTTGCGGCTTGCCGATGATCATGACCTCATTGTGAAATGGATTGATCTCAATCCGACTGATTGCACCTTAGACCTCGATAGCTATGAGGCCGCACTCTCCGAACAGACCAAGATGGTCGCAGTGGTTCACGCTTCTAACGCGGTCGGTACGATCAACCCGATCGCCCGGATCGCGGACATGGCGCATCTGGTGGGAGCGCACGTCGTGGTAGATGCGGTACAATCTGCCCCTCATCTGCCGATCGATGTGCAGGCGTTAGGCTGTGATTTTCTCTTGTGTTCGGCTTACAAATTCTTTGGCCCACATATTGGCATCCTATGGGGACATTACGATCAACTGGCCACATTGCCCGCCTATAAAGTGCGCCCTTCCAAAGATCAACCGCCCTATCGTTGGGAAACAGGAACTCCCAGTTTTGAGACGATCGCCGGGGTCGGTGCCGCCCTCACCTATCTAGAAGCGCTAGGCGGTGTAGCCGCTTTTGTCCCCTATGAACGTGCGTTAGTCGCGCATCTCATCCGTGTGTTAAAGGCAACCCCCGGTGTGACAATCTACGGGATCACCGATCCTGATCGGCTTCATGAGCGCGTGCCAACCGTGGTTTTTACCCTAAACGGTTATACCCCTGAACAAGTCGCCCAACACTTAGCGGCCCATCAAATCTATGTGTGGGACGGAAACTATTATGCCGTGGAGATCATGGCGCGTTTAGGTCATGCTGAACATGGCATGGTGCGTGTAGGCTTAGCGCACTATAACACCCATGATGAGATCGATCGTTTCGCGCAAGTCCTACAGCAGTTAACCTAATGAGCATATCGTCCCTCTACATCCTGTTTGATGGAGAGGGACTATGATTAGGATTGTTTACCGGATCGTAATGTCAACCCTACCACCCCGATCAAAATAATCCCACCGACGATCAATAACCCCAACAATACCAACACCACTTGACGATCCTCTTGTTCAGGAGGTAACGCGATTAACGTAGGAGTCGGTGTAAAAAAGCTAGACATCGGACGCGGCGTGACTGACGGCGAAGCAGCGACCGTGATCGTCGGAGTCGGCGTTGACGGGACTTCAACTAATCCCGCTACCACGATCGTCACAGACGGAGTGAGCGTAATTGTCGGAGTCGGTGTGCGTGTTGCGCTAGGGGTACGGGTAAAGCTTGGGATCGGGGTCGGTGTTTCGGGTAAATACGGTGTGTAGTTATAAGCGTTCACCGCTTCCGGTCTAAACACCCAATTACTCCATTGTGGGATCACCGAGGCCAACGTTTGATCCGACGCTTGTAAATAGGCTTCGGCCAAGGTAAGACCCGTAGCGAGATCTCGCGCTAACTCAAATAAGGCCGGTACGCCGATCTGTCCCGCCATGTATTGCACCATACCATAACTTTGTGCTTCCCAGATCGCGCGCTCCGTCTCATCACTAGGAGGCGACTCCATGTTACGGATCGGGCCGTGCGCCCGTAAAACCTCTTGAGAACGGGTCAATTCGGCCCCTTTGGGGGTCGGTACGTAAAACAAGCTGAACCCTTCGCGAAACCAAGCCGGGATCTCACGATCTCCCCATAAACGATCGTACAAGCGGTTAAACATCGCCCGGGTAACAGCTCGATAAAGCATAGCGGGTGACGGGGTGTTTAACGAGATCACCGTCCAACCGGAGCGCTCATAGATCAGGCGAATGGTCTCTAATGGGCAAGCGACTTCGGTCTGCTGATGCGACAAGATCACGATCGCCTCATCTTGTGCATTCCGTTGACATAGGTCGAATGGGGTGACACTATCGAACACAATAAACCGAAAGCTATCTTGTTGATCGGTGTTTTCACTCAAAAGATCGTAAACCGGCCCCAACACCTGTAAATTGCTACGGGGTGAAAAGCGCTCACTTGGTGCAGCTAAGGTGATCGCCCCTTGGGTCTCTAATGACCATGTATTACGCGGATCTGCGTAGTAAATTGTGCCGTTAAGGGTAAATTGACGGCCGTCGCTTAAGGTGAACGTCCATAGATAGCCCAAGTCAGTAAACAACGGGGGCGGGTTATTTGGAGTCGGTGTCCAGACAAACGAAAAATCCGTGAAAGGTGCTTCAATGGTCGCAATCTCGGCCACATTCACCGGAATCACCTGTACGGATTGATCCTCTGGTAAGATCGTGAGTGTGACGGTTTGAATAGCCGTGACAGGTGCGTTGATTACAAAGTTAAAATAGAGTTGCGCCACATTTTCCAAAATCACCGTTTGAAATAGTAACAATTCCGGTGCGTCTTGAGGGGTGGTGCTAGGAAGTGGGATCGGTTGAGCCTGAAGCGGTAAGTTTAATGCGCCCAAGCACAGGATCAACGCTGTAAGTCGCCAAATCATAACGCATTTCCGTTTCCAGCTAGGATGATCAGCAGTAACGGGATCAGATTATAGATGAAATGGGCAAAGATCGCCGCCGTTGTGCTGTATCGTTCGCGCAAGCGCCCCAAGATCAGCGAGAGGATAAACAGCAAGATCAGCGACGGTGAGAGAAAATATTGTGAATGTAACAGGGCAAACACCACACTTGTAAGATAAATCCCAAAAATGGGTTGAATCGCCCCACGTAACAAGATCTCCTCTCCTACGGCCGCACACACTGAGATGATCAACGTCAACGGGATCGTAGCGAGTAGTCGGGTTAATGCTTCGGCCGCTTCGGTCTGTTGGGCAAATTGTTCGGGAGGGGTTAAGGCGGCCCAAACCATTTGAAAGACAAAAGATAGCACGATCATGCCTAATCCGGTTAAACCGCCATTGATCAGATCGGCACGATTGGGCCAACGGAGTCCTAATCGGCTTAGGCTTTCGTTGAGATCGCGTCGGATGGCGAATCCGATCCCTAAAAAGGCCGCCGCAACTTGTACCACAGCCGTAAAAATCGGTTCGATTGGCGAAATTCCCGCCGTTTCGAGGTTATCCGCGATCCCGCTCTGACCGCCCAATAAGACATAACTGCTAAACGTCCCGATGATCACCCCGATGATCAAAATCAAGGCGGTGATATGCACAATCGAGATCGGGTCAAATGATTGCCCGATCACCCGTTGTACGGTCAATCGGGCCGTCGTAGAGTTGATCACACTCAATCCGATAGCGGTGAACACAAACGCGGCGATCATGGTAAACCCCGCTTCAAACACATTGACGCGAGGCAGATCGGCTAGTTGCGGCGGGATCTCGTTGGAATAAATGATCATCAATTGAAACATCCCAAATCCCGCGAAAAAGACCCCAGCGATAATCGTATATAACATCCATTTGATCACACCTGTCTCCCAGAGTCCGATCTTGGCTTGATTCGCGCCATAGATCACCACTCCGATAAAACCGATGAGCATAAGTGGTAACAGATCCATAAAACCTTTCCATGTAGGGCAAATAAATGCTTTAAAAATAACGTTTGTGAGTGCGGCGGCGGCTAGGCCTAAAAATAATTTCGGCGACAGCGGCAATTTCGCAAGGTTATTTGTAATAGAAAAATTGAGAGCGCTCAAAAATCAGATATTCAAAGTTATAGGCAAATGTTTTCATCGGATACGCCTCAAGATCATCTCTATTGTGTTGAGGTAATCGTAGCACACATGAACGCCAAAGTCGTAACATTTGTCCACTTTTTCCATAACCTTTTCGTAGATTTGGCATTGACCCATCGGTAAAACCGTGTTATTATACCTTCACACTATGAATATCGGCTAAGGACGGGTGGCCGAGCGGTTTAAGGCGTTGGTCTTGAAAACCAAAGTGGGGCTTCAGTCTCACCGTGGGTTCGAATCCCACCCCTTCCGTTCTTTAAGCTGATAAAATAGCAAATGTCATTGGGGGGGTGCCAGAGTGGTTGATTGGGGCCGCCTGCTAAGTGGTTATCCGATATATAGTCGGATCGCAGGTTCGAATCCTGTCCCTCCCGCAAAGAAATTGTGCGCGAATTGCCACGCCGTCCTATTTATATTTGTTGCCATTTCATCATCTCAGGTAAAATGAGCAGGTTTTCATTTTACAAATAGGAGAAGATCATGTTAAAAGAATTTCGCGACTTTATCATGCGCGGTAATGTGCTAGACCTTGCGGTCGGTATCATTATCGGCGCGGCGTTTGGTGCAATTGTGACTTCACTGGTCAATGACATCATTATGCCTCCCATTGGTGTTATCCTCGGCGGTGTCGATTTCTCTAATATTTACACAGTTTTGAGAGAAGGTTCAACGCCAGGCCCGTATGCGTCGCTTGCTGCTGCAAAAGAAGCCGGTGCTGCGGTGATTGCTTGGGGCGTTTTTGTCAATGCGCTCATTAATTTCTTGGTGGTTGCGTTGGCCGTATTCCTACTTGTCAAGAGCGTGAATCGCATGATGGAACTTCGCAAGAAAGAAGAAAAGGCCGTAGAAGCCGCGAAACCCGATCCACAAGAAAAATTGATCGCGGCAATGGATCGCCTTACCGCCACTTTAGAGAAAAAAGTCTGATTTCCTCACTCATAGAGACATCAAGTAAACAAAAAAGGCAAAATCAGAAGTAATCTTAGGAAAGCTTCTTGCGTACAACCCCACCCTAGCCCTCCCCATACATGGGGAGGGAGCTGTTCCGCGTAAGATAGGGATTTGTGTCTCCATTGGTAGGGTATTTTTCTGAGGTTACTGGGAAGTAGGTATAAGAAAATTTCTTCCCTAAACCCCCTAGCCCGCCCCATACATGGGGAATTGGCGTATGTGGGATGGGCTGATTTGTCTCCATTGGTAGGGTATTTTTCTGAGGTTAGAGGGAATCATTGTACACCTACGTTCCACTGATGATGCCCTTTGACGTTAACAAGTGCTAAACTTCTTCAGAAATTCCTTCGTGACAATATTCCTCAATTTTCTCTATTTCGATGTTTCCCGTGCTAAACTGAATTTGAACGGATCACCCGCTATCGTTACAATGGTAAGATGCGTTGAACAGGGCAAGGAGTCGCGGATTATGGCGTATGGTCGTCTGGATGTTTTTTGGCCGGATGGAAAATTTGAAACATTCGCATTAGATGAGGCGACCGTTTCGGTCGGGCGTTCGTCAGGCAACACCTTAATGTTGGATACCGACACGATCTCACGTTATCACATTACCCTTGTCCGCGATCAAGGTCAAACCCTTTTGACCGATCTCGATTCGATCAATGGCACTTTTATCGACGGCGTTCGCGTTAAATCCAATACCCCCTTACCTCTGAATGGCGGGGAAGAAATTCAGATCGGTTATTTGCGATTACTGTATTACACCTTAGACGAAACGCCCACCGTGCAGATGCCCGTCACCAGTGAAGACACGGCGCGGATCGAAAAAGAGACCCCTACCTTTAAAATTGACCTCCAAGAACCTCAGATCGCGGTTGCGCCCGGCTCATATACCTCCGCCGAACTTAACATCACCAACATCAGCGACACACCGCAAACTTTCAGCGTTCAGATCTCCGGTTTACCGGAAGGTTGGTCGCGGGTAAATCGTCCTTTTCTGGAATTAGATCCCAAGGAAAACGCGCTGGTTCTGATCAACATCAAACCCTTACGGCGTAGTGACAGCGCCCCGGGTGAATATATCCCCCGTGCGACGGTGAGCGTACATGAAAAACCTGATGAAAAAATAGAAGTGCCGTTTCGTGTGATGATTTTGCCATATAGTGGTTTTGGCATGGCCTTAGCGGCACGGCGCATCGGTGTGCAGGAGCGTTTTAAGCTGTATGTCCACAATCAAGGTAGCGGCCCGCTCCCGTTGTACATCGTTGGACAAGATGCGCGTAAACAACTTCAGTTCAACATCAAACCGTCGCAAATTACCTTAAGTCCCGGCCAGCGGATGCAGATCCAAGGTGAGATCAAGCCGCTTCGCGGACAATTATTTGGCGGGATGCAAGAATACCCGTTTGATCTGGTGGTGAAGTCTATGGATAACGCCCATTTTAGCGCCTCAATTCGTGGGCATCTGCTCTATCGTCCGACATTTCCACTATGGTTAGCGGGTCTCGCTACGTTAGCCGTTCTCGCTTTATTTGCCGTGGTGTTTTTAGGGCTTGCCTCGCTTTTGACACGCACCCCTACGCCCGAAATTCAGAGTTTTCTGGTGAATCAAGGCATTCAAGAGGTGCGCGGCGCGTTAGAGATCACTTGGGAGGTAGAAAACGCCGAAGAGATCAGCGTGCGTGTGAATGATTTGATCTTGTTATCTGGTGTTGATCCGGAGCAAGGTGAGGCCCAGATCAACACAGGGGATCTCTCTGGTGAGGCCCGCGTAGAATTGATCGCCGTCAATGGTGATCAGCAAGTGACCCAAACACGCACGGTGACGATCATCGCACCGATCGCGATCGTGCAGTTTGAGGTGACACCTAGCACCCTGTACCGTCATGTCACCCAAAGTCTCACGATTAACTACAATGCACCTACGGCAATTGAAGTCCAATTGACCGGACTTGCCGGAGTCGCGCCTAATCCATTTCTACCTTTAACCGCTAACAATGGTAGTATCGCCTTGGTGATTTTGCCCTCAAATAACTTTTCGCTAACCTTGACCGCGATCGATGCCAGTGGCGAAAGTGTGCAACAGGTGTTAAACGTCTCGCTGTTAGAGGCGCGTTGCTCGGCGATCGGGACAAATGTCAACTTGTATCAAGCGCCGGATCTTACGTCCAATGTGATCAGCACTTTGTCCGCAGGTGGGGAGATCGTCGCGAATGGCCGCACCCCGACTAGTGATTGGATTCGCACCACCTTAAACGGTGTGGATGTGTGGGGTGCAAGCGCTAACTTTACCTGTCTTGGCTTTGAGGTGAGCGCATTGCGCGATGTAGCCTTACCACCGCTACGCACCACGCCGATCGCCCCACCATTGACGGTCGTGCCAACCTTAAATCTTACGCCGCTACCGACACCGACGATCGATCCTTCGGGGTTATAAAGGCGGATTCTTGCGCGGATCTAACCAAAGCATAGTACAATCGTTCTAGCCTTAGAACCGATTGACTTGCGAAACTGACTATGTATATCGAATATTTATCATTAACCAATTTCCGCAATTACGCACGCCTTGAGATCGCATTACCCGATCGTCCGATCGTGATCTGGGGTGCGAATGCTCAAGGCAAAACCAGCTTATTAGAGGCGATCTACTACCTAGCGACCTCAAAATCACCGTATACCACCAGTGATCGCCAATTGATCCACTGGCGCACCGAACACGATCCACTGCCATTTGCCAAGCTTTCGGCCGAAACGGTGAGTAAGCGCGGCGCGTTAGATCAACTCGAAATGACGCTGCTCTTAGAACGCAATGGAGACGGCGCACAACGCTTTCGTAAAGTGGTGCGACGCAATGGCGCGGATAAGCGGGTTATGGATATTTTGGGGATCGTGAATGTTGTCTTGTTCCTACCGCGCGATCTCACCCTGATTGAGGGATCACCTTCAGATCGGCGACGGTTCATGGACATCACCCTCTCGCAAGTTGAACCCAGTTATGCCGAAGCATTGGATAAATACGAAAAGACACTGCCTCAACGCAATGCCTTGCTACGTCGAATCGCTGAAAAACAGGCCTCCCCCAAAGAGTTAGCTTATTGGGATGAGCAGTTGATCGCGTCGGGGTGCATTATTATCGCGGCCCGTCAACGCTTCTTACGTGAAGTTGAGGTCCAAGCCCAACGTGAACACTATGATCTCACCGGAAAGCGCGAAACCCTCACCTTACGCTATCAACCGAATTTTATGCCCACCGCGCAAGGGGACGGACAACGCTCATTTGAAGTCTTGGGTTTTGACTTACATCGCGATCTAAATCCGACAGACATCACCCCGCAATTTGAGACCCAACTACAGGCAGAGCTACAAGAGTCCATTATGCGCGGGGTTACATTAAGCGGGCCGCATCGTGATGAACTCCGCATCCTGATCAATGAACGTGATGCCGGCCTTTATGGCAGTCGTGGACAAGCGCGCACCGCCGTCTTAGCGCTCAAATTCGCGGAATTGGCTTGGATGCGCGAACGCACCGGCGAAACCCCGATCCTCTTGTTAGATGAGGTGGCAGCCGAATTGGATCGCGATCGTCGTGCTTATCTCTTGGATCGCATTCGGCACAACGCACAAACCCTCTTGACCACCACCGAATTAGATATTTTTCCAGAGGCCTTTTTGCATGATGCGGCGGTCTGGCAAGTATCGGACGGTAAGATCACACCCCGTTAGCTTGTTTTTTTAAGGGCCTTAAAATCGCGCCATTCATTCGCCAAGATCCCATATACCACATGATCGGCATAATGATCATGTAGCCAGATCTCTTGACGTTTAACGCCTTCTTCAATGAAGCCTAAGCGTTCTGGAATCGCCCGACTTTTGACATTATTCGCCGCACATCGGATCTCCACCCGATGCAAACGCCACACATTGAACGCATAATCTAACAATGCCGCACAAGCCCGCGTCACGATGCCTTTTCCGGTGTAAGGACGGGCTAACCAATAGCCGATCTCGGTGTTTCGGTTATTCCAATCGATCCGATGAAACCCGATACACCCGATCAGCTCATTTTGATACCAGATCCCACATTGAAAGCCATTGTTATCCGCGAATTGGCGCAGACCATCGCGGATATACACGAGGCTATCGCTGACACTATGAATATCATCCGCCCACATCAAAAATTGCCGGATATGCTGCCGATTCAGATCGGTGATGTAAAACAAGTCTTCGGCGTGACGTTCCTCTAAAATTTGGAGGTGAAGGTCCGCATCAATCTGATAGATAAACATCACGGCCTCATTTCTTGCGCTTAAACGCCGATTAAACGAATCCGGTGAACGCTATTGTTCATATAACCGCGAAAATTCCAGATCTGCTCCACCGTTTCCGGTTGCAGATTGCCAGCAGTGTCATACGCCCGCGCCCGTAAAATTTGTTCGCCAGCATGGATCGTAATGGGAATTTCCCAAAAGCGCCATGCCCACGGATGTTCATTCGGGATCAAGGTCGCTGATCGCCATGTGTGGCCATCATCCGCGCTCACCTCAACCCGCTCAATTTGCGAGCCGCCGAAGGGTACAGCATACCCTTTAACGATCAAGGGCCCGATCGGCACTTGTGCGCCGTCACTTGGCACACAGATCACCGAGTCGGTAAACATCTCGTTGAGCATTTCACCTTGATCCCAGTCTACCGTGTCCTCACTTACTTGCGGCCCGAACAACTTGTAATCGCGTTGTTGATAGAAGTTCTCTGAAGGGGCAGCCCCGACCCGAATCACACTTAACCACTTCACACTACGCGCCGCCACATAGCCCGGCACGACTGCCCGCAAAGGATACCCGTGAATCGGGGTCAACGGCGCACCGTTCATCTCGTAAGCCAATAACACTTCGGCGCTAAGCGCCTTATGGAGGGGAATCGATCCACCATAACTAAAGGTCTGATCGTCTTTTTCGATTTGATCAAGGCTGATCAATTCGACATGGGCCGCGTTCCAACGGACTCCGACCGCGTTCAACACATCAGCCAATGCGACCCCGCCCCAGACAGCCGTGCTAATCCCTTCATATCCCCACATCACCGAGTCACTCGGAATCTCACCAGCTTGTTGAAATTCACAGCGCCGATTGCCTGCACATTGTAACGTGGCGGTGATCTCTCGTTTCGGAAAACGCGCCTTAAGGTCATCTAATGACCACGCTTGCGACCGCTCGATCAAACCGTCAATTGTCAGGCGAAAATCGTTTAAGGACACCTCCGGCACATTGCCATGGGTGCGAACGTAAAAGCTATCGATCGGCGTGATCAACGATTCGCGTAAAATGGTGGGCGGACATCCGCCATTAAATGGATCTTGCTGATGTACGATAAATTCAGCCCGTTTATGATAGTGATTCATCGTTGTAATTCGCCTATTGAAGG
Organism: Anaerolineae bacterium; assembly: GCA_025454525.1. Lineage (GTDB taxonomy): Bacteria > Chloroflexota > Anaerolineae > Aggregatilineales > Phototrophicaceae > JALOOG01. Next base: position 4,935 of record JALOOG010000047.1, on the reverse strand, counting down.
TGCAGATTCAATGCGTGGGCGATATCCGCGGCGTGGCCTTTTTCGTGAAGGGCCTGCAAGAGCAGAATTTCTTCTACACTCATCACCCGCAAACTGGCATGTCGCCCTTTGTGATCCAATTTTTCGTCATCTAAGCTATCTAACCATGTGAGCAATTGCTCCCGGGCAGTTTGCAACTCACCTCGCGCTTGCTCAAAGGTTTTATCGGCATTTTTTTCAGTTTGACGCTTGTTATAACGTTCGATGTCAAAATCCGGTGGGATCAGATCGCGCCCTTCCGAGATGTTGATCGCTTGATTGTTCATGCCACGATAGGCCTCAGATAAATGCACCACCAATTGACGGACTGTCCAACCGAGTCCATCGGAATAGACTTGGACATCGGTCTGTTCACCCACTTGATCTAAAACTGTATTGACAAAATCGGCGGACTCAATCAATTTATGACGGATATTTTTAATTCGTTCAGACATACAATTTACCCTTTGTAGGGTTGGGCAGTTTTGAGACCACCCAACCTCCGATGATTCAAATCTTGATTCGATTATAACCGATCGGTTTAAAGCTGCACGTAACTGTTTTCGGCTAAGATAAAGCGATGCACGGCGGGTAATTTCTTTGAGGCGGATGTGACTTCAGAGCTATCCGCTAACAAGCTAGAGTCAATACGGCCGCTAATGGAACGCAACACACAATCTTTCATGACGATGCTTGCGTCCAATTCACTATTTTCGATCACGCTGTTGTCCCCGATCGACGTATACGGCCCAACATAGCTATCTTGAATGGTGACATTTTTGCCAATGATCGCCGGCCCACGAATCACGCTGTTAATCACCTTGGTGTTTTCACCGATGATCACCCGATGCGAAATATCCGACTGGACAAAATGTTCGCTTTCGGGTGAAGGTGAAAACGGTAGATCGCCCAATACCAATTGATTGGCTTGGATGATCGCGTCGGGTTTACCTGCGTCAATCCACCACCCTTGAATCTTATAAGCTTGGACGTTGCCGTTATGGGTGATCAGGTACTGAATTGCATCGGTGATCTCTAGCTCATTGCGCTTAGACGGTTTGATATTGGCGATTGCGTCAAAGATCGATTTACGGAACATATACACCCCGCTGATCGCGAGGTTAGAGGGTGGTTCTTTTGGTTTTTCTACCACCCGGCGGATTTTATCGCCTTCAATTTCCGCAATGCCGAAACGGGTGGGATCGCTCACCTCGCCTAAGGCCACAGCCGCGTCATACGGTGAAGACTCAAATTGTCTCATCAATTCGGTCATCTTGTCTTGGAAGATGTTATCCCCTAGAAACATACCAAACGGCTCATCACCGACAAATGAGCGGCATAAACTCGCGGCATGGGCTAAACCGCGTTGTTCTTCCTGCACGATATAATGGACATTTACGCCTAAGGTTGAGCCGTCGTTCAGTTGGGCGCAGATCGGCGACTCTAGGCTATTTACCACAATGCCGATGTCAGTTAACCCGCCATCACGCATCATATCGATCGCATAGTGGAGTAAAGGTTTATTGGCTACGGGGACGAGTGGTTTAGGCATGGTAAGCGTTACCGGACGTAAGCGGGTGCCTTGGCCGGCCGCTAAAATAATTGCTCTCATAAAGACTCCCTTGTTTTTGTAGATAATGATAACCCTAGATCACCCAGTTTTCACAGCAAAACGACAACAATAACAACAATGGATTGATCTTTGTTTGACAACAAAAGATGACTTGTAACAAAGTCAATGAGGGTACGGTGTGCTGTCGTGCTTTCTGTAGCATAACAGACTTCACCGCAAAACTCGTAACAAATGCTCCGTTTTGGGTGTACATCGTCTATGTACACCCTTGAGCGCTCCTTTGCTTAATTGGACGGGGTAAGATCCAACTTAAACGGGTTGAAGTCAGTGTCACGATCGTAGTAATCTTCGTTTTCAGCACGCTTTAACCAAGTGATGATCGGCAAGGTGATCGGTGTGAATAACACTTCGATCCCGACCTTGAAGATGTAATTGGTCACGATCAACGAGAGTGCGATTTCGGCGGGAAATACCCCTAACACAACCGCGATCAAGATAAATACCACGGTATCGACCCCCTGCCCGATGAGGGTACTGGTGATGGTGCGCGCCCAAAGCCAACGCCCTTGCATGGCCACTTTCATCTTAGCCAACACAAAACTATTGCTAAATTCACCCACAAAATACGCGGCTAGACTCGCCACGATCAAGCCGCTGATCCCACCTAAAACCGCGTTGTAGGCGTTTTGTCCGACGCTTTGCTGCCAGAAGGCTTCTGCGGGCAATTGTCCGGTTAACCAGACAAAAAAACCCATGATCACGGTTGCTAGAAAGCCGACCCAGATCACCCGCCGCGAACGACGATACCCATATACTTCGGTGAGGATGTCCCCAAAGATATACGAGATCGGGAACACCAACGTTCCCGCGTCAAAGATCAAGGCCAATGGCCCTAAACTTGCACCTAAATCGATGATCTTGGCACTGCTAAGGAGGTTACTTAACAATAACACGGTGACAAACAACGCCATCACCAGATCGTAATAACGGTATTGCTTCATGAGCGACACTTGTCCTTTTCGATAGCAAAACAGGCTAATCAAATCATGATTCTGACAGCAAAACAGGCCGCCGAACCCGACTTACCCTATTCAGTTTATAACACGACATAATAAGAAACTAGCGGCGGTTTTGACTCCAGAGGGGAATTGATCGATTCCCCTCTGGAATACACTTAGATTTCGATCGGATGTTCATCCCGTTCCGCACCCAGATACCCGCGTTCTTGGGCGACGATCTCTGGTTCTAATTTGACATAAAGGGGTTGTGGTTCGCGCAATTTTTGACCCGGTGGTAAGGCGCTCTTTTCCCAACGGCCGATCGCATGAGTGGGATCGTAGATCAAGGCCTCATGCGATCGGGTGGCCTCTTGATATTCCACGATGCGCTGTTCTCCGAACAATTGCCCATCATAACCGAGATATTCGTGTAATTTTTGGGCACTAAACGGCAAAAACGGCGCAAGTAAGATCTTGAGGTTATCGATCACCCGTAACACGGTGTAGACCGTTCGGGCGGCCTCGGCGGGATCGGTTTTGATCGTTTTCCATGGTTCACGCTCTGAAAGATAAGCGTTACTTTCGCGAACGAGGTTCATGGCTTCCGTGAGTGCATCGCGCAAGCGCACCCGTTCTAACAAGTCCCCGATGGTATCAAATGCTGTTTCAGATTGGGTGATCAGCGCTTGATCCGCCGGAGAGAGCGCATCGTAATGCGGTACAGCGCCTTCAAAACGTTTGTAAGCAAACCCTACGATCCGATTGACCAAATTCCCCCAAGCAGCGACCAACTCATTGTTGACACGACTTAAGAATCCATCCCATGTAAAATCCGAGTCAGAGGTTTCAGGCAGGGTCGCCGTGACATAATATCGGATCGCGTCTGCTTGATAGCGTTCCAAAATATCTGGCACCCAGATCGCCCAATTTCGGCTTTTAGAAAATTGTTTGCCTTCAATGTTCATAAATTGATTGGCCGGCACATCATACGGCAAGTTCAAACGTTTTGCCGGATCATCCTCGTAGAGTTGTTCGATCCCGATCAATTGTGCTGGCCAGATCTGGGTATGAAACGGGATATTATCTTTGCCGATGAAATAATAGGTTTCTGCGGCCGGGTTATACCACCACTGTTTCCACGCATCGGGGTCGCCTTGATTTTTGGCCCATTCGACACTCGCGGTAAAATAGCCGTTCACTGCCTCAAACCACACGTAAATCCGCTTACCTTCCCATCCGGTTAACGGCACTGACACTCCCCAATCCAGATCGCGGGTATAAGCACGGCCGCGCAAGCCTTCTTCAACCCCTTGTTTGATCATGTTCAGGGTAAAATTGAGGACACTGGGCCGCCATCGATCGCGATTGTTCTCCAAGTAGTCGACCAATTTTCCCGAAACTTTGGTAAGGTCAAGGAAATAATGCTCACTTTCGCGCACAATCAGCTTATCCGTTGGATCAAAGCGATTATGGGGGTTGATCAATTGCGTTGCGTCCATCAGATTGCCGCAATTGTCACATTGATCGCCGCGTGCGCCTTCATAGCCACAGATATAACATTTGCCTTCCACATAGCGATCGGGCAGAAAGCGTTTTTCGCGTTCACTATAGAGCAGTTGTTGTTTATCCTTGTAAAGATACCCTTGCGCTAACAGTTTACTGAAGATGTCTTGCGCGATCTGATGATGATTTTCGGTGTCGGTATGGGTGAACAGATCGTAACTGATGCCGATCTTCTGCTGGGTAAGTAGAAAGCGTCGATGATAATGTTCAAACACCGATCGCGGTGAAATCCCGCGTTTATCCGCTTCCACTGAAATCGGCGTGCCGTGGCTATCAGAGCCGGATACCATCAACACCTGATTGCCTTTTAACCGATGATACCGTGCGAAAATATCAGCGGGGATATATGCACCCGCTAAATGCCCTACATGGAGATCTCCGTTAGAGTAGGGCCATGCTACCGAAACATTGATGTATTTAGTCATTCTTCGATTCTTCCCTTCCGTGAGACAGCCTATTATACCCAAACAAAAAACCGCCTGTCGCATTGACAGACGGTTTCGTGTGCTTCAGATGTGCTTTGAGTTTACCCAAGCCGAAGCACCCTACGTCTGTCGTGACGTGGTGAGATCGACATCGGGCGCATGGTGTGGTATTGGTTGGACATAATTCATACTATAGACGAGATTAGGGTAGGATGTCAATCATGTGCATTGATCTCATAGCGTAGGCCAAACGTAGGGCAAGCGTCGGTTGCGAGTTCGATCAAAACGGCGTAAAGTAGGATTAATGTTGATCGATCCGAAGGACGGCTATGAGGCACTATGACCGCATCCCGCGCTG
>JALOOG010000162.1 GCA_025454525.1 Anaerolineae bacterium | reverse complement strand
CCTATTTTAACCTTGATTCAGTGGATCACCAAGATCGCACCGTGTGGGATTCAGGGCAATTAAGTCCTCTCGAAATTCGGATAGCGGCGGCGGTGAAGCCTAAAAATTTATTCGGTGACAGCAGCAACGGCGTTAGGTGAATCGTAAGATTGTATCCTAATGTCGAATCGTCATTACAAACTCAAAGCGCCCATTCATCCGATCCTCCTCAAGTTGATCCCGGTCATATTGAGCAGATCATAGCACAGATGAGCGGAAAAGTCGTAACAAATGTTACGACTTTTCGCCGATGTCTTTGAGAGTAGCGATCCCCTTGAACATTTTGACGATCCCCTGTTATCCGTTTACACGGGTGATCCGATACACCGCACTGCTAAAATCATCGCTGAGATCCGCTTGCAAGCCATCTCGCATCCACGCTAACCCACTTCGGATCTGATCAAACCCCTCGATCTGATACCGGGCGTTCGGATCAAGTCCGCGTAAATAGAGGCGCGGAGTCTCGGTGGGATGTGGGGCATGAGTGCGAAATAGGAATAACACCCCGTTTTGTCTGTCCTTACCTAAATATTGCACCGCATAAAAACCCGTTTGACGCAATAAACGGTATTGATCGCCTAACTGCACCACCGGACGGATCGCCTTATAGAGGGCGATCAGACGCGCCGCCAGATCCCGATCCGACTTACTCCAGTTGATCAAATGGCCACCGATCCCCAACGCCCCACACATACTCACATGAAAGCGAAAGGTGAGCGAAAGCTGACGCTGATTCCAATCCGTCACCCAAGCTTCCATCGTGTTCGCTGGGAATACTTGCGAAAACCCCCATTGAATGCCTAGCCGGGCCGCCGCTTCGGTGTTATCACTCACCCAGATCTGATCGGCGTAACGTAAAATCCCAAGATCGGCCCGCCCACCCCCGCCGGAACAACTTTGCCAGATCACTTGCGGATGCCGTTCGCGTAAGATCCCCCACACCCGATACACCCCTTCGACATAACGTATCCAGATCTCACGCGGATCGTGTTCTTCGGTCTGCCAACCCGGTTGACTCACATTGCGATTCATGTCCCATTTGATAAACGCGATGCGATGATCCCGTAACAAACGATCCATTTGATCAAGGATGTATTCCTGCACATCCAATCGGGCAAAGTTGAGGATTAATTGATTACGTGCTTCCGTGCGATCCCGTGACGGAAAATGAATGACCCAATCGGGATGAGCGCGATACAAGTCACTATCCGGATTGACCATTTCCGGCTCAACCCACAGTCCAAAATCCATGCCAAGCCCATTCACCCGTTCAATTAATGGCGCGAGTCCATCCGGAAACTTGGTGTGATTTGGCCACCAATCACCGAGTCCGGCGTGATCAAACGAGCGGCCATGGAACCAACCATCATCCATCACAAATAATTCTACGCCCATCGCGGCCGCAATTTCTGCCAGATCGCCTTGTGACTGCACATCCACGTTAAACAACGTCGCTTCCCATGAGTTATAGAGAACTTGATGCGGGATCGTGCCATGTGGCAAAATCTCGGTGCGGATATAATCATGCAACAACCGACTCGCTTCACCAAAACCGTGTTCGGTGTAACCAGCCGTGCTAGGGGGCGTGGTATAACGCTCACCGGAGGCTAAACGTAAGGCAAAATCCCAATCATTCACCCCGATATTGACCCGTGTCCGATGAAAAATGTCGGACTCAATGGCGATCTGCCAATTGCCGCTCCATTCCAATACCCCAAACCACACCTCACCGCGATCCTCATCCGCATGACCGCGATCGATCGCAAACCAAGGTTGATGATGATGACTGGTGGTTAAACGACGGCTTTCGATCCGCTTGATCCCCTGATAGATCGGTTCACGTTGCAAGTGCCATTCATCGATCCAACGGCCGGTCAAATGCGAGAGGTGATACCCGTCCCCTTGTGGGACATGCCATTGCGCGGAAAAGACTCGCTCCACCGTGATCGGTGCATCCGTCTGATTTTCAAGGCGGATCGATCGGGTGATCAGGTCAAGCGACGGATGAACCTGATAGATCAAGACCACATTCAAGGCGTAATGTGTGTCTTTGAGGACGATTTGAAGCTGTTGCGCGTCTTGTTCCGCGTGATCAAAACGCAACACCAGATCGCGCGTGCCGTCGGGGAAAGTCACTTTGAGGCAAGGATCGATAAATTTATAATCACCATAAGCGGGGTATTCTTCGGGGGTGAGCTGTTCGGGATGATTAAATGAAGCCCATTCGCGGGACTCTTGTGGTATCGGGTAATCTTCACGATAGGGGAGTTTTGGGCCCCAGTAGGTATGAATGAGCCGGCCAGCGGGACTTACCCCCAAACTATAGGCCGTGCGTTGTGTCTCTAAAATCCAAAAAGTGGTGGTCGTCATCCGCCGTAAACCTTCTTTGTTAACCTTCAATAAAAATTAGCGATCGCACGATCGTTCCATGTTAGACTATCTTCTAAGCTATCCAAACTGAAGGAGTCGCGCCATTATGAGCCGCCATTACATCCATATTTTCCAATGGGTCGAACGATATTACCAGGAGGCGGCGAATCAATTCAATTTGGATAAGATGCTGTTAGTCGAAACATTTTACCAGTTGCGCCATAGCGCCGAAACGCATCCAGAGATCTATCTGGCCACCATGGAACGCGGGTATCTGATGGCCCAACAGTTGGGTGAACCCTGTTGGCGCTTTTTTTATGCTTATTGGCGTTGGGAAGTGTTGATGCTCTACATGGAACGACAAACCGAAGGCCTTAAATTCGCGATCGAAATGGTGGTTGAGGCCCGTAAACCCGAATACGCCCATTGTATCACCCGGAGTCCATTATTTGCGATGTTGGTCGATTCGTATGTCTTGGTAGACCCGATCGGTTATGAGGATGCCATCCGCGAAACCTCACGCTATGTCGAAGACGAATTACCGATTTCACATCAAACCCATTGCTTGCTCTTGCGTCGTCGGGCGGAATTAGAGTATGCCCTTGGTGATCTCCCAACGGCGATCCGTCAAACAGAACAACTTTTGGATCTGGCCGAAAAAGAGCCGTTTCAACAGATGTACGCTTATGAGATGTTATGCCACTATCATCACTTGCAGGGCGATCGAGAAAGTGCGCGGCGTTATGCAAATACCACCTATGAGATCTCGTTAAATTTAGCGCGTAAGAGCGTGATCATGTTGGCATGTGCATGGCAAGCGCTGTTTTTCCGTCAAGACGGGGACATCTCCACCGCCCAAAGCTGGTATCAGCGCGCCGAAAGTTACTATCAGTCCCTCAAGATGAAAGCGGCCTTGTGGTATTTTGACATCCTGTGCGAATATCATGAGATCGGCGGTGAACTTGAAGCCGCATGGACATTACGAGACCGTCAATTACCCACTGTGATCGGCACGGGAGGGTATCATAACGAGATCGTATGTCGGATCAAGCGTGCGAGTCTGTTAGGGCGTATGGGACGCGCACCTGATGATGAGATCGCCATGGCCCGCCAGATTGCCCCGCATTTGTTACGCCCCGATGCTTATCTCGCGCAATTAGATCGGATCGCTGCCGGGGACGATCGCGTCTAACGCCGCTGAAAGGTTTTGAGCGCGTAGATCGGCGCAGTCGGGTGAGCGCGTGGGACAAATTTCACCCGCACACCCCATTCAACCCGGATCAATGCGCCTTGAAAGTGACGTGGTTGTGTGGGAAGTTCAAAGTCAAAATCGCTCTCTAACAGGCTATCGACGCTCACTTGACGATAGATCAACGGAATTTCGGCGATCACTTGCGTTTCGCACGCCTGCGCGCTGACCAATTGCCAGATCAATTGCACGCTGATCGAGTCGCAGATCAGATCAAAGGTTGAACTAATCCGTAGGTGGCCGTTCACTTGGGTCTCGTTAGGGGTGAGCTGGAGTTGTACCTGTAATTGACGGGGAGCGGTTTTAAACATCACCGTTTATTTTTCCTCTCCGGTTTCTGACTCGATCTCCGAGGGGATGACGACCGTGTGAGCATCGCGCTTTAACACATAATACGATCCGCGTTTTTGCCCCATTTTCACGATCAACTGTTTGGCCACCAGATCCGAGAGATCACGTCGGATCGTTTCTGCATGGACATCGGGATACATCCGCTGTAATTCGCTGTTGGTGATGCGTGTATTGCCCGGTTGATGCAATTGAATCAGCGCCGCCTCTTGACGCGGATTCAAGGCAATTTCGCGATATTCTTCTAAGATCGCGATCGCTTCGGGCGATAATACCGGCCGCGGTGGAGGTTCAGGTTCTGGGGTTTCGATCACCGGCACCACTTCGGCCTGATTTTGAGCGGGATTATTGTAGATCGTCACGCGGAATCCGCCGCTAGTCTCGGTAAATTCAGGGGGGCGGAGGCCTTGATGACGCAACAACTCGATCACCCGATCCACGCCATATCCCAACCGTTCGATAAACCCCAGATCCGCTAACACCTGCACGATCGCCGGATTGCGCGAAAAACGCTCCTCAACAATATTGGAGATCGTCACCGGGCCCGGTAAACGTCCCGGACTGGTGATCTCTAGCCGATCTTTAAACAGATACAGGCGAATCCCGTCTCCACTGATGCTGTAATCGCGATGTGCAACCGCATTCACCACCAATTCCCGCGCCGCTTCGATCGGATATTCATAGCGTTCAGCCCGTTGCATCGTGTCATGCAGATTCACCGCTTTTTGCAGATGATCGCGTAAAAATAACTCCGCCCGTCGGATCTGTTGTGGGAGTGTGCCGATCAGATCATGGCGGGTAAACGAATCGCTCATCGTGGCCCCGGCAAAGCGTACCGCTGTGATTTCTGCGCCGCGCACGGTGGCCCCCACCTCTTTCCCGAACAACAAGATCCCCGCATAAGTCGGGATATAACTTGAACCGTCGATGATCAAACAACCGCGTTTGACCAAAAAACGAGTGATCGCCTCTTCTGTGCGATCGATGCCGCCTACTTGGTGGATATACGCTTGTACCTGCTCCCAGTCTAGATCCGCTAGGGTCATGTTCGGTGCGGGTTGTAACTCAAAGCTGATCTCCCCGCGTTCGATCAACAAGCGACGCAAGTCGGGTGGGGGCAACGGGCGATTCACGGGGCCATCTCGGATCAGATAACGCCCGTCATAAGCGTACACATGCGGCATCCCCGCGGGGATCTCCACGCGCAACACCCGCTGATCGGCGATCAGGGTCACTTGTGGCACTGGGATGATCAAGGGGGGGGTGAGGGTTAAAGCGGCTTGCAATACCCGATCGATCGTGTCTGCTGGATCGTGGATCCCCTGAATTTCGGTGGACATCGGATCCACACCGAGGATCACCGTGCCACCGTGACGGGTGTTGGCCATCGCGGCCAACACATTGCTCAAGTGATCGGGGTGGACATCCGCCGAAAACCAATCCATGTTGGCCGAACGTCCAGCTAAGATCCGCGTTTGTAAGCTTAAATCAGTCATGATCGGTCATGGTGTCCTTTCAGACTGGGGGTTGATCCGTATCCGGTGTGATCGGCGTTTCGCTCTCTGGTAGGGCTTTATTCTTCTCCTTCTTTTTCGCTTTTTTTTCGCTTTTGGCCTTCTTTTCGGTGGTTTTTTTCTCGTCTTCGGTCTCGTCTTTTGGACGCATTTTATCGCGCATCAATTCGGAAGGTGCTTCTAATAACACCAGATCCATGACTTGCTGCATGTCTTCCACAAAATGGACTTTGAGCGTCCGTAAAGCATTTTTTGGGACATCCACCAGATCTTTTTGATTCAGGGCGGGTAAGATCACATGGGCAATTTGGGCGCGATGTGCGGCCAACAACTTTTCTTTGATCCCGCCGACCGGTAACACCCGTCCGCGTAAGGTGATCTCGCCCGTCATGGCGAAATTGCTGCGGATCTTGCGTTCCGTGAAGGCCGAAATAATCGCGGCCGCTAAGGTGATGCCGGCGGAGGGGCCGTCTTTTGGCACAGCGCCTTCTGGGAGATGCACATGCACATCAAATTCCTCAAAATCTTCAGCTGGCACATTCAGATCTAACGCCCGCGCACGCATGTAACTCATCGCCGCTTGTGCCGATTCTTGCATCACTTCGCCTAATTGGCCGGTCATCATCAACTGGCCTTTGCCGGGTAACACCGAGACCTCAATCGATAAAATGTCGCCTCCGCCGAATGTCCATGCGAGTCCGGTCGCAAGTCCGACGCTATCGACATCGTTCACCCGCGGCGGGATGTATTCCGGGGGCCCTAAAAAGGTGGTGATCTGTTTGGCGGTGATCCGATGTGGGTAAGCTTTTTCTTCGGCCACTAAGCGGGCCACTTTGCGGCAGACGTTCGCGATCTCCCGATTCAAATTGCGGACTCCGGCCTCGTAACTGTATTCACGGATCAAGGTCTGCAAGGCGGATAACTCAAATTTGAGGCCGGCTTTCGTCAAGCCATGGCCTTCCAATTGTTGCGGGATCAAAAATTGACGTGCGATCGCTAATTTTTCTTCTTCAGGATAGCCCGGAAATTCGATCACCTCTAAGCGATCCACCAAAGCGGGGGGCAAGTTGTATAACTCGTTGGCGGTGGTGATAAACATCACCTTGGAGAGGTTATACGGCACATCCAAGTAATGATCGCTGTATTCGGTGTTTTGTTCGGGATCTAAGACCTCTAACAGGGCGGCCGCGGGATCACCCCGAAAATCCGCGCCGATCTTGTCGATCTCATCCAACATAAACACCGGATTGATCGTGCCGGCCCGCCGCATGGTCTGGATGATCCGACCAGGCATCGCTCCGATATAGGTGCGGCGATGTCCGCGGATCTCAGCTTCATCGCGTACACCACCTAAGCTTACCCGCACAAAGGCGCGTCCTAATGCCTTAGCGATGCTTTTGCCTAATGAGGTTTTGCCGACTCCCGGCGGCCCCACAAAGCACAAGATCGGGGTTTTCATCTTGTCGGCGGCCAGTTTTCGCACTGCGATATGTTCCAAGATGCGGTCTTTGATCTTGGTGAGGCCATAATGATCCTCATCTAAGACCTGTTGCGCGTGTCGCATATTGAGGTTGTCTTCCGACAACTTTAACCAAGGGAGCGACACGATCCAATCGATGTAAGTGCGGATGATACCGACTTCTGGGGCCATGGGCGGCATGATCGAAAGTCGCATCATCTCTTTGGCCGCTTTTTCGCGGATCTCCGGTGGTAAATCGGCCTCGGCGATCTGTTGGCGCACATCGTTGATCTCTTGTTGGAAAAAGTCCTCTTCACCCAATTCGGTTTGAATCACCCGCATTTGTTCCCGCAAATATAGTTCACGTTGAGAGCGACTCATCTCTTGTTGCACTTGGCCGTTGATCTCCTCGCGCAATTCCAGCATGTTTAACTCACGGGTGAGGAAACGGGCCACTTCGCGTAAGCGTTCGGTCGGCACAAGGGTCTCTAACAATTGTTGACGCTCATCTGGTGAAAGTGTCAAGGAGGATCCCACAAAATCGGCTAGCCAACCGGGTTCTTGGATCGACATGGCGTAATCCAACAATTCTTCCGGAATCATCTCACCGAGATCGCTCACGGTTTGAAATAGGCTAATGACGGTGCTGATCAAGGCTTCGGTGTCATCATCGTAACGGGTGCTATCTTGTAAGACGCGCGCTCGCGCCACATAATACGGCTCTGATTGCACAAATTCGACGATCTCCACCCGTCGCCGCCCTTGCGCTAAGACGGTTTTTTGCTGCTCTGGGTAGGGGATCACCTGCCCAACGGCGATTTCGGTGCCGATCGCGTGTAAGTTTTCGATCGCAAAATCGCCGTTTAGATCTTGCATCAGCAGCAAGATCACGGTGCGATGATCGGACATCGCCGCTTGTACCGCGTTGATTGGACGACCCTCAAAGGCGATAAAAGGGGTCATCATATTCGGAAAAACTACGGTCGATCGCACAGGGATCACCGGGCATTGTATTAAACCATCTCGATCGGCGGTCGCATTGCGGATCGAGTCAAAATCGCTGGTTGGAAATAGCTCATCCAAAGTCGTTTGTTCCTTAAGTGTTGTAGGGACTTAAGTTTACCTGATTCAAAGGAGAGACGCAAAACCGCCTCGTACACCGGGAGTGGTGAATGTCACGGATATACAAAATCAATCAAATGAGATGGATAATTCGGATAACGCCGACGATTCCAAGCAAATACAAAGATCTTGATGCTACCGCACAAGGCTTGAACACAACGCGAGAAATTACGGGTTTTACGCACCAAG
>JALOOG010000046.1 GCA_025454525.1 Anaerolineae bacterium | reverse complement strand
CCAGTCAGCCTCCGTTTGCCTCCCCCGGCGCAGAAATTACCTATCTTATTCGGGTGATCAATCCGACCAATCAGACTTTCCGTAATATTGTGGTTAATGATCAGATGCCGGATGCCATTGAGATCTTAGGTGCTGAAGCAAGTAGCGGCACAGTACAGGTGAATGGCCAAGCGGTTAACTTCCAACAAGCCCAGATCGCGCCGCAAGAGCGGATTGTGATCACAATTAGAGGTCGTTTACGTGAAGGTCAAACCGCGCCAGAGGTATTCAATCGTGCCTGTTTGACCACCCGTGAGAACCCTTCCCCGCGCTGTGCTTCTAGTGGCTTTTTCCGTGCGCGGGCGTTGCCTACTACGGGAGAAGGATCAAGATCGCATCTATGGTTAATCGCAAGTGTGATGATCGGTCTCATCTTGGTATCGGGTGTTTATCTTCGCACACGTAAGATGAATAATTGAGATCAATTGCGACTCGTGATCGGTTTTTTCGTTACAATACAAATAACGAGAGACAATCACGAGTCAAACCCATGATCATTCGCCCTAAGGTTTATCTATTTGCGTTGATCGGATCGATCACGATTATCGCGTTGCTTTGGAAGCGCAAGCGTCTGTATGCAGACGAATATGTGATGCAAATGGACAATCGCGAGGAGATGCCCGATCCCAAAGTCCCCGATGACCTCAAACCAGATGAAAAGGTGCAACCTCGATCCGAAGGAACAGGCGCGCTCTATCATCGTTTGTATCGTGTGGATGTTGATCAACCACAAGTGGATCTTTTGACGCTGATGCAGCAGATCAAAAGTGACCCGAACGCCTTTACCCCGATCGAATTGGCACGCTTTGAGAAAACCAAAGGCGATCCCGATCGGTTTGAAATTGGCGATGAATATTACATTCACATCACCGGACCCTGGGATGGGCCGGTGCGAGTATTGAATCAAATCCCGACCGCTTTCACATTTATCACCCTCACGGGACATCTGGAAGCAGGTGAAATTCATTTTCGGCTTTTGCCTCACCCAGCCATAAACCAAGCCTTCCGTTTTGAGATCGAATCGTGGGCGCGGAGTGCGGACAAGATTGTGGAATTGTTTTATGAAGCGAACATCGCAAAAACCGCACAAACGGGTATGTGGACGGGTTTCTGTGAGCAGGTGGTGATCAAAAGCGGTGGAGAGATGATCGGAAACATCGAGATCATCACCCAACGTGCGCCCTATGAGGAGGGAGAATCCCAACATGAAGGAGACTAAACCGCTGTGGCAGGAATATCAAACGCTGTTAGAGCAGATCAAACTCCGTAAACTCAATTATGACCTCGAAAAGCGTGAAGAATTTACCGCGTTGAAGGGTTGGCGCATTGACGATTATGTGACTGAACTCCCAAATGAATCACCTGGGCAGCCCTATCCGAATGGATCTTGGGAAGTGGCTTGCGAGGTCTTGCGAAACTATGAATTTCCTGATCCCAGTTTGATCACGGGGATTTATGTGCCGGATGTGCCGTTGCAAGAGCGTTATATGATCTTGCGCGGGCGTTTTTGGTGGTTTACGTTTTTGTTCGGTGCAAAAATTGGCAAAGTGACCGATGAAACCCGTCGTGTGGATGAGATCACCCATGCGCGCATCTGGGGCTATAGCTATCAAACCCTAGAAGGTCATTTTGAAATGGGTGAGATCACCTTTGAGATCTGGAAATATCTGGAATCGGGAAAGGTGGAATTTCGGATTCACGCTTATTCCAAACCCACCCATATCCCGAATATCTTTTACCGGATCGGTTTCTGGATTTTCGGACGGCGTTTACAAGTCAAATTTGCCCGTACAGCACTCGCACGGATGCGTCAAATGGTGATCGAACGCACGCAACACATCCAATATCAAACACCTTTGGGTACTCCAGAGGTCAAAACAACGACCGATAACCCGGCCGTTGCTCAAAAGTTAGCCGATCTACAAGAGGAAGCGGGGGATCAGATCACCCCACGCTGACCAATTGTAAACTAAACGGCACGGTTAATGTACATACTGTGGCGGCGAGATCGATGATCGACTCGCCGCTCATCCGATCTAGGGCGGTAACAGTCAAGGTATCTTGGTATAAGTTACCATTGGTATCGACATACGACCGGGTATAAATTCCGGTTTCAGTACGGGTATAGGTTCCTCCCCCCCATTGTAGGGTCTCGCCTTGTGCCGCTACTATGATTGAGAACGGGATTCCGGAACTTTCAAACGGGATCGTTTGGCCATCGGGGCATGTTTGTTCGGTGACATCCCAACGGAAAGTCCAATTGCCCGCGATCGGTGTGCCGGGTGGGAGATCAAGGGGTTGGGGAATCTCAACGGGTATATCTAATAAATCGATCGGGATTCCTTGTAAATCAATGGGATCAAGCGGTTGGGGATCATTAGGTGCGCCCGCGACTCCCAACTCATCATCTAATGGGATCGTGATTTGAGTGCCAGTAACGGCAGTCCGAGTTTCTCCATCTGCGGTAACAGTCACCGTGCCTTCTAAAACATCGATCGAAAGTTCACCATTCGGCTGCGCTTGTACAAAAGCAGTTGCATCTAATTCGATGATCACTTCATCAATCCAAAGGGTAACTTTGGCCTCACCTTCTGGCGTTTGGATCATCATGCCACTGTTCGGAGCAGCTTCGCACGGCGCATCGTCTATCCCACTTTGAAAATAGAATGCCTGCATCGGTCGATAAACTAACGCATCTTCTAGATCAGCATCCGCGATTACTTCTAATGTCTCTAATTCAGGGTTGGGGTCAATCAACGCTTGAGAGATCCAACCGAATGGCGGTTCAGTTCCGGTGGGCAATTGCACCCGTAACCATTCATCATCTTGTGAGCGTCCATTGGCGATGATGCGAGAGTTGGCGGTTAAAATGGCGATCGATTCGGCCGTCTCATCCGGCAAAACGCGGACATTGGCGTTCTGATCGACATTCACCTCAAGGATCGGTGTTGGGCTTTCAAGAGCCGCGTCCCCAAATACGATCACCTGCACATCATCATTTTCGCCTTCAATTTCGGCCTGCACCCGCATCAGAATCACGCCCCATACCCCTTCATCCAGATCCATGGGGCTAAGATTCAAACTTTGCATTTCGATCACATCTTCAATATCGCCGGGTTCCTCAAAGTTAAAATCTTCAAAACCCGGACGAGAAGCGGCCTCTAAAATCGAATGCCCATAACAAACCTGATTGCTATTCACCGTCTCGCAACGATCTTGAGTGAGATCAATCGCGGAACGCACCAAGCGGGGACAAACGGTATCTGCCGCTTCAGGAGTCATCTCCGGGGTTGATTGAACAGTTGGATCTGGGGTCGCTTCAGGCGTTGCTTGAGCCACTACCCACATCATTTGAACACCGATTAGGATCAACATTAAGCGCGAAAACGCTTTCATGATCGAATTTCCTCGCTACAAGTCGGACGATAAGGCCATTCACGCATTAGATCACGCCATTCCATAGGATTAAGATCCCGATTCGCGATTTGACATGCCAAAATTTGCCAATCATGCGGGTCAATTGACCATGCAAGGATCAAACCGTCTTCTCCACCAGAGACCAAAAGACGTTGATCAGGGGTAAAAACCACGGCATTCACTGAAGTCTGATGCCCAACAAACGGCTGACCGATCGGAGTCACCGTTTCTTGCCTCATATCCCAAAGAATCACAGTTTGATCACGACTGCCAGACGCTAAATAACGGCCATCGGCGCTAAAGGTCAAACTATTCACCCAATCCGTATGCACATTTAGCGTTTGAAGCGCTTGACCGCTCTGAAGATCCCATAAGAGGATCGCATTATCCCGTCCACCGGACGCTAAACGATCCGTATGAAAAGCTAAACTTACCACAGCTTGATTATGCCCTATCAACGGATCGAATACCGCTTGACCTGTCTCCACATGCCATAAACGGACACTTGTATCACGGCTACCAGAGGCTAATCGTGTGCCGTCTCGATTAAAGGCAAGTGTCAAGATCCGATCTTGATGACCGATTAACGGCTCACCCAAGCGCGTCCATTGATCACCCTCACGTTGCCATAAAGTGATCTGGCCTGTTGCATCACCGATTGCCAAGCGATCACCGGTGGGATCAAAAGCTAAGGCAAAGATGATCGCGTTACCCAATTTAAGATCGACGGTTGGATTAGACGGGGTATCTAGGTAGACATGACCTTGAATATCCCCGGTAGCTACCGTTAAATGAACAGGATCAAGCGCAAATGCGGTTACTAAGCGCGGTGTAGCTTCTGTCAAACGGGTCTCGGTATAAGTTTGATCGGCCAAATTCCATTGACGCAAGACATTTAAGCCTAGCTCACTCTCAATTGGATTGGTCAAGGAGAGTAAACTTTCCCCGGCAAAGGCAAGTCCGGCAATCGGTTGATCATGTCCCTGAAAAGGCGCAGCCAAAACAGAACGCGCTTGCCAATCCCAAAGGATCACAGCATCCGTTTCACCCACCGAGGCTAAAACTGTGCCATCAGGGTTAAAATCTACCCCCCAAACACGCGATTGCTCTAAGTGGTTAATCGCGCTGATCGGTCTACGGGTCAAAACATCCCAAAAGATCAATCGACCATCCGCTCCCCCCGTAACCAATAAACGTCCCGACGGGTCAAAATCAAGCGTTCGCACCAATCCCTCATGCGCTAACAAGGGTTCGCCTAAAGGTTGACGTTGAATGACATCCCAAAAGATCAAGGTTTGATCGTTGCCTGTGGATGCGAGTAGGTTTCCATCGGGGCTAAATTCTACTTCCCAGATCCAATTGCGATGTGCGGTTAAAGGTTCGCCGATCCGCTCACCGGTTTGAGCATCCCACAATCGGATTCCCCCTTCCATACCAGCAGAGGCAAAAATTTCCCCGTTAGGATGATAAGCTAAGGTATAAATATCCCCGGCCTCCTGTAAAGGTGTACCGATTGGTTCGTGCGTGTTGAGATCCCAACGATAGATCAAGTCATCAGCACCAGCCGCAATCAACACCCGTCCATCGGGACTCAAAGCCAAAGCCCAAACATCATCCGTTAAAATCAGCGGATCGCCGATGGGCTGCCCTGTCTCACGATCCCAAATTCGCACGGCATCATCCGCCCCCCCTGAGATCACCCAGCGATTATCATGGCTAAACATGACTGCATTCACACGCTCATTGTGCTGAAATTGTTGAACAAGCGATCCGGTTTGAAGATCCCAGATCATCACCTGTTGATCACGGCCGGCGGACGCAATCCAACGCCCATCTGGACTATAGGCGATCGCCCGAATGTGATCTTGTTGCCCTTGCAAAAGGCCTTTAAGGCGGGGTTGCGCTTGTAAGGTGGTCAATAAGGTGTTACGTGCCTCAAAGGTGTCGGCCGTCTGTAAGGCCTCGACGCTGGTGAGCAAAGCCCAATCAAAGTGTGATTGCCCTGTCAACGCACGGATCGCTAATTCACGCGAACGGGACTCGCGATCGGATAATTCTGCAAGATCCCGCGCTTGCTCTGCATCTGAGCGGGCCACTTGGGCGGCACGACTCTGTTCGGTGGCAAACATCGCTAAGAGTGCAAAAAATAAGGCGGCAAATAATGCCAAAGCAAATAAACCTTTTCGGATGCGTTCGTTTAGCGTTCGCAGAGCGACCCCCGATTGTAAAAATGATCGTTCATCCGGACTCAATGGCACGGCCCGAGCATCTAACAATTCTTCAAGGCGATTTAAGCGCTTGCCAACAGGCAAATAACTTTGATCCCGATTTGCCTGTAACCAACGGTTGGTTTCGGCAAATAATTCACGTTGCAACATCACCAAGCGCCGATTTTCGCGTAACCAACCACGCAAACGCCCCCAACTGCGGATCAATGCTTCATGTGCGATCTCAACGGTCGGTTCACGGCTAGACGCATCCCGATCAAAGGATAACAAACGGAAATGGCCAAATTGATCGATCACCGTTTGCATCACATGGGGTTGATCCACCAACGATAAAAGTTCAGAGAGCAAAGCACGTCGGCGGGTATCCTCAACGCCTTCGCCGGGGGTGACAAGGCGGAGAAATAACCGTTCGGTGATCAACTTTACATCATCATTCATCTGCTCAAACAAGGTTTCAGCACGGCGAGTCATCGCCCCGGTCACTCCCCCACTGACATGATAGGCCTTAATGGTCAACATCGGGTCTTCTTGATCGGGGTTTTTAGAGAGACTTTGGTTATAGAGTTCGGTTAGGGCAAATTGGAGCAACGGTAACACACCCGGCTCTTTGCTCACTTCTGTGATAATCTCGCTGACTAAGCCGTCCTCAATGGTTAAACCCACTCGTTCGGCGGGTTTGACAATAGCGCGTTCTAATTCATCACCCGCCAAAGGCGATACCACCTCGGTTCGCTTGCTAATCCACTCGCTAAAATTGGCATACAACAGCGGGCGATCATAAAAATCAGCACGTAACGTCAAAATCACCCGTAAACGACTATTTTCGGCTTGCAGAGCAAATAACAGACTATCAATAAACCTTTGTCGTTCGGATTCTTCTTGAACTTGGGTAAACAATTCCTCAAATTGGTCGATCAACAATACCAATTGGTGCTTACCCGCGCCTAAAGCCACTTGTAATGCTTGATGTATTCCCTCAACACCACTTTTTAGCTGAAGCGTTAAATCGGGTGTCTCATGTGAAGCAACACTCGCGATCGCTTCTGCCAATTGAGCAAACGGTTTAGCACTCGGAGTCATTGAGGCGATAAACCACTTGGGTAAGTTTTCACGCAATGCGGGCAATAAACCCGCCCGTACCACACTGGATTTACCGCTCCCACTTGGACCCACGACGACCAAGAGGCGCGCCTCTGCACCGGGTTCAAGCATTCGACGATACAAACGCTCGATCATCTTTTCCCGACCAAAAAAATCTTGAGCATCCGCCTCAAAAAAGGCACGTAACCCCTTGTAAGGGTTGACCAAAGCGAGTTTAGGCTTGCTTTCTAGGTGATCTGTGGTGGGTGTTTCAAAACTATTGATCGTAGGTGTGGCGTTAAGTGTGACAAATTGGCGGAAATTGAGCGCCATTTCACGCGGGTTTGAATACCGCAATTTTGGGTTTTTATCGGTGGCGCGTTGAACCACAATGTCAAGATTAGGGGGAATTTCGGTACGAACGCTGTGCATCATCGGCAGACGCTCATAAAGCTGCTTTTGAATGAGCTTTACATCATCATCTGTGACAAATGGTTTTTGTCCCGTCAACATCTCAAATAACATCACACCCAAACTGTAAATATCGGCGCGTGCATCTACGCTAATGTTGAGAATCTGTTCGGGGGCCATGTACTCCGGTGAACCGTAGACCTTCTGTTCTGAGGGGTCTTGGATCTCATCACGGCGTGCTAAGTCCTTAGCAATGCCAAAATCCGAGAGATACGCATTGCCTAGCTCATCTAATAGGATATTGGCGGTTTTCATGTCTTGGTGGATCACCCCTTTAGAATGGGCGATCGATAAGGCATCACCGATCTGTTCTAACATTTTGGCGGTTTTTTCAATGGAAAATGCGCCTTCACGTTTGATCAAATCGCGCACGCTTCCACCACGCAACAAACGCATGACAATATAGGCCCCGGTGGGATCGCGCCAATAATCGTACAAGGGGACGATGTGAGGATGTTCTAAGCGGGCGATCAATTCGGCTTCACGCTCAAAATTACGGATAAAATGAGGTTTATTTGCCGATTCAGGTAAGATGATCTTGATCGCAACTTCACGCTTTACAGTCGCTTGATAAGCGCTGTAAACCATACCAAAACCCCCAACCCCTAATAATTCACGGAGTTCATACCCCCGAATAACGCGGCCTTTCCAATCCTCCACACGACCTCCCCTCTGTTGATTGCGGTGAGTATAACACAATTCATATCTAGCGAGACACGGTAGAAGCTGTGTCAAAATTGCTAAATGTCACCTCCGCTGACCTGCGATGATGATAATGACAATGAAAGGTCTGTTGTAAGACTTGAACCTACCTAAAAACTGTACTATGCAAACAAGGATCGGTTCACTCTCAAGCGCTGATGAGGCCTCTCGGAATGATGATAGCACAGATGAGCGAAAAACCCGTAAAATTTGGACGCTAGTTTGGTGAGAAGTGGGGGTCGGTGGTAGGATTTTTCAAACACGCTTTTTACGAATTAAACTATCAATAAACCTTGCGATCAGGGTGGTTTTTCTCTGAAAATTGCTCAAGAGTCGTATAAAAGTTTACATGGGTGATTAGGAAGTGTCCAGAATTGTATTGCTTTGGTTTGAAAAATTAAACTCTGGGTCAATTTTGGCGATATTTTTGTTATACTATAGCTTAGGGCATAACATTCAAACTTTTTTTACGGTTAGAAAGGTTAGAATTATGTTACACCCTAGGGGATAAATGCTTTTTATCGTCATTATATCAAGGTCATAGGCATTGTTATGCAAAAATTGCTCCCCCTAATACGAATTCTTTGGATCGTTTTATTATTTGCGATCAGCTTTTCGCTTTATGCTGAAGGTGAGCAGGTTTCACCAGAAGGCCAACGTACCACACTGTTATTGACTTCCATGTGTTCACCAGAACCCGACTCGTATCGGGTGTGGCGTGTACGTAATTTAACAGCGAATCGGGTAGAATTTACATGGCAATTGTATAGCGGTTATGCCAATGGATCGGGAGCGGTGGACGGTCATCAAGAGGTTTTTTTCACCTCCCCTACTGAGTCCGGCCCGAATACCGTGCAGATTTTTATCAATCAGGTGCTGGAAGATGTTAAGGCAAGTAATCCCGCGTCTTGTCACCCACCAACTGCTACTTTTACCATTGTGCCTAACACCAATACTCCTACGTTCACTTTAACACCTAGTGAAACGTTTACCCCGATTCCAACCGAAACTTTTACCTTAACTGTAACCCCAACCGAGTCCCCTACTGAAACCTTTACACCGTTGCCAACCGAAACCTTTACGTTGACGGCCACGCCTACCGTGATCCCACCAACAGCTACACCATCCATGACCGCGACTCCGGTATGTATACCAAATCCTCATGCCCATTTGAAACAACATGGCCAAAGTCGTTTGATTGCGAATGATCGTGGCCGTATCGTCAACACATCGCCGCTTTGTGCATATGAGGTGGGGATCGCCTCTTATAGAAAATTCGATAACATCATTGATAATCAAGAAATTTTTGATTACACAACCACGATCATTCAACCGCTTCAAACGATTCAACTGGGAGTAGCATTGCCTAATTGTGCTACTCAAGTTGATTTGTTTTATGGGCCGGTATTGTTGAGTCTCAACGGTCAGCGTTACGGGCCAAGATTACTTGATGCGCGTCACTTGGGCGGTAGTAATTTCTGCTTACATCCAACCGCGACCTTTACACCCGTCCCACCCACGGCCACATTCACCCATACGCCGATCCCGCCGAGTCCAACCTTTACACCCGCCGAGTCCAACCTTTACACCCGTCCCACCCACGGCCACATTCACTCATACGCCGATCCCGCCGAGTCCGACTTTCACACCCGTCCCACCCACGGCCACCTTTACCCATACGCCGATCCCGCCGAGTCCGACTTTCACACCCGTCCCACCCACGGCCACATTCACTCATACGCCGATCCCACCGAGTCCAACCTTTACGCCGACTGCGACCTTTACCCCCTGCAATTACAGCATTCCACCGGGGGATAGCCTTGAATTGATCAATGCCATTCAGGCCGCGAATGCTGCACCAAATCCAGACATTATCTGTTTAGCGAATAACAGCATCTATCCATTGACCCAAGTGATCGATAACACCACGGGATTACCTTCAATCACTAGTCCGATCACCATTTGGGGCAATAACGCAACGATTACCCGCGTCGCCGGAAGCCCAACATTTCGGATTTTCCGTGTAGCGCTAAATGGTTCGCTCTCAATCAGAGACCTCACAATCAGCAACGGTTCAGCCCTGCAAGGGGGAGGGATTGCTGCTACGGGAGCATTAACCTTAAACAATGTGATCGTGCGCGATCAAGTTGCTTCTAATGCAGGCGGCGGTCTGTTTATCAGTGGTAGCACCGCGGAATTGACTCATGTGCAGATTTTGAATAATCGTGCGCCAGTGGGTGCTGGGGTGTATGTCACCGGAACAGCCACAGTTGTCTATCTTTCTAGAAGTTTGATCAAAGATAATGTCGCTAATAACCTTGGTGGCGGATTGTTCAATAACAATTCGTTTGTCACGATTACGACGACCGTTTTTGTCAACAATAGCGCTCAACAAGGCGGTGGTATTCGGAACGCCACCTTCGGTACTATTTCAATCACTGAATCCTTATTCCAACAAAACACCGCAGTAGACCTCGGCGGCGCGATCAGCACCGAAAGCGAGAATATCGAAGGAAGTCAAAGTTGTTTTGTCGATAACATGGCTTCTCGTGGGCGGGCGGTTCACAATAACACCCTGCTTGGCATCACGTTTGAGAATAACTGGTGGGGCCAAACTAGCGGCGCAAGCACCGATGATCTGTTAGGGTTGATCGATGTTGATCCGTTTTTGACCAGTCCACCTGTAGACTGTGAATTATCGCTCAATAAAAGCAAGCACGATTTCCGTAAATAATTCGGGTTGTTCTAGATGAACGGTATGTCCCGCCGCTTGAACTTGGATGTGTTGAACATCAGGTAAGCGGCGGGACATTTTTTCGGCGATTTGCGTGAATTTGTGATCTAAATCTCCTGTGATCAACAAGGTTGGGCAGGTCAATTGAGGCAAAAAATCCCATAAAGAGGGCTGGCTGCCTGTTCCCATACCGCGTAAACTTCCGGCTAAACCTTGTGGGCGATTTTGTAGACGTAAAGCGCGCAAGCGTTGTTTTACCTCGTCCGAAAGGCGCGTTTGTGAGGCAAATAACGGGAGATTTTCCCAGTATTCGACAAATGTCATCATTCCCTCGCGTTCAATTTTGATTGCTAATTGTTCATCCTGGATGATGCGATCCGAACGTTCTTCTATCGTGGCTAAACCCGGAGAAGCGCTTTCTAAAATCAACTTATCAATCCGATTAGGATAATGGAGCGCAGTATACAGCGCTAATCGCCCCCCCATTGAATACCCCAAAAGCCCGATCTTTTCGATCGCTAACTGATCTAACATGGCGATTAAGTCAGCAGCGGCAGATTCGATCTGATAACGTTTCGAGTCTAAAGGCGAGTCAGTCTCTCCGTGTCCAATAAGATCGGGGATGATCAATGGATATGAGGCTTGTAAACGCTCAATTTGTCCTTGCCAATGTTCAATTCGGCCGGTGAAACCATGTAAAAACATCCATGGCAACGCTCCCGTATTTCCGAATTGTCCGACGCGGTAATTCAGTTGATTAACCTGTAGATGACGCAACATTTCCATACCTTAAAAATTGTTAAGTTCGGTCAAAGACTTGTGTCAAATTTCACAGAATCTGGTATACTATCAATAGACTGACCAGTCGGTTTGAAGTGAGTATCCAGATGAGCCACGATGATCGTAAACCAAAAGATCCAGAAAACACCCGGAGCCGAATCTTAGACGCGGCATTGGATGTGTTTTCCAACAAAGGGTATCACGATACCAAAGTAGACGATATTGTCGAAATTTCATCTACTTCAAAAGGCTCAATCTATTTTCATTTTCCGAACAAACAGACGATTTTTCTCGCACTGGTCGATAAATTTGCTGAATTGTTAGAAAAACGGATCGTTGAAGCGATCGAACAAGAGCAGATCGGTATTGCACGGGTAAGAGCCGCTTTACGCGCATGTTTGGATACGTTCGGTAAATATCGCCTCTTGGCTAAAATCATGTTGGTGCAGGCCGTAGGACTTGGATCGATCTTTGAGGATAAGCGGCTAGAAGTCAGTGAACGTTTTGTCCACTTGATTAAAGATTATGTAGATCAAGCGATTACGGTAGGCGATGTTCCTCCGGTCGATACGGAAATTGTGGCCCGCGCATGGATGGGCGCAATTTACGAAATTGTGATCCGCTGGGTGTACACCGGTGAACCGACCCCAGAACGCATTATGTCTACCCTATTGCCGATGCTGTTGCGTAGTATTGGTTACGATGATGAGGGATTATTGTAATGCAGACGAAACTGGTATCAACAACCGCGCAATTAGTCAGCTATAGCCGTCAGATCACCCCAATGAAATTGTTAGACTTTCTGCGGTTGGGGGATCACACGCATCAAGCTAGGATTTTTTGGGAAAATTCGGAGATCGATCTGGCCTTTGCCGGCTTTGGGGTCGCTGCGGAAATTACCGCGTCGGGTCAAAATCGGTTTGATGAAGTACGCCAAAAAGTGGATGACCTGTTTCTCAATGCTATCCTTGACTCGCCACGTCATGAGATCCGCCCGCGCTTGTTTGGTGGTTTTGCTTTTCAAGCGGAACATGAAGAAAACGGAATTTGGTCGGCCTTCCCTAGCGCTTACTTTGTCTTGCCACGTTACCTCCTTACTCAAAGTGGGAGCGAAACATGGCTCACGATTAGCGCATGTGTCGGAACGGATGCGATCGATCAGTTACGGTTTGAGGCGGATCAACTGGCCATCCAATTATCACAATTCACACCCACAACCGATTCCAATCCCCTGTTACAGCTTGATTATCCGTTAGGCGTGAAAGATTGGCGTAAGCAGATCCACCATGCGATCGCATTGATGCAAAATGGAGACTTAGAAAAAGTCGTCTTATCGCGCACCGCTGATCTCACATTTCAACAGCCAATCGATCCATTGATGGCCTTAGCGCATCTGGAAACCCGCTATAGCGATTGTTATCGCTTCTTGATCGAACCGCGTAAAGGTCATGCCTTTTTTGGTGCAACACCTGAATTGATCACCTCGATCCAAGGGCGACGTTTAGAGACGGCGGCCTTAGCAGGTTCAACACGGCGCGGAAAAACTGAAACCGAAGATGAAATGCTGGGAGAACAACTGCTAACCAGTGACAAAGATCGGCGTGAACATCAATTTGTCGTGGATGCGTTGCTCCAGATTTTGAAGCCGTTGACGGTCGGTGAATTAGATGCCCCGACTGAACCTTGTTTAAGACGGTTAAGCAATATCCAACATCTGTATACGCCGATCGTCGCCCATTTGAATCACCCGATCCACGCGATTGAAATTTTGGAGCATCTGCATCCGACTCCGGCGTTGGGCGGGACTCCACGCGCTTTAGCCATGGATACGATCCGTGAAGTAGAGTTGATCGCACGCGGGTGGTATGCCGCTCCAGTCGGTTGGATCGATGCAGATGGGGATGGGACGTTTGCGGTTGCGATCCGATCGGCGGTGAGTCACGATCAAACGGCGCGGTTGTATGCAGGTGCGGGCATTGTGATCGATAGCGATCCTGATAAAGAATGGGATGAAACTGCGCTCAAATTCCGCCCGATGTTAGAGGCATTGGGAGCGAAATGGTCATGAACGCGGCGAATCGTAACCTATTTTGGGCCAAGACATTTGTTGATGAGTTGGCCCGGTGTGGAGTCAAGGCGGTGTGCATCGCCCCTGGATCCCGATCAACGCCATTAGTGATCGCCTTTGCCGAAAATCCACAGATCAAAGTCTATTCACATATTGATGAGCGAAGCGCGGCTTTTTTTGCACTTGGCCTAGCGCTGGCGAGTCGTACCCCAGTCGCCTTGCTGTGTTCATCCGGCACGGCCACGGCTAACTTTTATCCGGCGATCATTGAAGCGCATTACTCGCATGTGCCACTGTTGGTGTTAACCGCGGATCGTCAACATGAATTGAGAGCGAGTGGTGCGAATCAGACGATTGATCAAGTCAAGCTGTATGGGGATCATGTGGCATGGTTTTATGATGTCGCATTGCCAGAAGCAACTCCGCCCGGAGTAGCGATTCGCAATTTACGCACATTAGCCGATCGCGCTTATGCCACTGCACGCCGTGGAGGCGTGGTACATCTCAACTTCCCGTTTAGAAAACCGCTAGAGCCGATCTTAGTCGAAAGCGATCAAACGGATGTTGAGCCGTATAATGCAGAACAGCCTTTTACGACGATTTTAGAAGGCAGTTTATACCCGTCCCAAGCGCAAATCGACACATTACAAACGATCATCGGCCAAAGCAAACGCGGTTTGATCATCTGTGGGCAAAAATCGGAACTCCCCTACCCCGTGTTAGACGCTCTGCGGGAAAAAAGCGGATTTGTGGTTTTAGCGGATATTTTGTCGAATCTGCGGGTGAGTCCAGCGGTTATCAGCGGGTATGATAGCTTCTTAACGGGTGAACTGCCGTTTGAAGCGCCGGATCTGGTGATTCATTTTGGCACAATGCCCGCATCAGCCGCCTTAGAACAGTATCTCAACAAGATCACGCCACGCTATCGTGTCTTGATCACCTCAACCGGGACTTGGACGGATGCGTATCATCGACTCACGCATGTAATCCACGCCGATCCGATCAAGGTGTGTGAAGCGATGATCGGTTTCGATTATCACACCGATCAGGTATGGACAGAATTGATCCAAATGGTAGAGCGGATCACTTGGGAAAGATTACAAAACGATCTAACCGAGACATTTTTCGATGGATCGGCGATCCATACGGCGATCGAAGCATTTAACGCAAGTGATCAACCCCTCGCGATCTTTTTCGCGAGTAGCCTACCCGTGCGACATGCCGAACAATATCTTCCGGCACATCCGCGCCTTGATCAAATCTACTCTAATCGCGGTGCATCCGGGATCGACGGCACAATCTCTAGCGCTTTTGGTGTGGCCGCGAGTCATCCAGAAGTACACACCGTCTTGGTGATCGGAGATTTGGCGTTTTATCATGATCTCAACGGGTTATTGGCGGCTAAACGGTGTCAGATTCACAATTTGACGATCGTGCTAATCAATAATGACGGGGGCGGGATCTTCCAACGGTTGCCAATCGCAGAATTTGATCCGCCCTTTACGGATCTGTTTCTCACCCCACACGGATTAGCGTTTGAACCCGCCATTCGCATGTATGGTTTCGATTATATCAAGGCGGACTCGCATCACGATTTACAACAAGCGGTTAAAACCGCGCTGAATACCCCGCAACCGACGGTTATTGAGGTTCAAACAGACTCAAAACGTGATCTTGAAGACCGTCTAGCGATTCATCAGCGCGTGCAAATGTATCTACAAAGTCAACAGATCAAAGGATAATCATGGTTAACTGGATTGAAGTCAAACAATACGAGGACATCACCTATCATAAAGCGGACGGCATGGCGCGGATCGCATTTAACCGCCCAGAAGTGCGTAACGCTTTCCGTCCACAAACGATCGATGAGATGATCGATGCGTTTCGGCATGTATGGATGGATCAAGAGGTGGGTGTGATCCTGCTCACCGGAAACGGGCCGGCGCAAGATGGGAAATATGCGTTCTGTTCGGGTGGGGATCAGCGGGTGCGGACCCATGCTGGATACGCAGGCGATGATGGTGTGCCGCGTCTAAATGTGTTAGAGCTACAACGGATCATCCGTACCATGCCAAAACCAGTGATCGCATTGGTGGCGGGTTACGCGATCGGGGGTGGCCATGTGCTGCATGTGATCTGTGATATGAGTATCGCGGCCGACAATGCGATTTTTGGTCAAACCGGCCCCAAAGTCGGTAGCTTTGATGCGGGTTACGGTTCAGCGACATTAGCGCGGATCGTCGGACAGAAAAAAGCCCGTGAAATCTGGTATCTGTGCCGTCAATATAACGCCCAAGAAGCGCTTGATATGGGATTGGTCAATAAAGTCGTCCCAGTGGAACAATTAGAGGATGAAGGAATCGCTTGGGCGCAAGAGATCCTTGAGAAAAGCCCGATCGCGATCCGCTTCTTAAAGGCGGCGATGAACGCCGATATGGACGGTCAAACCGGATTACAAGTATTGGCCGGCGACTCGACGATGTTATTCTATATGACGGAAGAAGGCAGCGAAGGTAAAAACGCCTTCCTCGAAAAACGCGATCCGGAATACCGCAAATATCCTTGGCGACCCTGATTCACTTCATGGGGTACGGACGATCCCGTACCCCGTATCGAAAGTCCCCTCTATGCTTGATTGGCTGTTTCATTCAACACAAGCGAATCCACAAAATATCGCACTGATCTACCGCGATCAAAAGTGGACTTATGCTGAACTTAATGCACAAGTCGATACCCTGTGTCAGGCATTAAGCGAATATGGTGTAAAACAGGATCAACTGATCGGTGTCCTGATGCCGAATTGCCCGGAATACGTCCTGTTGATCCATGCGTTAATTCGAGTCGGTGCGGTGATCGTGCCGCTCAATACGCGACTCACCGCGCACGAATTGCGCTATCAAGTGGAAAAAGCGGATTGCAGTTGTGTGATCTATCGTGTCGAAACCGCCGAAACCGCCCAACACTTAACACAACCCTTGATTGCGATAGAGTCGCTCATAGATCATACAACCGCCTCTTTTATGCCTCAAATGATTGATTTTGATCGCCTTCATGCGATTGTATTCACCTCTGGTACGACTGGAAACCCTAAGGGGGCCATGCTCACCTATGGTAATCATTTCTACAGCGCTACGGCCTCGGCATTTCGGCTAGGTACGTTGCCAGAGGATCGTTGGGCCTTATGTTTACCGCTGTATCATGTGGGTGGGTTAAACATCGTGTTACGGTGCTGTCTGTATGGGACAGCCGTTGTCCTCTATCAAGGCTTTGATCCTCAAACGATCCTAGCCGATCTCACCCAACACCAGATCACGTTGATCTCACTCGTGCCAACGATGCTCACCCGCTTGTTAGATGCAAATGGTGATCAAATGCTTATGCATTCCCTACGGTTAATCCTATTGGGGGGTGCGGCCGCGTCGATCGAATTGGTGGCGCGTTGTCAGAGTCTAGGGTTGCCGATCAGCACCACCTACGGGTTAACAGAAGCCGACTCACAAGTCGCAACGCAAACCCCATCCCATACGGTTGATAAACCCGGTAGCGTGGGTAAAGGAATGCCATGGACGACGATCACGGTGATCGGTGAGGAGCATACCCCCCTACCAAAGGGTGAAATTGGTGAAATTGTCGTGAGTGGTCACACGGTCATGGCGGGGTATTATCGCGATCCAGAAGCAACGGCAAAAACGCTCCGACATGGCAAGTTATATACAGGGGATCTCGGTTATTTTGATCAGGATGGGGATTTGTGGTTGGTACAACGGCGAAGTGACTTGATCGTCACCGGGGGCGAAAATGTCTATCCGGTGGAAGTTGAGCAACGCCTTAAACAGCATTCAGCCGTCCGTGATGCGTGTGTGGTAGGGGTTGCTGATCCCCAATGGGGTCAACAAGTCGGGGCAGCGATCATCTTGCACAAGTCTGTCACCCCAGAAGAACTTATGAGTTTTTGTCGCGAAACATTGGCCGGTTATAAGATCCCGCGGGTGTTTAAATTTGTTGATGCGTTTCCGCTGACAGGATCGGGTAAAATTGAACGTAAGGCCGTTCAAACATTGTTCAAGGATTAACCGACATGAGCGCAACTTTTGATGGCAATGGTTCAACCTACGAGTTTAAACCGGATCGCCCCTGCCCCAATTGTGGAAAATTAGGGATTTATTACCTTGGGACTGCGGTGCTACATGGGAATCCGTATAGCCCGGCCGCGGATACTGAAGTCGAACATTATTACAAATGTGAACACTGTCAATATGAATGGGAAGTCTTTATCTAACGTATGATCCGGCCGTGATATTGATCACGGCCGGATCAATCCCTTGTTACCTAATCAGCGCTGCTTCCTTGCGGCTCAACTTGCGCCGCTTTAGAACGCCGGAAAACGCCCATAATCCGATTGTGGATCGGATGGAAGGCACTATAGGCGATTGGCACGACAATCAGTGTTAGCAACGTGCTGCTAAACAATCCACCGATCACCACCGTGCCTAATTCAGAGGCGATGATCGCGCCCTTAGACAACCCTAAAGCCAATGGCATCAACGCCATAATGGTCGCTAATGCGGTCATCACGATCGGGCGTAAACGACGCTCACCCGCTTCCATTAAGGCCTCTTTCAACGGCATTTTCTTCTTGATGTCGTTGGTGTGAACCCGGTCAATCAACACAACCGCATTTGTCACCACAATCCCTAACAACATCAATAACCCGATCAAAGCGGAAATGCCCAAAACGCGATCGGTGATCGTCAAGGCGATCGCCGCACCAACCGGCGCAACCACAATACTGAAGATGATCGCTAACCAATAGACGGGGGAACCAAAGGTAAAGATCAAGATCACGATCATGATCGCGATCGCAATGATCATCGCTACAAACAACCCTTGAAACCCTTGAACTTGGGTTTCGGTCTCAAACCCTTGACTGACTTTGATCGTCGCTGGCAGATCGGGAATCCCACGGATCGCGGTGATGGCTTGTTGAGTTACGCCGATGGTGTTTTGGGTCTCTAATTCACCCGTGTAACTCACTGCGGTTTGACGATCAATACGGATATAGGTTACGGGGGCATCCGTTCCAGCGGAAGCTGCTTGAGCGAGATTACCCGACACGTTGGTTAAGCCTGGAACAGCGCTTAGGGTTTCGATCACACGATCGTTGATCGCGAGTAGATCTTCTTGAGGGCCGGATAACACGACTTGGAATCCCCCGAAACCCTGTTCACTTAAGGAGGCGGCCGAAACTGTGGCATTCTCCTCACCAAAAATTTCATAAGCCGCGGTGCGAATCTCGGCGGTATACAAGTTCAGTTCATCGGCATTCGCTTCTCGTAAGCCGATGGTGATCGCCGCGACATTTTCCGAAACACCGCCCCCCGTCAATAACGACTCAAGGCTTAAACCACCTCCACCGACGATCGATTGCACCGTACCAAGGCGTTCGGCCGGCACGATCTCCCGAATGCGAGTCTCAAGTTGGGCGGCCAATTGGTTGGTTTGGATAATGGTCGTTCCGGACGGCAAACTCACATTCACACCGATTTGTGGATCCCCAAAATCCGGTAAAAATGCGGCCGGACGGCCTCCAAACAACACAAAACCAAAGGCGGCCGAAAGAAGCGCAACCGCAACAACCATTAACTTAGCGGATCGACTCGAAAGCGACCAATTTAACACCGGAAGATAGGTGCGTTCTAAGATCGTTTGGGTTTCTTCGGTCTCATCTTCAGGGCGAATGAAGATAAACACCAAAAGCGGCACAACGGTGATCGCCACGATAAACGAGGCTAACAACGAATAGGTTACCGCTAGACCAAACGGTAAGAAGAACTCACCGATCAAACCGCCCGTTAAACCCAAGGGCAAAAACACGACCACTGTGACCACGGTAGCCACAAAAATCGCTAAGGAGACATCGCGTGTACCGGTTAAAACCGCTTCACGTTTATCCATGCCGCTTTGCATCTGACGGAAGATATTTTCTAATACCACGATCGAGTCATCGACAACACGGCCGATCGCAACCGTTAAACCGGAAAGGGTCATGATATTCAAGGTGAGCGTTTCGGGGAACAGACGGATCAAAAACGCAAAGAACGATGAGGATTCAACCAACGGTTCTAACAAGTCATGCACCGCGGGTGATAACCAACGCATCCCGATCAACGCGGCCAACACAGATAATGGGATACTTACCCCAATCACCAAAGTTGCCCGCCAAGAGGGAGACGGTAGGCTAAACGGGGCGATCACGATCACTAAGCCGATCACAATGGCAGCGCAAAACAAGAAAAAGGCGATCGTCTCGTTTTCGCCGAGGTTGGCTAAGGTTTGATTGATGTCCCCGCCATGATTAGCCGCCTGACTGCCCACCAACCAGACCAACAAACCTACAAACAACACGGTCATCACCACCCCAGTAATCCGGCGCGGACGCGATGCCCAATGGCCACCGCTCAAAAACACCAAGATCACCACCATAGCAAACAAAGCACCGAGGACACCTTCACGCGCCACACCGCCGATCGACTCTTCGATAAAACTCGCTTGCTCAAAGGCTACGTTGACGATCAATTCAGGGTGGGCAAGTTGAATTTCTTCGATCGCTTTTTCGACTTCATGGAAGGTCTGTACCGTGTTGGCCTCACTGGTTTTAAACACGGTCAACAACAAACTGCTGTTACCATTGGTACGGGTAACGCTATCCGTCGGGACAAACGGAGTCCCCCCTTGTTCGATCCGATCAAGGACTTCTTGTGGTAACGTCTGGACGATCGTCTCTGGTAACAGTTGAAGCGCTTCGATCCGCAATCCGGTTAAAACGGTGGGATCCTGGGCGACGATATATTGGAACGCTTCTGGGGTAAGGTTGCCGAACAAATTCGGCGCAAAATTACGCCCTTGCGCGCTGTCAAAAAAACTGTTGAGGAAATTGGTCGTGCTAGGGAAGAAGCGCGAAAAATCATCCGCTGTATCCAATTCAACCCCAAGGAAATCCCCGATAAATGACCAATCCGCATTTAACGCCGGGGCGTTGGGATCAGCGGGCGGCACATCTAAAGCGTATTGTTCTTGCAATTGTGTAAAGGCTGACGGTTGCGCGCCAGAACGGATCGCTTCGATCTCGGTGAGATCGGACGCAGGCAAGCTGCTAAGAAAATCAGTTGGCACAACCGCTAAGGCGGCCGGAGAAAGCTTCTTAAGGACACTCACCTCTAAAGACGGGTAAAAATCCGTTTCGTTGAGCGCGAAATAACGCAAAGCGGCCGGAGATAAACTATCAAACAAGCGCACTTCATAACCCGCGAATTGCGTTGGGATCGCGCTGTTGATCGTGTTCAATACCATGGATGCTTGACCATTACCGATCGCGATAAGATCCGCTGCATTGCGTAAGGGTCGTTCGGCAAATTGCGGTTGACCCGCCAACGTTGACCACACATCCGCTAGATTAGGTGCAATCTCCGGTTGTGATAACACCGTATCGGAGAAGGCATTGAAAATCTCTGGTGATAGGGTCGGAAGGAAAGTCGGATCATATTGAGCGATGAATAGGATCGCTTCTGGCGTAAATTGATTGATCACGCCTTCGGGATTCAAGGGAATTGGTGGTAACTGTACGCCGGGGGGTAAATTTTCGGGATCGCCTAACAAGATCAAAAAATTCAACAATTGCGCGCCGCTTAAGGTAGGACTCCCTAATTGAGCCGCAAATGTTTCAGGTAATTGAATGTTGATCAAGTCATCAGCGGTGTCCAAAGTCACCCCGATAAATGATCCCAACAAGGCCAAAGAAGAAGGTAAGGCCGGGCCTTCCGGAATCTCGATCAACGGTTGTTCTATCGGAGTTTCATCGGTAGGGGTATCTACCGGATCGGTGGTTTCAGTGGGCGTGGGATTCGCCACAATCGGCTCACCACCCCGAGTCGAAACGCTGAAAGTCGCTAACGGAATATCTGCAAAGCTAAAGGTGATCAGCTGTGGCGGGGCAATCCGCCATTGTGACGGCAACTGCACGGGGGTGATCACCGCATCTTGACCTGTGATACTCCGTGCCAACTCTTTGGCCGCGATCGCATCCCGGGTGAATCCGTCAAGGTTCGCGACAAATTCCGGTGGTAAGGCTGCGAACACCTCTGGCGACATGGCTACCAGATGTTCCGCCTCAAAGTATTCAACCATAGTTGGATCAATTGCAACCATTTGCGCGATGTCATCAGGGGTTAAATCGTCGGTTTGACCTAACGCCCCTGACATCTGTCCGGTTTGTTGAAAATCGTTAAAAATGCCAGCAATTGAGGTGGTCAAAGAACGAATCTCAAGGAGATCCGCCGCCGTCACAAAATGATTGACTTGCCAATCACCGGGGAGGGTGGGGGCCACGGTGGGCAAGGGATATTCCACCGTTTGTAAGGTCGTTACGGCCGCTTGATCTAACGTGCTAAGTCCTAGTTTTGGGGCAACTATTGCCCATGTTTCGGGTGAGAGTTGTAATAGACGGCTACGGGTAGAGGTTTGTACTGGACCGGCGATGCTTTCGTCCCCCGGTAAGGCTTGACCTCCACTCACATTGACATTAGCCACTGTTTCGATCGCGTCTAATTGTGGGATGATCTCTTGATCGACCAATTGCTGTAAAGCATCGCCTTCAGTTTGTACAACTTGATCGGCTAAATAAGCAAGGGTCTGTCGAATGGTCTCATCGGGTAAGGCGGCCCAAACTTCTGGGGAGAGTTGAAACAAGAAGTTCCCATCGCGTTGTGATAGGAAGATTAAAACTTCTGGGGTCATCTGTCCTAAGAGTTGAGTCGCAAATTCAGAAGGATCTTGACCTTCAGCAGGTTGAATATGACGCGAAGGCAACCAAACATCGTTGACCGCTTCTTGAATCCGCGCCAGTAACCGCTCTTGGTTGACCCCAAAGTTGTTACGGGCGATGATTACTGCGCCAAAGGCACCGGTGGTTGTGGTTTCAAGATTGACGATTTCGGGAATTGTGGTTAATTCATCCTCTAAACGAACGGTCACGACTTTGAGCACCTGCTCACTGCTTAAACCAGAAGCTTGGGCTAAGATGATCGTTTGTGGGAATGAGACGGGCGGCAGTAATTCTTGATTCAATTGTGAGACAGCTACCCCACCCAACCCTAGCACTACCACGACTAACCCAATCGTAAAGTACCAGAATCGTAACGAGAGCAAAGTCATCACGTTAAAGATGGCTTTCATAGATTTTCCTTCACTCACCTAACAAGACAAGTTGGACAATTCCCGCGTGGAGTTGTCATGGGGATTAGCGACCTGTTGATTATGATAACGCCGATCAACCCTTTCTTAAGATAACGCAGTTTTTCCAAAACACAAGTGAATTTATTCACAGAAAATGCAAATATCGTGAAAGTAAATGGTGCAATTGAATTTGAGTTAATCTATAGGGTGATGGGACAATTTTTAGGTAAAGGCGGTTGTTTGAACCGCCTTTAGGGGTGGAGATTGTCTGAATTTGTATCAGGCAGCTAGTTACGCCGTGAAGCCAAGCTAAGATAGTATAACAATTGCAACACCGAGGTAATGGCCGCGGCAAAATAGGTTAAAGCGGCGGCGGTTAATACCGAACGCGCTCCGGTGATGTCCTGCTCAACGCCGATCAAGCCACTTTCGCGCAAGATGCGTAAACCGCGCAAGCTTGCATCCACTTCCACAGGCAAAGTAAGGATCATAAACAGCACCACCACCCCAAAAAACAGCGCGCCCAATTGGATCAAGCCCGTGGCATTAAACATGAACCCAGCAAAGATCAACATATAGGAGATCGTCGGGCTAAACTGCACCGCAGGCAATAAAAAGCTTCGCATCGCGATTAGAGGGGAACGTTGTTGGTATTGTTGGGCATGGCCTAACTCATGGGCGACGATCGCCATCGATGCCACCGACGGACGAGATACCACACTATCGGACATGCGTACCACATTTTCACGCGGGTCAAAATGATCGGTTAATTCGCCAGGGACACGCTCTAAACGGACACCTTGTAAGCCCGCTGACCGGATCAAATGTTGTCCGACTTCTGGCCCAGTAAGGCCACGGCTGTTCGGAATACCACTCCATCTGCTATAAGCAGAACGGACTAACACCTGTGCGCCTAGCGACAATACCAAGGTCGGGATCATCACCAGCCAAAAGTAATTGGGATCAAACCACATGGTTTACACCTTTTGATTGCTTACCATCATCGTAAGTCTGTTATACAGCTTTTTAGGTATAAAATTCTGTAGAAAACTGTGAAAAGAGTGTAAATTTAGCGGCGTTCAGCAAGGATCACCAAAGCCTCGCTATGCTGACAAGGTTCACGGGTTAAACGTGCTTGGAATCCGGTATTTTGAAACCGATCAATCACCTGTTGAAACAAGATCTCATTCGCCGAACGATCGGCACGTTGTCCGGTAATGCGATATAAGCCCTCTAACAAGCGGATTAGCACGCCTCCGGCGGTAAATGTGCCACTGATCACGATGATCAAGCGGCTATTGGGACGCATAACCCGATAGAGTTCATCTAAGGTTACACGCTCAAAGATAAAAGGCGTGGGAAAAGTACAGACGATCGCGTCAAAGGTCGCATTAGAAAAAGGCAACGCTTGGGCCATGCCTCGCGTTAAACGTGGTGTAATGCCGTTGTGTGTGAGTTTGCGTTGGGTGATCCGTCCCATGTAAGGTGAGAGGTCATACCCGATCACGGTGTGATACCCGGCGGCATGTAAATCGATCTGTAGATCACCCGTGCCGTGCGCTAACTCTAAAATCACCCCTTGCGCCGGGAGATGTTTAAGGGCGGAACGTTGCCAACAGCGCCACGCTCCTAACGAGACGATCCTACTCACCCAATCATAGGTGAAGGCCAATTCGTTATAGAGTAATCGAAAGCCAAAACGGACAAGACTCCACCACCACTTCATCAGCGATCCCTTAAACCAACGCCGCACGAATCAGATCCGGGTAATCGGTCATCACGGCATTCACGCCTAATTGTTGCAATTTTTGGGCGTGGGCAGGATCGTTTACCGTCCATGTATTCACCTGAAACGCTGAATTGAGATAGGTCGTTACATAATCGGTGTTGTGAAATAACAATTGATAGTAGGGATGCAAAGCTTGTGGGCGGATCGCTTCAATGAGTTTAAGGTGTTCATCGCTTAAAATCGCTTCATGCAAGACTCCGATCGCGATGTCCGGCATCGCTTGACGGGCAAGAGATAAGGTGTCTAAATCAAATGATGAAACGATCACTTGGGATTGTAATCCGAATTGGTGGATCACTTCGCCAATTAAACGCGATGCTTGTTGATGACGCGATTTGATCTCAACGTTTAAGATCACCCGATCCCCGACTAACTCAAACACCTCTGCTAACGTGGGAATGCGGACTCCGGCAAATTGCGCGCCGAATTTTCCGCCTGCGTCTAGCTGTTTGAGATCGGCAAGGGATTTTTCGTGGATCAAGCCTGTGCCGTCGGTCAAATGATCCAAGACAAAATCGTGAAATACAACCGGAATCCCATCGGATGACAGATGTACATCAAATTCGATCCCATCCACCTGTTGATCTAAGGCCAATTGGAAAGATGGAAGGGTGTTTTGGGGCGCGTAAGCAGACGCGCCCCGATGACCAAACACCAGAGTCCGCGCCATAAAGCTAGGAGCGCTCCGTAGAAACTTGGATCTCATCACCAATTACACGCACCTGATAAACAGGTACATCTACCAGAGCAGGCGGGGTTAATACTTCACCGGTGCGTAGATCAAATTTCGCGCCGTGCCGTGGGCATTCGATTTGGCAACCGATCAATTTCCCCTCAGCCAAGGGGCCATCGTCATGTGAACAGACATCTTCAATTGCGTAATATTGCCCGTCCACGTTAAAAACGGCGATCCAACGTTTCCCCAATTCAAAGATCAAACGCTCACCGGGTTGAATTTCGTCGGTTTTCGCCACGCTCACAAAATCTACCATCATTGAACCTCTCTTATTCTTCGTCTAAGGTGCGTTGCCATTCCTCAACGCCGAACAATGCGGTTTTAATCACCCGCAAAGATAATAAAGCACATTTTTCCCGATTCATGGTCAACGGGATGCCCAAGAGATCTAACACATCTTGACGAGTCAAGCGAGCCAAGTCTGTAACGGTTTTGCCGATTAAATCTTCACTCAACATAGAAGCGGTCGCTTGACTGATGACACAGCCTTCTCCGTCCCAATTGAGCGCGGCAATCCGATGATCTGCGTCAAATTGGATCGTTAAGCGCAAACGATCCCCACACAAATGATTTTTTTCCTCATGATCGATGTCGGCTGGATCTAATATCCCGCGGTTACGGGGATTAGTGCCGTGATCTAAAATGTACTCACGATACATATTATCCATCGGTTAGCCTCTCTCAAACACATGGCTAATTTTTTCTAAGGCCCTGATCAAACGATCGACCTCTTCAAACGTGTTATAGAGGTAAAAACTCGCACGGGTGGTCGCAGCCAAGTCTAATTTACGATGCAACGGTTGGGTGCAGTGATGGCCGGCGCGTACCGCGATTCCCTCTTGATCCAATAGTTGGGCGAGATCATGGGCGTGAATGCCCGCTAAGCTAAAGGCAGCGACTCCCCCACGCTTGGGGGCATCGCCATAAATGGTTAAACGGGGAAAGGCACGTAACTTCTCTAAGGCATATTGAGTTAAAGCCTCAACATGCGCGTGAATCGCGTCTATACCCACCTGATGCAAATAATCCACCGCATGACCTAAGACGATTGCCCCGGCAATATGAGGTGTGCCGGCCTCAAATTTATAGGGCAGCTCATTCCATGTTGATCCTTCTAGGCGGACTTCAGCGATCATATCACCTCCGCCCATCCATGGCGGCATCGCTTCTAACAAGGCACGTTTGCCATATAACACACCGATACCCGTAGGGCCTAACATTTTATGTCCGCTGAAGGCGAGAAAATCGACATCTAAGGCTTGGACATCCAACGGCAAATGCGGCGCGGTTTGTGCGGCATCGACTAAAACTCGGGCCCCCCGTGCGTGCGCTTGGGTGATGATCGTTTCAATCGGATTGATCGTGCCTAAAACGTTTGAGCCATGTACTAAAGAGACCAATTTCACCGGATGATCACGTAATAACGCTTCATAAACCCCAAGATCAAGCGTGCCGTCAGGTAAGATCGGTAAATAACGTAAATTAAAACCCTTTTCTGCGGCCAAAATTTGCCAAGGCACGATGTTTGAGTGATGTTCCATCTCGGTTAAGATCACCAGATCGCCCGCTTGTAAATTTGCCCGTCCCCATGTTTGAGCGACCAGATTGATCCCTTCCGTTGTACCACTAGTGAACAGGATCTCACGGTAACTTTTGGCATGGATGAATTTTTGAAGTTTTTTGCGGGCCCCTTCGTAGGCGGCGGTCGCTTCTTCACTCAACTTATGGATACCGCGATGTACATTGGCATTGTAGCGACTGTAGTAATCGCTCAACGCATGGATCACCGCTTGGGGTTTTTGGGTAGAGGCGGCATTATCGAGATAGGTCAACGGCACATCAGCATGATGGAGTTGATGCAGAATCGGAAAATCGGCGCGGATGGACTGAACGTCAAATGTTTTGGTGAACATAAAATAGCCCTTGTAACACCGAATGATACTTAAAAAAACGAGAGGGAGAAATATCCGAAATAGCCGGGATACTCCCTCTCCGTAGATCTGTTTTAACTTAAAATTTTCGCTTCGATCGCGGCTTGCAAACGTTCGCGTACACGATCAAAGGGGACACGTTGCAATAACTCGTCAAAGAACCCATCGATCACCATCAATTCGGCTTCTTTGCGCGGAATCCCACGACTCATCAAG
Organism: Anaerolineae bacterium; assembly: GCA_025454525.1. Lineage (GTDB taxonomy): Bacteria > Chloroflexota > Anaerolineae > Aggregatilineales > Phototrophicaceae > JALOOG01. The sequence continues at coordinate 9,826 of JALOOG010000046.1, read as the reverse complement.
TAATGGATGGGTTGTGCTTCTAAGGTGCCGAAAGTGGCCGCATGAGAGCATTTCACATCGTCCGCTTCGATCTCAAGTCCAGGAATGCCATCCATACGCGCTTGATCGCTCAAGACAAGGTTACGATTAGCCTGAAAACCGTCGATCTTTTGCATCTTGGGGAGCGCTTTGATCATGCCCTGCCAAACCGTGCGGGCCTCATCTTTGGCCGCGCCCTTAAACAACAGATCGGTGGTGGTCAACGGTGCGTTGTGATTCTGTTGGGTGTCTAAGTCAAAGTGTTGATCTTGATCGGCAAAGAAAAACCCAGAAACCCGTCCGTTTGCACCTTTACCATCGGTAAAGATCTCAATATACGACTTGGTGAGCGCACTCCCCATCACCCCTAAGATCCAATCCAAGTTAGCATCACGTCCAATGCGGGCGCGTTGATGGGTGAACTCGTAGGTTTGACGATTCCAGCCTTGAAGCGCGACATAACGCAAGTTGGCCGCATCCCCTACTAACAACTCAGTCGCTCCGATGTAAGTGGAGGGTTGTGAATGTTCTGGTGAGGCGTATTCGACTTGAATCGTCGCTTGCGCGCCTTCTTCCAACACGATCAAGATATGCCCTAAACTTGCGCCCTGATGTGCGTTATACATCACCGCATGGAAGGGCAATTCCACAACTTTGTTACGCGGCACATAGAGAAATACGCCATGCGTCCACAACGCGGCGTGCAAAGCGGCAAACTTACCATCGGTAGGTAAAACCGCTTTGGTCATCAGGTTCGGACGGACAAGCTTTTCATGTTCGATACAAGCGGTCAGCAAATCGGTGAAGATAATGCCCTGATCTTTGAGCGACTCCGCTAAGCTCATGCTCACCAATTTGCTGTCCACAAAGATCATCGTGCCGCCTTCATTGCCCAGCAATGGTTCACGGTTGCTGGTTGGCACAGAGTCCACAGTTGCACCGTTCGCTTGGGCTAAAGGTGATACGGTTTCCCAACGCACCCGACGTAAGTCTGTACGTCGCCAATCTTCGTCTTTACCGCTAGGCATGGGTAGATCTTGATAGACCTCCCAAGAAGCAAGACGGGCTTGGCGCAGCCATTGGGGTTCATTGTGTTTTTCGCTTAACGCTTGTACATCCTCTAAAGTGTAAACAGGCGCATCTACGCCTGAACGCCTTCTTACTACAGTCACAGTGGTTATCTCTCCTAAGAGTTTAAGAGCGGGCTATTTTTACGCGAACTGAACGCGAAATAGATACTGGTTAAGGCAATCACAGCCATTTCAATTAACCAGAAGATCTGGGTTGATTGTTCGTTAAATTCCATATCCCCTGAACCACTGCCAACATCACCGATACTCATGCCCATGCTGGCGGAAAGTTCTAAAAATTCTCCAAAAGACATCGCCGACATCGAAATTTCAGCAGCATTCAAGACAAAAAGATATTCGCCAAAGCGGTAAGCCCCATAAATCGCCAAGCCTAGCACCACTGCTAAAAACGCGATGAGCAGACGGTTGTCGATCGGTAACTCTTTTGACCACCAAGCGGCTAAAAAACCACCAATGGCTGCCATTAAAATCGGAAAGACAATGATCAGATATAGCTCAAATTGCACGCTGATAAAAGCGATCACACCCCCGACGATCACAATTGCTAACGCCGTGCCGATCAACAGTTTGGGAAGTGCCGAAACGTTCATGAGAGCGTCTCCTTCAAGTTAAGAAGATGTAAGAGACTCCATTATAGACAAAAACGGGTCATGACGCACGACAATGAAAATTTGATCGTTAGATCATTTACGGATATGGAATTGTTAAGGTACTTTCAACACAGTGTACATCTGATTACAGGTAAAAGATGTGACAAATGTTACTGTTTTACCCTCACCCCTAGCTCATCCAGATGTTTGGTGGGCTAGGGGTTTGTGTACTTCACAATGTTGGATTTAGCCGATCGATCCTTCAAGTTGAATTTGGATCAAGCGGTTCATCTCTAGCGCATATTCCATCGGTAATTCTTTCACCAGTGGCTCAATGAAACCGTTAACGATCATCGCGTTGGCTTCGTCTTCACTCATGCCGCGTGACATCAGATAGAAGAGTTGATCTTCTCCGATGCGGCTCACCGAGGCCTCATGCCCCATCGTGACATTTTTCGCGTCTACTTCGATCACCGGATAGGTATCGGAACGGCTGCGATCATCTAAAAGAAGCGCGTCACAGACGACATTGCTCTTGACGTTATCTGCACCCTCTACGATCTTGAGCAGACCGCGATAACTGGCGCGTCCACCGTCTTTGCTGATCGATTTGCTGATAATCTGACTCGTGGTATTTGGCGCAAGATGGGTGATCTTCGCGCCCGCGTCTTGGTGTTGACCTTCGCCTGCAAAAGCGATCGAAAGGACTTCGCCATGAGCGCCTTCACCCGCTAATATGACAGCAGGATACTTCATAGTGAGATGGGAATTGTGAACGATAAAGCCTTGTGCGACAAAATTGGCGGTTTCTTCAACTTCAATGTCCCAAGTGGGGACAAGTTCGCTAGAAGCTTCTGAAACTTCCACTTTCACAATTTCGACTGCTTCACTTAAGCCCAGTAACCTCGCTAACTCCTCGTTGGTACGTTGACCTAATTTCAACTTAGAGGAGTGGTCGCGAACCATCGTTAGATTAGGGCTGTATTGATTCATTTCATAAAGTTGGCCATACTCCATTGAGGTACGAGGCACAATCGCTTGTTTCAGTTGATCAGCGCGAACGTAAGCCAATTGATAAGGTTCCAATTTCTTAGAACTCTCTGGCTCATAGATATACGAGAAAAACGGATGATTCGCTGTGACTTGGAGTTGACGTTCGCCTACTGACACAGTATGAACAGGTTGATAACCGGAGAATTTCTTGGCCGTGACTTTACGGAAGCACAATTGTCCGGTTTTTTCGTTAAACGAAAGCACCTCATCACCAATGTTGAGTGACTCAATCGTTCTGGTGCCATGAGGTGTCGTGACCTGTGAGCCTTCGGCCAAACAGCCGAGATTCCCGTCCACCCATTCCATCGTCGCATTTTTATTAGCGATCGCACGTTTGGTCACAAGGTTATACACATTGTTCGACCAATTTTGGATGGTGGTATAGCGACAACGTGCGCCTTCTTTTACCATGATTTCGACAACTGCACTGTGTAACGAATTAGAGCTATAGCTTGGTGCAGTACAATTATGAACTGCGAAACCGCGTGCGGTATAGGCATTAGGCGCACTCGTAAGTTCAAAGTTGAACACAGGGCCTTCAAATGGCGTGCGATCAATTTTCTTAATCGGAACTAAGAAGTAACCGTTACCTTTGCGAATCTCGCTCTGTTGTTTATCAGGCGAATAGTAGATGATGTATTGATCGCGGCGCGTGATCTCACGTCCAAGGATAGTATCTTTCCCGCCCTTACGAATGCTGATAGTCGCATAATAGCCTTGACGCGCTAAAAGTTCCTGCAATTGCCAAGCCAATTGTTGGGAAACGGTGGCAGCGCGAATCATCAGGTGTTTGCGCTTGGTATAAACACTACCGTCACCATTAAAGTAGGTTTCCAACAATTCCTTTTGTAAGGCCACAGGGAGTTCCATGATGTCCTTACTCAATTGTTTAGTGGCCGCACCTTTACCGCAATCAGTGACACATAGATCCATCAGTGAGCGTGAGTAAACACGTACCTCAACACCATGGCGCTCAGTTTGAGCGATTTCCATGGCTTTTTTACCTGTAATCTCCTCAATAAGGGATTTCACCTCATCAATGTACTCGCGTTCAGTTTGGTTAAACGTGAAGCTCACGACCGCTTGGTTCAATTGTTTGTGGATATAAGCACTACCTTCAGCCAAGTAGTAGCCTAATAAACGCATCATCGGAACCGTGTATTTCGGATTCTCGCGAGTCAATTTGGAGATCGGAAATATGATGAAATCCCCTTCTTCCAATTCACCAGCTGGTAGAAATTCGGGATGCGCGGCCAATAATTTCTTAGTGTCTACTTCGGCTTTCCAGCCTCTACGACTACGAGCGACAGCAACATCTTTACGTTTAACCGTTAAGACAGGATGTTCAGGGGTCAATTGGAAAGCATTTGCTTGTGAAATGGGGCGAATGGTCAACATATCGCCTTTGAAAGGCACTACGCGGACATTTTTCACAACGGCTTGATTGCCGTCGCTATCCATAACGGTGTCTCCAGGGGAAATCGACTCGATATTGACCCAACGATCCCCTTTACTGATCAATTCACCTGCTGGCAAACACCCTTCAACGTAATGAACGTATGAATCCTTATCAACGATGATGAGGGTGCGTTCAAACTGTCCCATGTTTTGAGTGTTGATGCGGAAATACGCTTGTAACGGCATATCGATATGCACACCGGGCGGCACATAGATAAATGACCCACCCGACCATACCGCCGTATTCAAGGCGGCAAATTTGTTATCGGATGACGGGATCACCGTGCCGAAATATTCTTTGACCAGATCAGGATATTGCGCGAGTCCCGAATCCATATCCAGGAAGATCACGCCTTTTTCTTCTAGATCTTTGCGGATGCTGTGGTAAACCGACTCCGAGTCATATTGTGCGCTGACCCCTTGCAAATACTTTTGTTCCGCTTCCGGAATCCCAAGCCGATCAAAGGTACGTTTGACTTCGGCCGGGACTTCATCCCATGAACGGCCTTTTTGATCGGTAGCACGCACATAGTAGTAAATGTCATCATAATCGATCTTGTTCAGCTCACCGCCCCATTGGGGAGTCGGTTTGCTTAAGAAGATCCGATACGCCTCTAAGCGTTGTTGTAACATCCAATCCGGCTCATTTTTCATCTGGCTGATCTGACGCACGATGTCTTCATTCAGCCCTTTTTCGCTCTTGAAGCTATAATGCACATCATCATCATGGAAACCGTAGGTTTCGTCATAGGATGCCCGCATGTCTTTTAGTTGGGATTCTTCTTGTGTAAGCTGCTTGTCGCTCAAAATCTCGTCGGTCATGGTTTCCCTACCTATTCAACTCAACATCAATTTGTTTAACTATTCACTATTCAGTGACAACACCGTATTTTTCGCGAATCCAATCGTAACCGGTTTCTTCTAACTTCAACGCGAGATCCGCGCCGCCGCTTTCAACCAATTGACCTTCAAACATCACATGCACGTATTGCGGCTTGATGTAGTTCAACAAGCGTTGATAGTGCGTGATCACCAATACCCCTAAGCCGGGGCCCATCAAGGTATTCACCCCATCTGAAACGATCCGGAGTGCGTCAATGTCTAAACCGGAGTCGGTTTCGTCTAAGATCGCCATATTTGGCTCAAGCACGGCCATTTGTAAGATCTCGGCGCGTTTTTTCTCACCACCACTAAAACCTTCGTTCAAATAACGGCCGGCAAAGCTGTGATCCATCTTCAATTGATCCATCTTGCCACGCATCAAACGGCGAAAATCGGGGATCGAAATGCCTTTTGATTCGGGATCTTTGGCTTTCATGCGGGCATTGATGGCATGACGCAAGAAATTAGCGAGGGTGACACCGGGAATCGCCACCGGATATTGAAAAGCGAGAAACAAACCGGCGCGGCTGCGTTCATCCGGTTCCATTTCCAGAACGCTTTCACCGTTGTATAAGATGTCGCCATCAGTAATTTCATAAGCGGGATTGCCCATCAACACGTTGGCAAGGGTACTCTTACCCGAACCGTTGGGGCCCATCAAGGCATGAACTTCGCCTTGTTTAATGGTCAAATTCACGCCGCGTAAAATTGGTTTATGATCTTCGGCTACGGCTGCATGAAGGTTACGAATTTCGAGTGTTGCGCCCATTCGGGGACTATCTCCTCATTTTTTCACGGTTGTTAAATTTTAAGCATACCCTGTGTGTAAAGTTGAACCAAGTATAACGCCGTGCCGAAGGGGTGTCAATATTTATGATGCTTATGAGAAAAATTATCTTACCCGTCTCTCATCTTCAATTTTTATCATGGGGATTGTAGAAATTCGGTGTGTTCCTGTGTTATTATACAGTTTCATGAGACAAAACAGAGGAAAAGCGATGAGTGATCAAACTGTCAGCAAAGAAGAAGGCGTTCGTGAAGCATTACGTGCGGTGATCGATCCCGAAATCGGCATGAACATCATTGAATTAGGTCTGATCCGCGATATGGAGATCCATGAAGATCGCGCTCATATCACGATGATCATGACCACCCCGTTTTGCCCGTATGCACCGCAATTGTTAGAACAAAGCCGCCGCACCGCCCAAGAATATCTCAAAGTCCCCACAACGATCGAAATGGGGCTTGAACTGTGGGATCCTAGCATGATGGAAGACGGCGCGGCCGACGACTGGGGATTATTCTAATATGGACTGAAGGGCATGTCATCCATGCCCTTTGATCCCTCTATGGATTTTGTAATTGATACGATGTGCGATAATTCCCCTGAAGGTTACGCGGGGTGGCATAAAAGCGATACTCACCGCTAATTTGAGCATCCACGATCAGCACATCGCTTTCAGTGGTCATGATCGTTAATCGTGTTACCTCTGCTCCATTGGGATCACGCACTAAAAAATATACCCGTCCATCGTTAGGATTGTTGATCGTGACATCATAGCTGATCTCAATTTGTTGACCTTGACGGGCGGCAATCGCATAACTTTCGATAAACGTGGTCGGGAAATCTCCGTCTACCACCGGACTAGGAGTCGCGTCCGGGGTGACATTGATCACAGTAACGCTAGGGGAAGGGGGGATCGGCGTGATGTTATTCGCGGTCGGATTAACGCTCAAGGTAGGTGAACTAGGGATCGGTTCTACCGTTGATGTTGAGAGTAAAATCTCATCAGTAGGTGTGGAATTAGGGGTCGTGAGATTACACGCGGTCAATAACATCAACATTAACACAAAGAGCAATATACGCATCATAGTCCCTCTTGAAATTTACAAAACACACCTTACGTTAGGGAGTCCGTGTCGTCGATAAATCTGAACGTTCTCCCACTGATCGCACCGATCGCACCGCAAACAGACTAACTAAAAATAACACGGTCATGATGATTCCACCCCATAAAAACGGCGCAAGTTCACCCATTTGTTGAAAGATCAGGCCACCTAATAAGGGTGCGGCCGCATTTGCCGCGCTGACAGTGGCCGCACTAAACCCTAAAACACGTCCGTAATGCTCCGGCCCGACTTGCCGAGTCATCAGGCTATTTAAGCTAGGGCGAATCAAACCCGCGCCGATCGAAATTGGGATAACCGCGAACAATGTCCAAAGAATCCCCCCTACCCCGCGTTGCTGTTCTAAGGGTAATGATACCGCGATCTCACCAATGATTGCCTCTGTACCACTAGGGCGTAATTGCGCGATCTCATATTCCACCAAGGGGCGCACATAAAACGGGTGAGGTTGCGCGGGAGTCAATGATAGTAAGATCAAACCCAAAGCCAATAGGCCTAACGCGAGGTGAACCAAACGATGATCACCGAAACGCCGACTCCATTTGCCGATAAAACGGACTTGCACGATCACCAACAAGACTCCCACAAAGACGAATAACAAGGCGTTCCCTTGTCCTAATAACCCTAAACGACTCAAGGTAAATAACCCTAAAAGACTCTCGAAACCAAAAAAGATCACTTGTTGCGCGAACATTAGGATCAATAAGATCAAGAGCGAGGATCGGATCGGCCACGGAGCGCGGGATCGAGTCAAAGAGCGTCGTTCGGGAGGTAAGGTCTCTTTAAAGACAAATAGGGTCAGTAAAATCGATAAAAACGAATATAAAGCGGCGATCAATGCGGGTAAGGCCAAGCTATCCGTAAATTCTAAAGTCAATAAGGCGATCACCGGGCCGATCACAAAACCTAAACCAAAAGCGGCCCCAGTGATGCCTAAGCCTTGTGTGCGATTTTCATCGGTGGTGATATCGCTAAGCGCGGCTTGTGCCGTGGCGATATTTGCGCCGAATAAACCGTCAATCACCCGTGAGAGGATCACCAAAGCCAGAGAATTGGCAAAGGCTAACATCAAAAAACCGATCAAGGTGGTGATCTGACTGATTAACAAAAGAGGCTTGCGACCGAAGCGATCCGACAACACGCCCATGAATGGCACACCGATCAATTGTGCGAGGGGAAAAGCGGCCGCCACGAGTCCAATTTCAAGCGGGGTTGCGCCAAAAGTCACCGCATAGAGATGTAACAGTGGCAAAATGATCGTTAAGCCAAGAATATCGACAAAGGTGAGCGCGAAAATCGGTATGACGCGCCCGTAATCTAAATTGGATGTTTGCATAAATCCTCAAGGGCGGCGATCACGATCAAACACCGCCCTTTTGTGTTAAGACATAAGCGAAGTCGCTTAAGTCTCACGCAAAAATGGCCCAGTTTCAAGATCAATACTACGTTCGGCCATTTTTTCAATCACCGCCATGCGTCGCCAAATGCGAGTTTGATCGGCGGGGCTATAACGATTGAAGTTTTCGGGGAGTTGACCATAGTCTACCCGCTGACTATATGCCTTAAGGCTCTGATAGGTTTGATGATACGCCATGCCAAAATCAACCTCAAGACGATCGTCACCTAAGAGTGGGATCGTCACTTTCGGAATGCGTTGATCCACATCAAACCCATAAAGCATGACTGTACCAAGGCGTAGGCTAGGTGTGGGATTACTGACGATAATGTGATAAGCGTGCGACTCGGTGCTATAAGGATAACGTGGCAAACCACGCACAATCGGGCGGGTTTCGTGCAAGTAGTCGATCTCCACCATGTGAATACCGGCTTTCAAAATCGTGCTACGTTTCTCACGATATTGTAAATAGCCAATTCCCCGCTTGTTGGAGGGCGACAACAATTCAATGCGCGTGATCGGATGACCGATCACCTGTTCATCGTCCAATTTGTAGATCATCAAAGCGATATGATATTGATCTTCGTCCAGATCCAATGTTTCGATCAACGGTTGGGTACGGATATTCGGATCATCGGAAGCTTGGGAGTTTTCGATCAATTCATCCCATGCGTCAAGGTTATTCCATCGGGTGATCTCGCGGGTTTCACGATTCACATCACGAATTTGAAGCGAACGTTCGGTATCCACCAGATAACCGGGCGGTAGACGTTGCCTGATGATCTCGGCGAGATCCGCGATCGATTTGCCATGAAACCCCGTCCAACCCTCATTTGATTGGAGATAGCTGTGTAGATGGGCGTTAACGCCAAAATATTGGTTTTTACGTGAGCGCAGCATACCTTGACTCCCTCATTACCCTTATTTTAAGGCGTTTAGTTAGAAAATTGCATAAACATCTTGTCTAGAAAACGTTACAGAATCTGACCGAACACATAACAATTTAATCAGACGGGAAAAGCACCTTGTCAGCCCGTCTAGTATCGTTTATACTGTCCTTATCAACAACAGCGGGGTGTGGCGCAGCTTGGTAGCGCGCTTGCATGGGGTGCAAGAGGTCATGGGTTCGAGTCCCGTCACCCCGACTAAAAATGACGGCCTTCGATACGCTATTTTCTCCTTATGGTTTTCGGCTTATAAGCAAGATCCTTCATGGTTTTTTCAGCGCGCTTCCAGTCTTTGGGATAGTAATGTTTGAGCGTCACCATGACATCGCTGTGACCCAAAACACGGGCGGCGACGGATGGCGCAACACCTTGATCTGCCATTTGATGACCATTGCGATGTCGAAGCGCGTGTGAGCCTTGGCCACGAATAGCGGCCGCGTGGCAAATGCGCCGGACGATTTGGCTAATGTTGTCCGGTTTAAT
>JALOOG010000161.1 GCA_025454525.1 Anaerolineae bacterium | reverse complement strand
GCAAGATGTGTTAAAGATCCCGATCCGCAAATTGGATCTTACCGATCCGTCCCAAAAATCCCAACACGATCACATCGTCACCTTAGTAGATCGCATGTTAAAACTCAAACAAGCACACGCACAACACAGCGACTCGCTTAGCGATCGGCGGTATGAGTTGTTAGAAGAAATCACGCGGGTAGACGGCAAAATTGACGTGGCCGTGTATGCCCTTTATGGCTTAGACCCCGATGAGATCGCGTTGATCGAAGGGGGCAAATTCTAACTTGATTGCCCCCTGTCCAAAGTCGTGGTTACAGCGCTTCGATCACAAACATCGGCACAACTGAACCTTTTCCCGCGGTGACATTTAACAGGGCCGCCGATGAGAGGCGCGTGAGGCAACCGCCGATATACTCACCCGAAAAAACATACGGATTCGCATCCACGTAACGCGGGCTAATATCCAAGCTGCCGTCGATCATCATCGGGAAATCGCGTTGCACCAAGGTCACCCGCTCCTGTACCACATGCGGCGTAGTGAGTGCGTCTTGGATCGTGTGTGTCCAGACTTCCGGTGAAACTTCCCAACCGATCACGACCCCTTTTCCGCCATATTCATCATTTGGCTTTAACACCAAATTTTCACGATGATCGGCGATAAACGTCAAGAGATCGACCTCTTGACCCTGATAGATCGTCTTGCGATCTTGGACACGCCGCGTCCAAGGGATATGCGCGTGGATCGCGTCTAATTCTTCTGCATTAAACAAGTGTGCGTTCGATTCATCACTTAAAAATGCCAGACTCGCCTTTTTGGCCAAAAGCTTCGCGCTAAACGAATTGGTGATAAACACCGCCCGATCTCGCACCGCTCGGATCAACGCCGAATTCATGCCCAACTCATGCACCAATTCGGTACACAAGACCCGTTTGTAGATCATATCTACCCGAAAATCGCCGGCCCAAAGCTTGCCATTACGATATTCAAGGTGACGCGGATCGGCTAAGACTCCGGTATAACCGCATTGCTCAAAATACAAGCGGCTGATCTCATGTTCGTTCAAGGTGGGGACTTCATGCCAATCCACCACCGCAATTTGTGGGCGTTCGGTCCCTCCCCAAGCGCGATAGGCCTTTATCAACCCGTCTAACAAATGCGGCATCCCCGGAGTCGGCTCAATGCGATAGCGGGTTTGGAATTGTTTCATCACGTCCAACTCAAGGAACATATGCATCAATTCATCGCCATAGCCAATGCCGGCGGGGGTTTCGGCGTTATATTCCACAAATTTGAGATAGCCGGTCTCTGATTCATAAAACGCATCTAAACGCGAAGATGACCATGGGATCTGAATGTTGGCATCCACATCGACATGCAGCATTTCTTCTTCATAGGGTTCAAGGTCAAGCCGTTCACGCAAATTCGGCACGCTCATCAAGGCGTGGTGGGCCTTGGCAAAGGCGCTTAATACCAACGCGGTACGGTCTTGCAAGTAGCGCCAAGCGTTGGCAGTGTAAAATTGTGGACGCAAGGTGCGACATACTGGGACGCTGCCGAATTTAAGATGACGGTCTTCCAGATGACTCATCATATATTCGTGAGCCACTTGGGCCGCGTCGGGCGTGAGTAACTGATGGTAATAATCGACCGCTTCACGAATCATACAGCACCTCTATTCACTCGTCACCAATTTTTTACGGGGGGATTTTGCCTTGCTTGCCTTTGACGCATGAGATGTCCACGTATACCGATCGCGGGTGCCTTCATTCGACTTCGCCAACCGGATCACCATATCCGCCATGTGCGTCACCATCCAATCGAAATGGACTTTCCCTAGCGAGTTGATGTCCATATCGGGTGCGGCGTTCATAAAGTCAAGTGCATATGGCACCCCGTCCCGAATCGCATATTCGGCCGTGTTCATGTCGTAATTCAACGCACGGCATAAGGTAAGCGAGTCGTCTACTAGGCGCTTGTACAACTTTGCATCAAAGTCGTGTTGTTCATGGTAACGGGCCGCGCCATGTTGACCGGGTGAATATTTCATCACATGCACATCTTCTTGACCCAACACCATACAACGGGCGTAATTGTCCCATTCGATAAACTCTTGTAAGACCATGGTCAACAGGCCGCTCTTGTTATAATTGCGCCAGAGATCTTCCATTGAACGACAGATATAGACATCGCGCCAACCGCCGCCGTGTGCATCTTTTAAGACCACCGGAAACCCTCCCACGCTTTCGACCAACGCATACCAATCGATCGGGTATTTGAGGTTGCGTAAGCTCTCGGTGGGGACGATGCCGGGGACATAACTGTGATTCGGTAACACCACCGTTTTCGGTGACGCGATCCCTAATTGAGTCGCTAAGGAGGCCCCAAAAAACTTATCATCCGCCGACCACATAAACGGGTCATTCACGACCTTCACGCCTTGTAACGCCGCGTTTTTGAGATACGAACGGTAATAAGGGACTTCATGCGAGATGCGATCCACGATCACACGGTATTCGGTCGGCTCATTCATCATCGTGCCGCCCACCTTCATGTATTCCGCGATCACGCCGTCATTACGCCGATTGACCTCTTCTAAAAATGCGGGGGGAAATGACCATTCACGACCCACAAATAAACCGACTTTAAGAGGTGCTTTTTTGGTAGCCATAACCATGTAATTCCTTTTGTAATCCCTATTTGAAGGGTAAAATAAGGGTCAATTTTGTTAGCTAAACGCGAATTATAAAAAGCTTTGCTTAAAAATCGTTAGACACGTTGCACAAAGATCAATCATGTCCATTCAGGTAAATCGAGAGCATGTGCGACCAATAGGGCCAATCATGCGCCCATCCGTCCCATTCACGCAGCGCATTGCCGATGCCTTTGCTCCAAAGCACACTGGATAAAGCGCGCGCTTGCCCGATCAAGCGATCCTCACGGCCGCTCACGATGATAATATCGACATGGCGCAACGCGGCCAGACGATGCCATTCCCATTCGTTGTTGATATATTGCACCGGATTATTGAAATAGACGTGTTCCCCGTCATAACCGCTGGCCCAGTAACGGATGTCGTAGATCCCGCTCATGCCGATGATACGATCCACCTTATCGGCGTGTTTGAGTCCGAAATTCATGGCGTGATATGCGCCGAAACTCGCGCCGATTGTCATCAGAAACGGGTTGCTGTTTTTCGCGTTCATCAAAGGCAATACTTCGGTATAGAGGTAGGTATCGTATTGGGTTTGTCGCCAAGCGCGATAGCCGGGATGTGCGCCCCAGTTATACCAACTTTCGGCATCGACGCTATCCACACAATAACATTGTAACCAACCGTTGCGAATGGCGGGGCCAAAGACCCCGGACATCATGCCGCGATCTTCCCATTCGTAAAACTTGCCTTTGGACGTGGGAAAGATCAAGGCGCGAGCGCCCGCGTGTCCAAAGACCAATAAATCCATCTCGCGGTTCAGTGAGGGGCTATACCACTTATGATGTTCCCGATGCATAAAAAGGATGTCCTTTACGTGGATGAGGTCAACTTTAAAATGATGTATCTTAACGCATGATGCTTAAAAATCCAAAAATCACATCAGGAAAGTCAGGGCTATCGCATCAAAACGAAAACGGGTAGATAATGGCTGCTCCAAAAGGGTGAGCGATGAACGAGCAATCATTTGCGAGTTTAGAAACGTGTTTCGGGGACATGGAAGACCCGCGAATGCAGGGGCGATATGACCCTGTACTCGCGAATGCCATTCGTCTCTTGGCAGCCACTCGCCCCCATTGATCTGTCGAAAACACGTTTCATTGGACACTTGAGGTCGTCTTTGGTGAAGATGCGTTCGGTGTTCGTCTCGACGATGCATCGGAAAACTTGGTGATTATCCGACATATTGCCTTGAATTGGCTGAAACATCATCCAGCTAAGCTCAGTCTCAACCACAAGCATTTCCGTGCTGCGCTTGACGATAGCTTTCTCTTACAGTTACTTACCCAATTTTGATGCGATAGTCCTGATGTGTTCAATGATCATCTACCCTTTCATCAGAGATCATCCAATTTCAAAACCGCGCTCCTGATGGTTTCATCATCATAGAAAGAAGCGAAGTATTTTACGGAAGTCACCAAAGCGGTTTGTAGCTCACTCAAATTTGATCCAGTAGTAGGCTCAAAAGCAGTAATCTTTCCATCACAAAGGGTCGTTTGATAGGCAAGCTCATAATAGTAACTTCTTGGCTCAATTGGGCTGTTCAGACGATATTCGGGAGATAAATTAACATTTCTTAAAACTTTAATTACCGGATCTTGCCAATTGACTAAATCAACGGTATGAAGCATTCTTATCACATTCCGATCCCACTGTTACTCTTGTTGATTATCGTCCTTAAGGTACAATCCCTACCCTAATGGTATGAGGCGCGTCTAAAGCAAGCTATTTTTTGTTTTGAATGGCTTCAACTGCTTCTAATTGTGCTTTGTGAATGGCGCTCGTGATTCTAGAAAGGACCTCATTTACATCTTGATGACCTCATTTACATCTTGATTAAACGCCTGTGCTTCGCGGATCGCGGCATCTAAAGCTAAAGTCGCATCATTCACGGTGTTGTTTTCCGCAGGTAACGGATTGGTTGTATTGTTCGGATCCATTATTGTTTTCCTTTATCTAGTCTGTTAGCGAGTGATTGAATTTGAGGATCCTCATAGAACTGAATAAAATAGGCTAAAGCCTCTAACAACGATAGATAGAACTGATCTAACGGTTTACGGGTGGGTCCCGCAACCTCAAAACGACCTTCGCAACCATAACTTCCAAAGATGAAGTCATAGTGATGATAAAAGCCTTCTTTATTCGTATTATGATCATTTATCGGGAAGACATAAACACCGTTCAACGCCTTGATGACGGTATCATCCCAGCCGGTTAAGTCAAATGTGTCTTGTGGAAGCGGATTTTCAACCCGTTGATAAGTATTGATCACCGTTTGCTCCACCATCGATTCCAAGACGAGATACCCTTTACGCCATTTGTCGGTGTGGATTACACCAAACATGACCCTACCGTCATAGATTCCATTGTAAAATTCGAAAGGATAATGAAAAGGCATTCCACCTGCGTCTAGAAAACAATACCAGTAGGAAGAAATGGTGATCAAACCTTCTCCAAAGGGGTTCGTATATTCTTTACCGAGTTCCAACGCTTTCAATCCGTAACCTCTTAGAAATAGGCTGTGAATGTCGATTTCGTAGATCATTTTTAAACTCCTGTAAGTTGGTAGCATACGATGGATTTCCCCACACAATTTAGCTCGATAACGCCTAAATCCAACCTTCTTTTAGTCTCTCCGAGCAAGTGCATTGGCCATGACTTTGATTTTAGGGGTATCGTAAAACTGGGCAAAATAGCGGATCGTCTCTAACAACTGTTCATAGAGTTGATCTAACGGTGTATTGGAACGACCCATAATCTTGAAATAACCCTGACAACCCAGACTTGAGAAGTCGAGGGTATATCTGTAACCGAAAGGGTGTTGATGGGGTGGTCTCGAAAGCATGGGGAAGGCGTGAATGCTGTTCAAGGCCTTAGCTACGGGATCTTGCCATTCAGTTAGATCTACGGTAGTTAGTGGTGTTTGCGGCTTAAAACTGTTCTTATAATTCTTTAAAGTGGTTTCGTCCACCTCAGATGCTAAGGCTAAATAGCCTTTATACCATTTATTGGTTTGCACTACTCCAAATACGATGGTTTCGTCTGGTAAATAAAAAGGACTACTTTCACCGAGGAGACAACAATACCAATAGGAAGAAACGCTCATAAAGTCTGACCCAAAAGGATTTTTTTGAGCAGAATGAGGCCATAAACTCTCAATGCCAAATCCCCTTAAAAAAATCTTGTATGAATTTGTGCAACTATCCAAGGTTAGCCTCCTTTCCGGTAATCGATTTTAAAGTCATTTTTCTAAAGTTTCGATATGATTGAACGTATTCAATGATCATCTACCCTTTCATCACAAATCCTGCAATTTCAAAACCGCGCTCCTGATGGTTTCATCATCATAAAGCGTGGCGAAATATTGAAGCGAACGCAACAACGCCATGCTTAAAGGGTCTAAGTCACTGGATCGAACCGGGGTTTCCCATTGGAAACTGCCACGACATGACATCGTTCTAAAATCAAAGTCGTAGGAATAACCTTTTGTCCCATCTGTAACGGCCATCCCCTCTTTTTCTTCTTCAAACAAATCAATGTTTTTCAAAGCCTCGGTCACGGGATCGGACCAATCATCCAAGTTTATGGTACGAGTGGGTAAGAAAGGAGCCGATCGTGAATAAGCTTTAATCGTTTCCTCAGGGATTTGAGATAGCCGTATGAGAATGCCTTTGCGCCACTTGTGGGTGTTCACCACCCCAAACACGAAGTTTTCCGGTAATCCCCTTTCACCCGATTGGGCAGATAAGTTGCAGCACCATTCGGATAGTGTGGATAACGCCGTTGGTCTGGTATCCAGTGGATCGTCTGATTTTGTTGCACCCTCGAAAGGTCGTAATCGAAATCCTAATCCGAGGTAACTAAGGGGCATCACGTATCTGTTCATCGTTAACATCTCCCACTATTAACCTGCTTGATCGAAACGCAACACTCTTGAGGTATTGCTTTGTGTGATCTCGATGACCATTTAAACCCTGTAATTTATGAACACTTATCTTGAATACATCCCCCTACAATCCCCACATCTCAGTGGAGAATGACAGGGAGATCAGCTTGTTTCAGCCGATCAAATCCATCCCAATGTGCCGACTTTGGCCGCTGCCCCACGAATGGTCTCATTCTCATAGAAATTCGCGAAATATTTTACGGATTCCACTAATGCCCACCACACATTTTGCAAATTGCCGTATCTAATACGTCCTGCAACATACAGACTTCCACGATAGCCTGTGGTCGCAAAACTAAAGTCATATTCATAACCTCCATATCCATCAAAACTAACCATCGACTGTTCATGAAATAAATTAACACCCTTTAAGGCCTTGGCTACCGGATCTTGCCAATCGTCTAGGTTAGCTGTTGGAAGTGGTGAGGATGGCATGTCTTGGGAATAAGCGCTGAGCGTTTCTTTAGGGATTTGCGATGGTAACACGATGATGCCCTTACGCCACTTGGAGGTGTTGACAACCCCGAACACCATATCTTCTAGTAAACGCGTATTATGCAACGCAGACACTAGTTTACAATACCATAACGATCGTAAGCTGATCTGGGTTTGCCCGCCATCAAACGGATTGTCTTGAGGAACCCCTATTTGTAAATGCTTTAATGCAAACCCTACGCCAATCGCGTATTCGGGTACTATATGTAAATAGTCCATGTCTTCTCCTAACGTCTTCTAGAAACTTCCAAGGAATAATTTAGTTTAAGAGCAAGTCCCATACCCTCACCACCCATCAATTTTACCTCAGCATAGACAGCAGCGAAGTCATCTTTAATTTTTTGGACTGACTGTGGGTCTAAACTCGACAAATACTGATTAACAGAAACAGTTAATTCTTTAAAGTTGTGAACGATTTGGTATTGACCGGATTGGAATAATGCTAAATTTTAGTCGAGTATGTCATTGTCCTGAAAAGATCTAACCCGAGACGCTACTGTTGAAGCAACGCTGTTGATCATAGCAATTCGTATCGGTTGTTCAAACGAACCGAGAGCAAGATGCAAATTGGGATCTGTTTTAAAAGTAAAAATATAATCGTAACTCACAGCCCTAATTGTCCCAATATTTTTTGTTACACAAAATCTAATATCACCATCTACTGTTGTAAAATAAGGGTTAGTTCCAAAGGGATGATTATGTGTTAGAGTCATTCTACTTAAATCTGTTCGGTGAATATTGGTTATATCCATCGTAGCAGAAGGTGATGCAACTTTTGCACCTAGTCGACCAGGAATAGTTTCAAACTTAGATGGCCCTACCCATGCACGGATCAAATTACCATGTGCATCATAAAGTGCCGACATTTCTAAAGGGTAAAGTTTTTTAGTGAATTTCCTATTATGGTAAATTGGATGCCCCCAATTATAATCTAAAAGAAATTGTTCAAATTTTGCCATTGAAGGCGGATCTCTCAATATTTCTTTAATCCATTTAGTAATCTCTATGCTTCTTTAAGAGGTGTTTGGAGAATCAAACCGCTTAGTGTTAGAATACAGAAGCGGAAACACAACGAAAGGTAATCAGCTTTGTCTACTTGGATGGTGGTTGAGGACGAACCCGATATTTACGAAGTCCTACTGGCCATGTTCGGCATTTGGGGGATCGAAGGGGTCGCATTTGTGGACGGTGAAGAAGCCGTAAAATGGATCGATGATGTGGATCAAAAGCATTTTCAGGGCGAATTACCGGAATTGGCGCTGTTAGACATCCGACTGCCAGGCGAAATCCAAGGCCCAATCGTAGGGGAACGCATTCGCCAAAGCCAACCTTTAGGCAATATCGCGATCGTCTTGACGACGGCGTATAAGCTCACCCCTGAAGAAGAAACCGCTGTGATCCAACGGGCAGGCGCGGATCGTCTCATCTACAAGCCGTTACCAAAGTTTACCGAATTACAACACGTCCTTGAAGAAATTATCGCGCAACGGCGCACCGCTAACGCAAACGGGCAAGTCGCTTCATAAGCGCACACGAATAACAAGGAAAGCTACTTCATGCGTAATGTCGCTGCAAGTCGGGCGGTTTCCCGCCGTCAAATCACCTTTTACCAGATCGCCGTGTTATTGGCCGCCATCGGGGCTTTTTTAGCGCTGATCTCGATATTCTTTTTACAAGTCGTTTTGGTCAATACCGAAAGCTCCACCTATCCCCTATATTCGGCCCTATTTCGCATTCTGTTTGTGATCGGGCTAGGATGTGGTGTTTTGTGTTTGCCGATCGCCGTTCGCGGGCTGACTTTTCGACGCGAAAATGACCTCGCAAAATTGGTCGGTAACGCACTCGGCGGTTATCTGGACGATCGTTACACCTTGATCCGCAACATCAATCGTAAACCCGTCTCGTTTTACATTGACGCGGTGTTGGTGAGTACCCACGGTGTGCTGGTGTTTCGTATCTTGAATCAGACCGGAAATTTTGTCAATGAGGCCGATCGGTGGTTGATGCAGCGGCGGGACGGTTCATGGGCCCCCGCTCGGATCGATCCCACGCGCGAGTTGTTATCTGATATGCGGAGTCTGCAAGAATATTTAGCACGCCAACAATTGCCGAATGACCTGCCGATCTTCGGTGTGGTGGTCTTTGTGCATGATGTGGCTTTGGAATTTCGTGAGCCAAAATTGCCGGTCGCTACCCTCTCAAACTTAAGCCGGGTGTTACAAGGCAATTATCTAGCGCAAAATCGCATCAACGAGGACACCGCTAAACGGGTGATTCAGCTGCTCTACAACGCTTAACGAAACAGAAAATAGATCGAGGAACCCCCTCGATCTATTGCTTTAATAGTTCAGGCGTTGCAACGCGATATGAGCGGTTTCGCGGACACTAGAGTCCTCATCATGCAGACATTCCCGCAAACTTTCGATCGCCCGCGGATCACTAAAATTGGCCAACGCTTCAACCGCCCCGCGTCGCACATTAGCACTCGGATCATTGAGGGCCATCAACAGCGGCTCAAAACTACGCCCGTCGTGGATCTGTCCTAATGACCAGACCGCGTTATAACGCACCCACTCGAAGTCATCATTTAACAAATGATAAACCAAGGTCTCGGTAGCATCACAATCGCGCAATTGCCCTAATGATTTCGCGGCCCGAATCCGTACCCAACCATCCGCATCGCTTAGCAATTGCATCAATGACATCACCGCTGACCGATCGCCTAATGTCCCCAGTGAGGCGGCGATATTGCCACGCATAATCGGATCAACATCATGGATCGCGTTGATCAAATACGGGACAGCACGATCATCCCCCAACCATCCCAACGCGGCCGCGACATTACGGCGTGTACCGACCATGCCGTCTTGTAACAACTCCAACAACAATTCCACCGCACGATCATCCCCAATTTCGCCTAAGGCGCGGGCAGACCATTCTTGAACTTTAGAATCGCTATCATGAAGCAGTTCGATCAAGGTTTCCATGGCGGCCGGATCGCCGATCTCGCCCATAATCCACGCGATCAAGGCGCGCACCGGAGCCGGGGCATTGGGCAGCGCATCGATCAAGTAGGGTAACGCCTCTGAACCGATTTCGATTAAGCTAATGCCGCCGCTTTGTTGTACATCATAGTGCGAGTGGAACAATTCCTCAATGTAGGTTTGAATTTGGCCATCCATTAGAGACTCCCTTACCGAAATAATGTCGTTACCTTACACACCACTAAAATAATATCCCTAGGATAGCATGAAAACCCACGGTTTATCCGTTAACGTTGAGCAGCTCCAAGGTTTGTTGTTCCCAATCCCAGAGATCTTGTTGCCGGTGCGTTTTCAGCAGTTTATTGAGGCGCGGGTGTCCGTCGGTTTGCTCACGCGACCATTCCCGCGCAAGATCGCCGCGTTGGATCTCCTCAAGGCAGATCTCCATCAAACGTTCCAATTTACCGTCATTAAAGCGCTCTAAACGACTTAGAGCGGCATAAAGGCCGATCTGGGATCCTTGTTGGAGCGCGTTGAGTAGGCCGTGAGTCTCGGTTTGACGCAAGTAATCTCCGAATCGCCCGTTGAGATACAGATCCGGTAAGACGGCCTCCGCCGGATACCCCGACTTCATCAAGAGCTTAGCCGCCGTGGTCATCAGGTGATGAAACACCGGAATCACCGCCTCATGAATAAACAAGTCCAATTCCGCTTCTTGTTCAAAGGTGATCTCCACCGCACCATTCCGTAACGCTCCGCCCGCGGCGGCCGTAGCCAACACCAAGCGCCACGCTTGACCACTGCCATCTTGTCCCACTGCGACAAAACTCCGTACCCCTTCGCCATTCAGATAACCGCGCCGTTGCGCGAGTCCGTTTAAGCGCGGTGAGACCAGTCCGACATCGACAAAACTAGGCGGCTCAATATAGCCAAAAGCGACATTATAACCGCTGGTGAAGATTAAAACGTGGCCGCGTTGCAAATGGGGTGAGATGTTCTCCATATAAAACGGGGTCATCGTATCGTCGGGCAAGGTGATCACAAGGATCTGTGCGCGCATCATGATCTCAAGGATCGGCGCAACGGGGATCTGATGCGCTTCGGCCACTTGACGTTGAGCCTGATCCTCCGGGTGGGTGATCACAGCGATCCCGCTATCGCGTAAATTAAGTGCGAACGCTTGTCCCTGTTCACCATAACCGATCACGCCGACGGTTTTTCCGTCTAAAACGGCGGGATCCGCGTCGCTTTCCTGATAAATCATCGTCATAAACTAAGCTGCACTTTCCTAACTTCGTCGGTTGCCAAGTTTAACGAACTTTGGGCCAGATCACGAAAAAAACTTTTCGCTAATCGATCTCAAAATAATCGCGATCGATCTTGTAGAGCAAATAGGCGGCCTCTAGGCTTACTCCGACTCCATGCTCTAACATCAGCGCGGTCAATCTCGCACCGTCGATCAAGATCACCTTATGATTTTGCATACTGCGAGCGTAATCGATCGCCTCTTTTGAAAAGCGCGAGGTGGTGATCATCACGCCGCGTTGTGCGCCTTGTCCGATCAAACTCCCAATGAAGCCTTGCACCGCCGGCCGTCCGATCGTTTGAGTACGTTGATAGCGTTTTGCCTGTACATACACCACATCTAAGCCTAATTTATCCTCTTGCACCACCCCATCCACCCCACCATCACCGGATCGTCCTAGACGACCGCCGCGCCCATATCCCATCGTTACCAACAGATCCACCACCAATTTTTCAAAAAAGGCGGGACTCGCTCCTAAGATCGTATCGATCAGATCGTCCGCGAGTTCCTTTTGTATTCCGGTATACAGGATATGGATCAATTCTTTCGGGGTATGTTCCTGTTCGATCAAGTCCGTTGAGTCTGCGTCAAGATGACGTTCACGCCTCACGGACTCCGCAAACATCGGAAATTGCATCAAAAAGGCCCGATCGATATGGAGCGGTTGTGTCCCCAAAACCTGTAGCCCTTGTGCCGTGATCCGATATGTGCCACGGGTGATCGCTTGGATCAATCCCGCTTTACGGAGGCTGGCGGCGGCATATTGTACCCGATGATTGAACTTCAGTTGTGTCCCGTTGGCGCTTAATTCGGCCCGTTGGGCCGCATCCAATCCGAGGTAATCGGCTAGTGTGATGATCATATCCGCTAACTTGTGATGTTGGCCGTCTCCGGTCAATTGTAAGATCGGCAACATCAATTGATGATACGCGGGGATACTGGGTGAATTCATCGGGTTATTGACTCTAGATTCGCGGGGTGATGCGCCTATTTTCGCCTAAATAGGGCTGATTTTCCAGAGGTAACCTTGGGGCGATCGAGTCAGCAAAACCAGCTTAGCCAAGTCCGCCCCCTGAGTCCAAGGGGCGGACAACCTGTTTAGATCTCTTGGATGCTACCGGGACGATCCTCAAGGATCTGTTGTTTCGTGGCGATTAAGGTATAACGGCGCATCGGATGTAACAAGATCGAGCCGCCCGGGTAACGCGCTTCTAAGGCGCGCATCGCATCGCGTAACTGCACCAGCCCGCGCTCCATTGCCCCGCCTTCTTCATTGCCAAAACGATAGGCCAAAAAGTACGGGTTGCCCTCAAGGTAATTGAGGATCGCTTGCACCGAGTCGGCGATCGCATCAAACCGTTGTGGTTGTGCCAGATCGTTGAGCGGTTGCACAGGCAAACGCAAATTGCGCGTGAACACATCCAACATCACCGGCCGATGAAAAAATTTGCCTAGACCCCATCGATCCGCGATCATCGCCTCAGATAGCAAGGCGACCTCCGCCCCGTGAGCATCTTGGGCGATCATGTGGAAGTCAAAGCTCTCGTCCATAATCTTTGGTTGACGTAAGCGGCGCTCTTCTTCGGGGAGAAGCGCTTTGACCTGCTCCATGATGTGGTTAGCAGCATCCATCATCGCCTGTTTGCGCGATTTGCCGGGGATGTCTAGGCTAACGGGTGGGATCATGCGGCCGATGTTCATCACCAAGCGCGGACGGCGTAATTTGGTGATCGCGCTCACCGCGCCTTCGATCCCGCCGAATCCGATCGGCACTACGGGTGCTTGGGCCTTATTGCTCAACCATGCGACCCCTTGCCGTGCCTGTTTTAAATTGGTCTCCCAGATCCCGCCTTCGGGGAATAAACCCAACACCCCACCTTGATGCAAGATCTCTAACGCCATGTCCATGCCTTCGCGATCCATGCTGCCGCGTTTGATCGGGATGATGCCATACAGATCGGCCATCCACGCATAACGCGGATCTAGTGGAATATCGCCCGCAGCCATCAACTCAATGGGATACGGCACGTAAGTAGCCATCATGCCGGCTTCGATCACCGCCACATGATTCCCAACCAGAATCAGCGGGCCTTTGGAAGGTAGATTCTCCAAACCGTTGATAATGGGACGGGCCAACAGCGATCCGATCGCCCGTCCCATGAACTTAAATGCGCCGCGGATAAAGGTGCGGCGTGGGTATTGCAAGTTAAGTCTACGCATAGTTCCTAATCAAGTACCTGAATTGTGAGATCCGAACCATAAGCGATTAATGCCGTTTGCCCTTGATCGGGTAAGGGAGTCACCCAAGCGTCCACATATAAGCCGCCGGCCATGTTGACATCATCCGGGTTGGGCCCCAATTGGATCACCTGAACGCGGATGCGGATCTGCTGATAAGCGTCCGGCACGACTTGAAAATCGTGTTTTAACGGGCTATTCGACAGCTTGAGCAGTGCGTCTTGTGGTTTGGCGGGTTGCCCATGGATCACCGACACCCGTAAGAGCATTTCTTCTGGAGATTTTAACACCCCAGTGTCCTCATCCGTTGCGCCGTCTAAGCCAACGGTAATCGTTGTAGGCTGTTGGGCCGGGATTGATTGAGGGACGGCGACCACTAAACGGCGGGTGATCTGGCCGCGGTGAGTGACATGCTCCGTTTTTGGCGCGGTTTCATCGTAATCGGCGAGGGTTTCGACGGCCTCATGCCCTTGTGTGGTGAGGCGATAGGTATATTCGCCTTCCATAGTAACATACCCCTTGGTCACCAAGCGTCGGATCGCCTTGCCAAATGTCCGATCACTGATGTCCAACGCTTCGCAAATTTCATCCACATCCGCCGTAGGGGTATCGATTTCGCCCATATAGCGTAGAATGTCTAACGCCCCTGCGAGTGGTTCTAGCGTTTTGAGTTGATAGGGAAGTTCCATCGCTCTGTTACCCCGCATTTACTTGATGATCGGATCAATAACCAACAGGCTGAAATTATAGTCAATTGCTAAAGATTGTTCAAATCGTGATGCTGTGCGTCCGTGAGGGATTTAGAACGGGTGGATCTGCTGTTCAGAGGCTAACACTTCAGCGTTAAAATAGAGATCGATCAACGCATACGCTTCCGATTCGCTATGCGCCGAAAAGATCCGTTCCACCACCGACGGCACCATCATGTGGCCGATCTTTAACAACATTTGTGTCACCGGACTGATCCCGATCAACACCCGAATCCCAAAATTTGACGGGGTAGCGTGTTGCAATTTTTGTAGCAATTGTAACATATTCACCGGATCAGACTTGACGGCGTGGCGATCATCAATAATGCAAACCCGATGCGACTCTGCTTGAATTAGGGCATTGACCAACTCGACCGCTTCATAGTAGTCTTGAGCGACCAATACCCCTTCATAGACGATCCGCATAACGGTATGTTGTGGATTATCCCAAAAAAAGCGAATGCCCATGACCATCAACCTAATCGTTTGATTTAAGTATAATGGGATTCACCACTTATCTGTATAAGATTGGAAATAATTTACGTTTACTCATCAGGCCTTTGCCCGTTCTCGCTCTGCTAGATGTTTTTGGATCAAGTGATGCGCTTCTGCCACCGAGTCGACAAAATACGTCCCCTCGGTGAGATGTGGCGCGATCACCCGTCCGACATTCACAAAAGTGCGTGTCACCTGATTCCCGCCGATCACGATCCGCAATCCCAAGTTGTTGGGCAAACGTTGATGAGCATATTGCATAATCTGTAATATATTGCGAGGGGCCGACCGAATTTGCTCCCGATGATAAATATTGTGAACCTCATGCGAGACCGATTTCATCATCGTGACCACTTGATCGATCGCACGATAGTAATCTTCTGCGCTGAGTTTCCCTTCATAAACGGCTCGAATAATGGTCTTTTCGTCGTTATCCCAAAACACCTTTACGGCCATGTGATCCTCATTGTCTTTTAGTCCTGATTATAGCCAAAATTGGGCTTTAGCTACTTTTCAGCTTTGTTAAAATTTTGTTATACTTTTCAGGTGTTATAATCAAGGAAACATGATGCAATTTTCAAAATGGACTCCGACCGCGCCATATGATCTGAATCAGATCTTGCAATTGGTCAGGCGCTTCACCTATACGGTGACAGATGTTGAGCAGAATGGACTCTATTGGCGCGCTTTGGGCGATCGTCAAACCGGACTCTCGTTATGGTGTGTGCGGGCGGATCTCCACGCAGAACTGATCGTCCAAGAAGGGTCTCCAGATCTGTCAGTCGCACATCGTCAATTGGCGCGGATCTTGGCGATCGATGCAGAAGTAAGCGCGTTTTATCGTTTCGCTGAATCAGATCCGCATCTTTGGCAGATTATCGGGGCCTTTACTGCGATGCGTTGGCTAGGCACGCCAACGTTATTTGAGGCGTTGATCACGGTGATCATTGAACAGCATATCTCATGGGTGGCGGCGCAAAAATCGCAACGTGCCTTGGTTGAATGGGCGAATAACACGATCTGTTATCACGATCAGCGCTTTTATGCCTTTCCGACGGCCACACAACTGGCTGCGGCGAGTCTAACAGATCTTGAAACGATCAAGATCACGGGTAAGCGTAAACAATTGATCTTGGATCTAGCGCGGCAAGTAGTGGACGGATCGTTAGATTTAGAGGCCTTGCGAGAGGAGTCGCCTGAAGCCGCTTATCGTCTCTTGACCGCGTTAAAAGGGGTGGGACATTGGACAGCGGCGTTTGTATTAGCGCGGGGCATGGGAGTCTATCAATTTGTGCCTTACAACGATGTCGCTTTGCAAGCGGCCGCTAATCGCTATTGGAACGGCGTAGAGGGTAAATTATCGCCTATGGAAACAGAGCGGATCTTCCGGCGTTATGATCCCTATGCGGGTGAAGTGGCATTTTATGTCTATTTGCGTTGGATCATCGAAAAGTATCAACAACGTGACGGTTGATCGGTTAAGATAAGGGTTCATTGCATCGGTTGATAGGAGGTCTTGGATGTTAACCCGTACCGCTTTGATCACGGGGGCCAGTCGTTTACACGGGATCGGCGCGGCGATCGCACGCGCCTTAGCCCATGCCGGCCTCAATATCGCGATCACC
>JALOOG010000045.1 GCA_025454525.1 Anaerolineae bacterium | reverse complement strand
CATGACTTGTTCCGCCTGACCTGTCAAACCAAGATGTGAATTGAGGGTCAAGAACGAGTGATTGCCGAACAAGCGTGTCAAGGGGAAGTTCGGTTACATCCGGTCAAGCCTTTAAATAGGGATGGTTGGCTGCCGGCCCATGTGTGCGTGATCCGGTTAGTAACTCATGATGAAAGCTTAATTGGGTACGAATAGGCCGGTCGTACTTGGCAAGAACAAGGGTTTCGTGACCTCAAAAGCGGGGATTGGCATTGGGGGGGAAAGTCGCCTCCGCTGTCCCGCGCATGTCGAGCAGTGATTGATTTTATGAGCCAATGCTTATACAGGGTTGGTAACATTGGGTAGCCAAGCAGTAGAGCAAGGGTGCGTGCAAGATTTAGTCCGTCGTAAAGACGGATTCTCTCGTCGTCTAGAGTGTTTATTTCGAGAAGGCTTACACTTCTTTGCCGAAATTCGACGAAGGTCAATCGTCTGTCCTACCTTTCGGTTTATTCCAAACCGACGATTGACTTGAAAACATGTCCTTTCCTGAACCCATACATGGGTAGGGAACTGGCCCGCTTGAGATGAGCTGCTTTGTCTCCATGAGTGGGATACTTTTCTGAGGTTACTTCTGTTAAAAGCTTTGACACCGAGAACACAGAGGAAAGGCTGCCCGAAAAAAATCGGGCAGTTTTATCAAGATGCGGCAGCTAAACCCATGTGTTGTTTGAGGAAGGATTTAACCACATGCGACGGGATCGCAAAACCGACCTCTGGTCCGGTGATCATCGTGTTGATCCCGATCAATTGCCCATCTACATTTAATAGCGCACCGCCAGAATGACCGGGGCGCAAATGCAAACTAAGCGCAAGCCATTCACGACCTGTCGGTAATTCCGGCAAATTGGCTCCCATGCCGATCACAGAACCGGCGGTTAAAGAATCGCGCACTCCCCAAGGATGCCCTAAGGCGATCACCCACTCTCCAGTACGAACTTGACGGGAATCCCCTACAGGAATCGTGGGTAAATCAGACGCTGGAATAGCGATCGCGGCCAGATCTTGATCGCGATCATAAGCGACCCTTTGCGCGGGATAGAGATCCCCATTCGATAAGATCACACTAAATTGTCCTCCGCTGACGACATGCGCGTTTGTGATGATCAATCCGTCCGAATGCCAAATTGTCCCCGCGCCTAGATTGCCTTGATCGCCTGCGATCCGCACCAAGCTAGTGCGGGCATTCGCGGCCACAAGGGCTAACTCATGGCTAAATTGTTGTAGTAGGTTCACCATAATCACCCCTCTAAATCAATTGAGGCGGGAAAACGATCGTTCCCGCCATCTTCACAACCTTACATCTTTTCGCCGACGGTGATGTCGATCTGCTCAACTTTCCCGCCGCGCACAATGTGCGCCTTGACCGTTTTGCCAACCCGATCCCCGTTCAATAACGCTAATAACTCGTCTAAATGACGGACGGCCTGTTGATCTAAAGCGACAATGATGTCACCGACATATAAACCCGCTTGTTCGGCCGGCCCGCCTGATTCGATCTGAACTAACAAGAGGCCGGTTTCCTGCCCGATCTCATTGGCAATCGCTTCTTGTAAACGAACCGGTTGCGCGCCAATGCCAAGAAAACCGCGGCGCATCCGCCCATGTTGAAGCAAGGTGTTCACGATCCGTTCGATCGTGGGAACCGCGACAGCGATACTTGTGCCACGCGCTAAGGCAGAGGTGTTCATACCACGCACGATCCCGGCCGCATCAACTAAGGGTCCACCAGAGAAACCGGGATACATCACCACATCGGTTTGAATCGCCCCTTCGGCCCGAATCCCAGATGATCCGGTAGAATACGCAAAAGCGTAAGCATTGGATGAACCCCAGCGCCGTGCGGCACGTTCGGCCATGCGTTCCGCACGTTTTTGGGCGCGTTTGTTCCAATCGTTATCTTCGTCTTCCGGCTCATTCGCGCCGATCGCGCTGACTACGCCTAAAGTGGCCTGGACATCTTGCCCCGGACGGCCCAACGCTAAGACTAAATGACCGATGCGTAATCCTTCGCCCGCATGAGGCAAGGCGGGATGACCCACTTCAGCACGTAAAACGGCTACATCGGTATTGGGATCGCGTCCGATCAAGGTCGCTTCCACCACCCGGCCATCGGCTAAACCGACTTTGAGGCCGTCACTTTTTTCGATCACATGATGGGCGGTAACGATCACGTTTTCGGCCCAGATGATCCCCGTGGCGGGTAAACGTTTACGCGCTTCAACGCGCACAATGCCTTTCGCGGCGGTTTCGACGACATCCGCCATTGCATTCGATAAATCTTTTAGAACACTCATGTTATAGCCCTCCAATCATTCATACTCACTTAGCGGGATCATCTCATAATCGCGGGGATGAAATCACTATCTGACAGAGTAGGCAGATCCTGTACAATCGGGTAGGATGAAAGCGATGATGATAATGAATAATGAATCTTGAGAGACCTTCATGCGTCGATTGATCAGTGGTTTGCTGGTGGTGTTATTCGGGATCAGCACGGTGATAGCGGTAGAACGTTTACAAGCAGATCAATGCGTGATCGCGGCCGGAGAAGTTGTCACCGGAAATGTCTTTGTGTTGTGTCGAGACCTGGTGGTTGAAGGACAAGTGAATGGGAACTTGTTCGGGATCGCTTATACCTCTCAAATTCGCGGTCAAGTGGATAAAAATGTCTACTTGGCGGGCGGTAAATTAGAGGTGGACGGGCGAGTCGGAAGTGATCTGCATTTTGGCGGAATCGTGTTGGAGGTGCAGCCGAATGCCCACATTGAAGGGGATCTGTTTTTTGCGACGCTTAGCACCACTCAAAGAGCCACTTTGCCTAGTGGTTTGATCGGGATCGGTTATCAGTTGGTGATCCCGGCTGGAAGCGAGATCGGTCAAGGGGTGGAATTTTGGGGATCAACCTTACAAATTGATGGGCGTATCGTTGGCAATGTGGATGTGTCGGTTGGGGATTCACAAGCGGAAGATGTCGCTTCACAATTAGAGACGCTGTTGATCCCGTTGCAATTTAACCTTGAATTGATCAACCCGGGGTTGATCCTCTCGGAAAATGCCGAAATTGACGGGGGACTGATTTATCGGAGTCAATCTCCGGGCCGGATAGACGGTCAAGTGAGCGGTGAGTTAACCTATATCGCGATCACAAGCGATCCGACGCTGATCGAATTGGTAGAAGAAGATGATCCCTTATCCGCGTTTCAGATCTACTTGGATCAAGTGATCCGAGAAGTGACGACGTTAGGCTTGTTAGGCTTGATCGGATTGCTCCTTGTGCCGCAACAAATTCAACGGCTGATTCGCACCTTACGTTATCAACCGTTGGCAAGTTTGGGAGTCGGAGTGCCAACCTTTATCTTGTCGTTTCCGGTGTGGGTGATTGTGTTTTTTCTAAGCCTGTTGTTGATCTTGATCCTCTCGGTGTTACGCTTAGACGGGGTGATTATCGCGAGTGGGATGATCTTGGGGCTTGTCAACATCGGGGGGACAAGTTTATTTTATTTCGTCGCGATTTTTATCTCACGGATGATCGTCGCGATCGCGTTAGGGCGCACGATCGTAAGGTGGTTTACCTTAGGGACGAGTGCGCGCTCATGGTTTGTCAGCTTAGTGGTGGGCGCGGCGATCTTTGGGGTGTTGGTGTCGTTACCCGTGATTGGGTGGGTGTTTAATGCGTTGGCGCTGTTTTTGGGTGTGGGCGCGATCATCAGCGTGATTCAATTAGAGTTATTGCGTTTTCGAGAACAAAGTACCTCCAATCTATCACCACGCACCTATTACGCTGCGGAATTACCACCTTCGCTTCCACCGCCGCCGGCCTTAAGTCAACAACCGCGTGCGCCCGGTATGGATAACTTACCGGATGGCTTTAATTTTGACTTTTGGCGGGATAATGATCCTCGTTCCTAACCCTTGTTAATGAGTAAATCTAGGGGAATGGGTGTATTTAAGGAAAAAGGCGTAAATCAATCATGGCGGGAAAACTACGAATTGCAATTATCGGCGCAGGGGTGGCGGGCATGGCGGCGGCATGGGATTTAGTGCGTGCAGGTCATCAGGTCACACTGTTTGAGGGCGGCGCTGAAGTGGGTGGATTGGCGGCCGGTTTCCGTGATGAGGGGTGGACATGGACACTCGAAAAATTTTATCATCACTGGTTTGAGACCGATCGAGAGATCCTGAAACTGGCCGAAGAGATCGGTGTGAAGGATCAAATGGTGTTTCCACGTCCCAAAACCAGTTATTGGATCGATGGCAAAATCTATCGTTCGGAGATCTCGTTATCCGCCTTGTTGCTACCGTTGTCGTTGATCGCCAAGATGCGCTTAGCCCTCTCTGGGGCGTTTTTGAAGTTCACACCGGATTGGAAGTCGTTGGAAAAGGTGACGGCGGACAGTTGGATGCGTCGGTTTATGGGCGAAGAAGTCTACAATAAGCTGTGGAAACCGCTGTTGATCGGCAAATTTAGCGATCGGTATCGCGAAGTCAACATGGCGTGGATGTGGGCGCGGATCAAGGCACGTAGCTTGAGACTCGGCACATTTCAAGGGGGTTTTCAGGCATTTTTAGAGCGATTGGCCGACGCGATTACTGCAAAGGGCGCGGAGATCTGTTTGAACAGCCCAGTAGAGCGCATTCAAACGCAAGGCGATCAAGTGGCGGTGAGTGTTAAAGGCTCAACCCACCTGTTTGATCGGGTGATTAGCACCACCTCACCGCGTCTGATGTTGAAGTTGAGTGAGGATTTAGCAGCTACCGCGTATGGTCAACAAATGGCCTCATTAGAGAGTTTGGGGGGATTGTGCGTGGTGTTTGCGCTTAAACAGTCGCTGCTCACCGATAACACCTATTGGTTGAATTTGCCGGCCACAAGCCCTGATAAAAACAAAAGCCAATTTCCGTTTTTGGCGTTGGTGGAACATACCAATTGGATGGATAAGGCACATTATAACGGCGATGTGATCGTGTATTGTGGTGATTATGTGCCGGCCGATCATGAGTATTTTAAGTTGAGTGAAGCGGAATTGACTCAACGGTTTCAAGGGACATTGACACGCTTTAACCCGGACTTTAAACCGGAATGGGTGCGAAAATCATGGGTATTCCGTGCGCCTTATGCCCAACCATTGCCGGGCGTAAATCATAGTGAGAAGATCCCACCTCTGAAAACACCGATCAAGGGGCTGTATTGGGCCAGTATGAGCCAAGTCTATCCTTGGGATCGTGGTACAAATTTTGCGGTAGAGATCGGGCGTAAAGTGGCGCAAGAAGTGTTAAACGATGCGAATCATTGATCTTCAGACCGCTGATGCCGATCTGCAAACGCAAGCGGCTCAATTGTTGCATGATGAATTTAATCAAGCGAAATGGGATTACAGTTGGCCTACGTTGGATGAGGCCCAAGACGAAATCCGCGAAATGTGTGACCCGGAACGTCTATGTTATGCGGCGATCGATGCAGATGGACGGGTGATCGGGTGGATCGGCGCGATCCCTCAATATAATGGCAACGTGTGGGAACTACATCCGTTGGTGGTCGCACCAAAAGTACGCGGACAAGGGATCGGACGTGCGTTAGTTCATTATTTAGAGGATCAAGTGCGCGGGCGGGGTGGGATCACGATGATCTTGGGATCGGATGATCAGGATCAGATGACCAGTTTAGGCGGGGTTGATCTCTATCCGAATGTCTGGGAACATATAGCCAATATTCGCAATCTTAAAGGACATCCCTACGAATTTTATCAAAAGTTGGGTTATGTGATCGTCGGGGTGTATCCCGATGCAAATGGGCTAGGAAAACCGGATATTTTCTTGGCTAAACGAATGTCATCTATAGACAAAGAGGGGTAAATGAAGAAGATCTGTGTAATTGGAACGGGTTATGTTGGATTGGTCAACGGGACAGGGTTCGCCGATCTGGGTAACTTGGTGGTGACAGTAGACATCAACGAGAAAAAGATCGAACAACTGAAAAATGGCTACATGCCGATCTATGAACCCGGCTTAGCTGAAATGGTGGAACGGAATGTACGGGCGGGGCGCTTGCATTTCACCACCTCTTATGAGGAAGGCCTGACAGACGCGGAATTTGTGTTTATCTGTGTGGGAACTCCGTCGGGTGTGGATGGTGAGGCTGATCTGCAATATGTGCGGAGTGCGGCGGAAACGATCGCAAAAACGATGACCCATTCGCTGATCATTATCAATAAATCCACGGTGCCGGTAGGTACGGGGGATTTTGTCACCGATATTGTGAAAAACACGCAACCTAAGCCGATCCCGTTTTCGGTGGTCAGTTGTCCAGAGTTTCTGCGTGAAGGATCGGCGGTTCAAGACTTCTTACATCCAGATCGCACCGTGTTAGGATCAACCAGCCGTCAAGCGGCGGAGGCAGTCGCACAATTGTACTTATCGTTGCGCGCACCGATCATGATGACGGATCTTCGCACCGCTGAAATGATCAAGTATGCGTCGAATGCGTTTTTGGCAACCCGCATCAGCTTCATTAATGAGATCAGCATCATCTGCGAGAAGTTGGGAGCAGATGTGACAGAAGTCGCACAAGGTATGGGTTTCGATAAACGCATTGGTCATCATTTCTTACAGGCGGGGGTCGGTTATGGTGGGAGTTGCTTCCCGAAAGATGTGAAGGCCTTAGCACACATGGCACAAACACATGGGATGCACCCGCAATTGTTAAACGCGGTGACGGACATCAACAACTTTCAACGTAAGCATGTGATCCTCAAGTTGGATGATCTGTTAGGGGAATTGCAAGGCAAAACGGTTTCATTGTTAGGTCTCGCGTTTAAAGAAAATACCGACGATATTCGCGAGTCCCCCGCGATTAGTATTGCCGAACATCTGTTAGAACGCGGCGCGATCGTCAAAGCGTATGATCCGGTCGCGATGGAAAATACCACACAAATTCTACCTGCGATCGTGATGTGTGCGAATCCGTATGAAGCGGTGCAGGATGCAGATGCGGTGGTGATCGCAACGCCATGGAATGAGTTTAAACAGTTGGATATGGCGAAATTGCGCGATGCGATGCGTCAACCGATCTTATTGGATGGACGTAATCTCTACGAACCGGCAAAGATGATCGATCTAGGTTTCAATTATCGCGGTGTGGGACGCGGTTATAATGGCAGTGGTGTCACTGAATCGCTACGGGCGTTGGTTGATTAGGCGGTTCGCAAATAGCAAATACCCCCAAGGGCGGGATGCTTTGTCCCGCCTTTTATGACTCTGTCTGCAAAATTACGAATTTTTATGAGGGTAATGAGGTGCATAAAGTTTCTAAACATATTTTAAAGAATGGTTTGACGGTTTTACTGAAAGAAGTCCATAGCGCGCCGATCATCAGTTGGTGGATGTTGTATCGCGTGGGGAGTCGTAATGAACCGACGGGACTCACAGGTGCGTCGCATTGGGTGGAACACATGCTATTTAAAGGGACGGAAAAGTACCCGCCGCGTTTGTTGGATCGTTTGATCGATCGGCAAGGAGGGACATGGAATGCACAAACCTTTTTTGATTACACCGCTTACTACGCTACCATGCCCGCCGATCAAATTGACCTTCCATTAGAGATCGAAGTGGATCGTATGATCAACGCGAAATTTTTACCGGAAGATGTCGAGTCAGAACGCACAGTGATCATTTCGGAGCGGCAAGGATCAGAAAATTCGCCGCTGTTCTGGCTAGGAGAGGAGATCAACGCGGCGGCGTTTCGGGTGCATGGGTATCATCATGAGATCATCGGAGATCTACATGATCTGCAAACGATGACTCGCGATGATCTGTACCAGCATTACCGGAATCACTACATGCCGAATAACGCGATCGCGGTTGCCGTGGGCGCGTTTGACACCGAAACGATGTTGTCGCGGATCACTGAATTGTATGAGGGAGTACCGGCCGGTACACCGCCTAAGCCGTTTATGCGCCCTGAACCTCCGCAAAGTGGAGAACGTCGAGTCAAAGTGGAGCGGCCAGGGACGACGGCATTTTATGAGATGGCTTATCATGCTCCGGCGGGCAATGATCCGGATTGGTTTAAACTAGCGGTCTTAGATAGCGTGTTAACCGGCCCCAGTGGACTAGGCGGCGGTAGCATCGATAACAAAAGCAGCCGGATTTATCAGGCATTGGTCAAAACCGAGTTAGCTGCTTCGGTGAGTGGAAGTTTGATCCCAACCGTTGACCCGTATCTCTATACCATTTCGGCCTCGGTGCGACAAGGACGATCGATCGATGATCTGGAGAATGCGCTAGAAATGGAGATCGATCGGATTCGCCAAGAGCGGATTAGCGAGGCTGAACTGTATAAGGCGAAAAAACAGGCACGGGCCTTGTTTGCCTATAGCACCGAAAGCGTGACCTCACAAGCGTTCTGGTTGGCATTTTGTGAAAATTTTGCCGATTACCGTTGGTTTGAGGAATACGTACAACGCTTAGAGGCGGTGACGGCTGATGAGGTATTAGAGGTGGCCCAACGTTATCTCCGTCCACAAAATCGCGTGATCGGCACATTTATCCCGTTGGCAATGGACACCCCTACAGCGATTGTTGAGGAAAACCATGCCTACGCTTAATCTGTTACAAGATGTGCCGAATCAAAGCAATATTGCCCGGGTTGAACTCCCGAATGGCATTATTGTCCTGGTGTATGAAAATTTTGACACGCAATCGGTGGTCTTGAGTGGGACGCTTTTGGCCGGCGCGATCTATGAAGATGTGGAGAAAAACGGGCTTGCATCGCTCACCGCCAGCGCGTTGATGCGTGGCACGCTCCGACGCGATTTTGACACACTTCACCACTTGCTAGAAGAATCCGGTGCAGATATTGGCATAAGTGCCGGAACCAATAAACTCGGTTTTCATGGCAAGGCCTTAGCCGAAGATTTACCGCTGTTATTAGAGGTGTTGAGTGATGTCTTACGCTATCCGGCGTTCCCGATCAACCATGTGGAACGCTTGCGCGGCGAGATCATGACATGGCTCAAATATCAACAACAAGACACCCGTCGGCAAGTGGGGAAAGCGTTCCGTGAACAGCTTTATGCTCCCGATCACCCGTACTATTACAGCACCCGTGGCACCTTAGACACGCTTCCTACAATCACGATCGAGGACTTGCGACAATTTCATGCGATGTTTTATCGTCCACAAGGCATGATCATCACCGTGGTCGGAGCAGTGACCGCGCAAGACGCGATCCAGACGGTAGAACGCTATTTCGGCGATTGGCAAAACCCAGATTACGCGGTGTTTAAGACGACTCCAACAGCGACCACCCCGACCGAGATCAAACGGGTGTTTGTCCCTGTCTCCGGCAAAACGCAAACCGAGATCTTACTAGGGGTGATCGGGCCGTCTCGTTCTGCACCCGATTATTACGCGGCGAATATGGCCAATAGTATCTTGGGGCAATTTGGCATGATGGGACGGATCGGTGAGGTGGTGCGTGAACAGAGCGGCATGGCGTATTATGCGTCTAGTCGGCTTGAAGGGGGATATGGCCCCGGCGCTTGGACGGTCTCGGCGGGGGTAAATCCCACCAATGTCGAAAAGGCGATCCCGTTGATCTTAGGCGAAATTCAGCGGTTGATCACCGAGGTTGTGACCGATGAAGAACTAGACGATAACAAACGGTATTATACCGGACGTTTGCCGTTGCAATTGGAGACGAATGAAGGCATCACCGGGGTGATCTTGTCGATGGAAAGTTACGGATTAGGGCTAGATTACTTGTTACGGTATCGGGAGATCGTCTTTAATTTGACGCAAGCGGATGTTTTAGCGGCGGCACAACGTTACTGGCAACCCAATTGTTATACCTTAGCGATCGCGGGGCCGGAAATAAAATAACCTGCCGCTTAGTTTTTAGCGCTATCATGGTGAGATGACGGTTAAGTAACGGAGTGTGTGATGAAAAAATATGCGTTGATGTTAGGGTTGATCTTGATTGGGGTGGGGGCGTTGTTAGCGCAAGAGGCGACCCCAGAAGCGGTGATCACGACGCGCATAAGCGCACCAGACGCGGCGAATGTGGCGATTGTGGAAGTCGCAAGCGGTTTCTCACGTCCTTTGTATCTCACTCATGCGGGGGATGGATCGGGGCGATTATTTGTCCTTGAGCAGACCGGCAAGATTATCTTGATCCAAGAGGGTGAACGGGTCGATACCCCATTTTTAGATCTTTCGACGATCGTGAGCCAATTCACGGGGTATTCGGAACGGGGCTTATTGGGATTGGCGTTTCACCCTGAATATGTGGAAAACGGCTTGTTTTATGTGAATTACACCGATCGCAATGGAGATACGGTGGTCTCGGAATATGAGGTTTCAGCCGATGATCCGAATGTAGCTGATCCGTCTAGCGAACGTCGCTTATTATTTTTGGAACAACCTTACCCGAATCATAATGGTGGTCATCTCGCTTTCGGGCCGGATGGGTATCTGTATATCTCAGTTGGTGACGGCGGTGCGGCGGATGATCCCTTGCTCACGGGGCAAGATCCGTCCGATTGGTATGGTTCACTGTTGCGGATCAATGTGAACGCAGAAGAAGGGTATATCGTGCCGGAGGATAACCCCTATGTGAATAACCCTGAATTTTCGCCGGAAGTATGGAATTATGGGTTACGCAATGCGTGGCGGTTTAGCTTTGACCGCGCTACCGGGGATCTGTATTTGGCTGATGTTGGTCAAAATATGTGGGAAGAAGTCAATTTTCAACCCGCCGATAGTGTTGGGGGTGAAAATTACGGTTGGAACAGCTTTGAGGCGAGTCAACCGTTTGCGACTTCAAGCGCACCGGAAGGCATGATCTATCCAATCGCCGAATATTCACATCAAAACGGTGATTGTTCGGTGACAGGGGGGTATGTGTACCGTGGTGAGGCGATCACGGATCTACAAGGGGTCTATTTGTTTAGCGATTATTGTACCGGACGGGTGTGGGCCACGTATCGCGATGAGAGCGAGACTTGGCAAACGAACGAGTTTTTGAACTTGAATCGGCAAGTGAGTTCGTTCGGTGAAGATGAAAGTGGTGAGTTGTACATCCTTGATTACGACGGTGTGGTGTTAAAGCTTGAACCCGCGCAATAAGCGAATTACAATATCATGAGTAAACCACAAGGGATGTAATCGTGTCCCTTGTGGTTAAAATCAGTCTAGACAACATTTCGCGAGGGTGCTATACTTTGGGAATACGGTGGCTATAGCTCAATGGCAGAGCGTCTCGTTGTGGCCGAGAAGGCTGTGGGTTCGAGCCCCATTAGCCACCCAAAAACACCCGATTGAGTCGGGTGTTTTTTTATTTGGTTACGGAAGGCGGACTTTGCTGTTTTGTCGGCGATGTTTGAGACGTAATCCAATGCGGCTCGAAAACCATTCACCCGTGCTTTTTTCGGCTTTGATAGTCATGGGTGGTGTGGAGTCAATCGGCGGCAGAGGGGTAGGGGGAGTGACGGGCGGCACTGCGCGCATTTCTCCGGTTTCACTGGGTTTTTGTAAACCGAAGATCTCAAACACACTTTTGACGGTGGTATCGGCGTTAACAGTCGGAGTCGGTTGAGTCGGTGTAAACGACACGGTAGGCGTGGGTTGAGTAGGTAAGGACAACTCAACGGGGGCTATTTGAGCCAGTGGTAGTGGTAGTGATTCGACCGTGGGTGTCAATGGCACAGGATCGGGATCTACAGGTAGTTGAACCATTGGGATCGTAGCGACTTCGGTCGGTAGCGCGGGTTCATCTTGGATGATGCGAGGTGGCCGGAAGATCTCATCGGCATCGATCTTTGGCAATGGGGCCGCAGGAGTCATCGGAAGATTTTGCAAGAAATCCGGTTCAGGTTGAGTCTGGGGTACGACGTTGGGACGGGTGTCATCTTCAACCGCGGGCATCGGATCAAGCCGGATCGGTTCAATAGGGGAGACGGGTTCAGGACGATCCTCAAAAATCGAAGGATGACGCGGCTTATAATTGGCGCGTGCTTCTACATCGGGCGCATCGCGCATTAAGGACTTAACCTCTAAGGGTTGTATGGCGTTGGTTTTACGTTGCAATTGCCGATAGAGGCCGCGTAAACTTTCGGCGATCTCGTTTTCGATCCGCCGCTTGGTAGTCATGGCATTGGCTAGGCCGCCTAAGACCCCGCTAGGAAGATAGCTAAATGTCCACTGAACGACGGTGCCTTCAGCGATCTCTTGTAGGCGTAAAATGCCTTTATTTTCGCGAAAATTCCCGCCGTCCACGATGCGATATTCGTAACCGATCCGGTCATACCACGCGGTGACTTCAAGGATCATTTCGCGCCGATTAGCCATCGTCACACGCCAGCGCGTGCCGGGGCCATTTCGCATGGTCGTCAAGAACATCACCCCTTTGCAGTCGATCTGCCATTCGGGATTGCGTTGGATGTCGCTGATATATTCCCACACTTGATCGGGTGAAGCTGGGATTAAAATCCGATGATCAACAATGTTCATGTGTTTAATGAATTGTGTTCAAAGCCTAGGTTTGTGATACACTACAAGCGAATTGTATCATTTATTTTAACAATCTCAACATGCCTAACCCAAGTTTGACCTTCGGATTTATCATTGCGACTCTACTCGGCGCTCTTTTTCATCTGGTATGCGGGGGAGATGCACGTCGATTGGCTTTTTTCTTGCTGGCCGGCTGGCTTGGTTTTGGACTAGGGCAATTGATCGGGCTGATCTTTGAGATCCAAACCTTTAATTTTGGGCCGCTTCATCTGTTGCCTGCGGTGGTGGGTGCGTTGGTCTTACTCGCGTTTACCCGTGTGGTGACTATGAAACGTGTACGGCGGCGTAATCCTAGCCGCTAAGGAGTGCTATGAAAAACCTAATTGCGCGTCTTCAAGCCCTTCCGACCTTTGCTAAAGTGTTGATCGGTGCTACGGCCGCGATCATCCTGTTTGTGATCGCCTTGTTTGTGATCTTTTTTTGGCGGGCAAGCGTGGATCCGGTCGGTACAGCCGTTCACTTTCAGATCTTGCGTGATATTTTTTTGATCATTATCGCGTTACAAGGGATTCTGATCGTGGCGGCATTGTGCATTTTGATCCTTCAGATCGCCGGATTGGTGAATCTGCTCCGTAACGAGATCAAGCCGTTGATTGTTAACTTACAAGAGACGTTGACCACCGTCAAAGGGACAACGCAATTTGTGGGTGAAAATCTGGCAACTCCGTTGATCAAAGCGAGTAGTTTCGCGGCGGGGGTTTCGGTGTTATTACGTGAGTTAGGTGGATTGCGTCGGGCGATCCGGCGTACTGATGGAGAAAGCGTCGATGAAGATGAAAAACAATCTGCGTGAGGATGCGGT
Source organism: Anaerolineae bacterium (assembly GCA_025454525.1). Taxonomy (GTDB): domain Bacteria; phylum Chloroflexota; class Anaerolineae; order Aggregatilineales; family Phototrophicaceae; genus JALOOG01. Next base: position 14,524 of record JALOOG010000045.1, on the reverse strand, counting down.
GTTTACCGGGTTCTTTTGGGGGATGTTGATCGGGGGTATTTTGGCGATTTTTAACGCGCCAAGAGTGCGCCCTGCTCAACAATTGGAAGAAGTTAAGCAGGGGTTATTGGAAAAGTTAGATCATGACCCGATCACCGATAGCATCGCCGATGGCAAAGCCGCCGCCCGTCGTCGTCTTAATGAATTGAGCCAACGGCCCACCGTTACCCCACCGCAATAGCGCTTAAAGCCACGGGTAAACGCTCAATAATGTCGCTGGCGATCACCGCCCGCCCAGTTCCAAACTGCTCCGCGGTGATCAGTCCAGCATAGCCTTGTAGGTAAACCCCTAATTGCGCGGCCGCAAAAGCTGAAACCCCTTGTGTTCGGAAACCTGCGATTAAACCCGCGAGGATATCCCCGGTTCCGGCAGTCGCTAACGCATCGGTTTTAAAAGGCCCATAAGCGATCTCACCAGATGGAGTCACGATCACGGTGTGCGCGCCTTTCAGCACGATCACCGCGCCCCATGCGCGCGCTTTTTCTACCGCTAATCCGATCCGATTCGCTTGGACTTCCGCGATTGTGAGGCCACATAAGCGCGCCATTTCACCGGGGTGCGGGGTGAGGATCGCATCGGATGGAAGTAATGTCCACCAGTCAGGGATCTCGCTTAATAGATTTAAACCGTCCGCATCGATCACCCATGCCGTATCATGTGCTGTGGTGAGCAATGCCTTTAACATGGCGCGGGTGGTCTGTTCACGGCCTAGCCCCGGACCGATCAACAAGGCTTCACTGGTAATCACATGCGTTTGGATCATTTGTGTGGCGTTTTCGGCGATCACACCGTGATCATCGGGTAGGGGAATCCAAGTCGCTTCAATGAGTCCAGTGGCTAACGCGGTGATCACAGAGGACGGCGCACCCACACTCACGACACCGACCCCACTCCGATAAGCGGAGCGCGCACATAAGGCAACCGCGCCTGTATAGTTGATTGACCCCGCTACGATCAACAATTTTCCGAAGGTGCCTTTGTGACCGTCAACAGGGCGGGGCGGTAAGAGGTTACGGGCGGTGTCTTGATCCAATAGAATCGGAGTCGCTTGGCCTAAAGTGGGCAGATCGTCGGGTAGTTGCAGCTTGCTCACCCATAATTGACCGACGGCGGCCGCCCCCGGAAAAGTCAATAACCCCGGTTTAGCGGCGATAAAGGTGATCGTCTCATCGGCGTGAAGTGCATTCGGATCGATCTCACCCGTGTCGCAATCTAATCCACTAGGGCAATCTACGGCAAGCACATATTGTTTTGGTGGACGCTCCACTTGATGAGGGAGTAAGGGATCGATCAGAACGCGATCGCGTTGAAGTTTGAGGTTTTCGTTAAGCGCTTGACGGGTTTGGCGTAAGATTTTTTGCGCGTCACCGCTGATCGGCAAGCGTACCCCGATCCCATAAAGTGCATCGATCACCAGATCGGCACTCGCAACCATATGTCGGATCACCCGGCCATCATCATCTTCGGCATAAGCGATGAATAAGCCGAGCGCTTGAATCGCCTCAAAATTGGGATCATCGCGGCGTGTTAAGAGATAAAAACGGACTTGGGCATCAGCGATCGTCTCTGCAATCACACGTCCGGCCACCAAACCGTCACCGCCATTATTGCCCGATCCTACCAAAATCGTAAACTTAGGTTGAGCGCGCCCCTGTACCAGTTCAATCGCACGCGAGGCCACGCTACGGCCGGCGAATGCCATCATTTGTTCGTAACTGTGGCCTGCTTGATCGGCCTCTCGTTCCGCTTGTTGGATTTGCGCTTTGGTCAGCACTTGAATCACGGGAGACTCCTTAGATAAACATAAACATTAAACAAAAAAATCCGACGCAATGCGCCGGATTTTGATAATCGTTTCGATAAGTTGATCTTAGTGTGTGCGATCGATCACCAAATGCGAGAGATCAATCAGATCATCGCGTTCAGGGGTTTCGGGTAGAATATTCAAGCCGATGACCGCCATATCGATCAATTGTTGGGCCTGTTCACGCGCTTCTTGTAACACATCCCCTTTTAACACCTTGCGCTTGATCGACTCCATCAGATCTTGGCCACCCTCATACACCGCCGCAAAACCGCGCCCTTGCTCAAGATCGATACCCGCCGTTTTACCCAGTTGTTCGGTGTTGCCAGTGAGATCTAACACATCATCAATGATCTGGAAAGCTAAACCAAGGTTAAAGCCGTAGTTACCCAAGACTTCGACATACGAGGCGGGGGCATTGGCTAATTTTGCGCCAAGCATCGCACCCGATTTAAACAACGCCGCCGTCTTACGGGCGATGATGTCATAATACACTTGACGGGTGAAATTGTTGTCTTTGACCGCGCTGGCCTGCAAGGTTTCACCTTCTACTAAGGCGATCGTGGCATCCGCGAGAAGGATGTTAAGATCACCAAAAGGGGCCATCAATTCGTAGACTTTGGTAAACAAAAAGTCCCCTGTGAGTAAGGCAAAGGTGCGACCCCAGATTGAATTGACCGACGGACGGCCACGGCGCACGATCCCATGATCGTTGATGTCATCATGAACGACACTGGCCGTATGTACCAACTCCACCGCGGAGGCCACCGGGATCACGCGTTCAATGTCCCGTCCACCACATGCCAAATAGCTTAACAGAACCATACGCGGGCGGATACGCTTTCCCCCCGCCTGTAAGATATGACGACTAGCATCACGTAACACGGTTACGTCGCTCGCTACCACGTCATACATGAGTTTTTCGACCGCTTGCAAACCTTGATCCAGTAAATGCAATGAAGCGGCGGTTTTTTCCGTATAAACTCCGTTTTTTGGGAGTGTGCTGATTTCTTGAATAGCCATTTGGAGTTCGCCTTTGTCGTCAAATGGAGATTGTGACGTTCAGAACTTTTTGAATTTATTATACACAAAACCGCTGATCAGGTCAACAAAGCTGAAATTATTTTATCTGACTTTTATCTAACGTGACCGATCAAGTACAACAAGAGGCCACTGCGCGCACTCCACGCGATCGTCCGTACCCAGTTGGTGTTGACCAAGGCCTGATAAATCGCTTGATCAAAGCCATTGGCTAATTGATTGTGCAACGGGACTTGGACAAAGGCCGTCATCATCCACACAACCCCTACCAGTCCAAACGCAACCCACATCAAAATCGACGGGGTTTGAGAGGGTGGGGTGAGCGCTAGTAAAAACGCGGTGATCAATTCGATCAACATCAACGGCATCACTAACAGGGTGATCGCGTTCATGTGTGCGATCTGATAATCGCGAAAAGCCTCCAACCCAACACGGTTAAATAACGGGTAATGGACGAGTTGGATCGTCCAGATCACACCTGTCATCATCAAAGTCACGGCCAAGTTGATTAGGAACAGCGTTTTCATAGTTTGATGATCGATAGGTGGAAGGAAAACAAACTGCCTTTGCCAACTTGACTTTCAACCTGAATTTCACTGCCATGATGATCAAGGATTAAGCGCACGATCGCTAACCCAACGCCCATACCGCCGTAACGACGGGTGGATGAGCTATCGACTTGATAGAACAGATCAAAGATCGCCTCTAATTGGTCTTGGGCGATGCCGATACCGGTATCACGCACATAAACGGAAATCGTATCCGATGTTACGGTCGCATCAATCGTCACCTCGTCTTTACTAAATTTTAGGGCGTTATCAATTAACAATTGAAACACGGTCGTGATGCCTTGTTTATCGCCTAAGACAGGCGGCAATGTGTTCGGTAAATTGATCTTGATCCGTTGGGTTTGATCGCGATGTTCCCAGACGCGGCGTAAATTGCGCCGGGCCGCTTCTACGGTATCTCGGAGGATGATCGGCCCGGGGTTATACTCTAAACTGCCGCCTAACATGGTGATATTTTTAACTAAGGTCTCTAAACGGGTGGTCGCACCGATCGCAAATTCGACCAATTGTTGATCCTGCTCATCCGATTTTTCTTTGTCTTTGAGCATCGCCACCGCTGATTTAACCTGTAGTAACGGCGTGTTTAGCTCATGCGAGACATTACGAATGATCGCATTTTTAAGGATCTCAAGCTCATTTTTGATCCGGCGTTCGGCCTTAAGGTCATTTTTTAAACGGGTGACTTCTTCTTGGAGTAATTGCTGCTCATAATAAAAGCGAATATTTTCGGCCCGCAATTTGATCAAGGGATCAAGCTGAAATGAGAGCAGATCCGGCATGACTTGAGCATCGGCATAGACAACATGCGTTGGTGTATCGGTGATCGTGATCAATAAAGGGCGGAGGGGGGTATTGCCATTCCGACGGATCACCTCAAATAATTGATCGGTTTGTAGGGAAGGCGGCGCAAGCACGACATCCGGTTGATATTCAAGGATAAATTCTTTTGCTTCTTCTAACGAGGCGGCGTGGCCCCAATAATAATTATTCAACTCCGTTTCGTAGTTGATCGGGGAGGTATTGGTAATCAATAGAAGCGTAACCGCAGCCGTTTTGTGACCGTTTATCTTGATCATAAATTCAACAAGGACTCACGAGGTGACTTACACTCATCATAGCATAACTCTATTCACATTTCCCAATGGTGCGACACAATTGTTTAAGATGTAAGCGATCGTGTTGTGCGGTGAAATGCACCATTTCGAGTAGGGTCGTGGGGCCAAAAATACTATGACGTGCTGGGCGTTGCCAATCTTGCGCGGAGAGCGCTTCTAATCGTGTGATCGTGATCTCACGTTGGGTCAAAAAGTCCCGTGCGGCGGTCAAACCGTCTTGGGCGCATAAGGGGGCTTGATTGGGGCCTAAAGGCAAACCCGGATCAACAATAAACGGGTTTTGTTCTTGTAGGATGCGTTCTAATCGCACCCGATGCACACTCGTTTCTCGTTCCAACAAATGGCAGATAATTTCCAGCGGTGACCATTCATCCGGATCGGGATGTTGTGTCCAAAAATGGGGTTTGACATTGGCAATTAACCCGAATAATGCGCCTAGATTACCGCGTAATTGTGGCAAGATCATCTCTGGTTGCAATGGGACAGGGAGCAGGGTCTCCAAGTGATCAAGATAATCGATAAACGGTTGAAGCTCACCGGGGGTAATCTGAAAGGTGTGAATCCCCAAAAGAGCGGCCGGTGTGATATCGTTTTCAAGGCTATCGCCGATCATGATCGTTTCATCGGGTTCTACCCCGACTCGCCCTAAAATTTCAGCATAATAGGCCGCGTGTGGTTTGGTAAAGTGCATATTGTTGGCATGACTCACAAACGCATAAGCTTCAAGATCATGAGGAAGGCCTGCCCAACGTAAACGCTCTTGAATCGCGATAGCTGGATAGAGGGGATTGGTAGCGATCACGGTGCTATAACCGCGTTGCAGTAAGGTTTGAACTAACTCCGCCGCGCCGACTACGGGGCGGGTACATTTTTCCAAGAGGGGATAACGTTCTTGGTAAAATTGGGCCAATTTTTCGTCAAGATCGGTTTCGCCACTCAATTCGCGGATCACTTGGAGGATACGATCGAAGATCGGGGTGGGGATGTCCGATGAATCACGGGCAGATCCCACCGCTTTTAACAAATATTGCGAGATCGGTTTGCCAAAAAATTCATCGATCAAACGCAAATACTCCGGCACAAACCCCTGATTAGGGTTGCGGAGTAGGGTATCATCCAGATCAAGTAAGACGGCTTTAATCATCGTCGGATTGTTCCAAGGCTTTTTTAAACACATCAAGTCCAGGGCGATCGGCATTACATTTAGGACATCCGACATACGGATCGCTGATCGGGATGCGATGTCGCACACAATGCGCCTCAACCGTCAGATTACGCCCAAAGCCTAAAAATTTAGATTTCACCGTCAACTTTAATTCCATGTTTTTAGAAGAATTGGCGTTGAGGATGTCTGGGACGGGACAACGCGCACAATCTTCCGGTCGCCAATGCATCGACTCGGGATTGGCTTTGATCAACCGACATTCCATAACATTCCGTCCACGATGAAAATCTTCATAATAGTGCGCGCATTCGCGCCCGGCTGGTGTCCGCATGTGATCCTCACTAGACATCTACGTATTGACGTAGCTAAGCAAAATACTGAAGGGCTAGGCGAACGCGCTCCTCAACATTCGGAGGTGCGTCCGAAGGCATGGCTTGAACAGCAGTTTGTGCTTCAATAATACTGTACCCTAAAGCGACCAATGTGTCGATCACATCGCTATTCACATCGTCAAAGGCGGTGATCGGTGCTGCGTCTAATCCTTTGGGGAGCTTGTCTTTTAACTCAAAAAGGATCTTTTGCGCGGTTTTTTTACCGATGCCAGGGACGCGGGTTAAGATCTCTGGACGATCGGCCACGACGGCGTTACGCAAGTTATCCGCATTGAGTGTGGTTAAAATCGAAAGCGCCACTTTTGGCCCAACACCGCTAATCGTCAAGAGTAGCTCAAAGAGATCCCGATCCGCCGAAGTGACAAAGCCGAATAAGGTCAACGAGTCTTCACGCACGATCAGCGAGGTATGTAATAAGGTTTCCTCACCCACTTTTCCAAAGGCAGAAGGCGGCGCATAGACTTTATAGCCGATACCCTGGACGCTGATAGTCAACCAATCCTGAAATACGGCGGTGATCCGCCCTTCGATACTCGCGATCATCCGTCTAATCCACTAAAGCGTTGAGAATGCAGATCGGTGATCGCGATCGCCAACGCATCGGCCGCATCATCGGGGCGGGGGATATGATCCAAGCCTAATAGAATACGGATCATCTCTTGCATTTGGGGTTTTTTGGCCCCACCATAACCAGAAACCGATTGTTTGATGAAATTCGGCTTATATTCCGCGATCGGAATGCCCGATTGTGCTAAGGCCAAAAGGATCACACCGCGGCCTTGTGCAACAGTGATCGCGGTGGTCAGATTTTGTCGATAAAACATCTCCTCAATCGCAAGGCGATCGGGCTGATATTCGCGGACGATGCGTTGCACCTCGCTATAAATCACTTGTAACCGTTCGGCTAATGGTTGTCCGGCGGCGGTTCTAATCACATCATAGGCGACGGCCTCTAGTGAACCATCTTCACGTTCACGCACGAGGCCATAACCGATGATCGCTGTACCGGGGTCAATTCCCAGTGTCAGCATTAGGCCATCTCAAAGGCGTTAGCGACTTCTTCAGTAATCAGAAGGTTAGAGGCGACACTTTGAATATCGTCTAATTCTTCCAATTGTTCTTGCAATTTCATATTCTGCACGGCCTTTTCGATCTCAACTTCGGTCTCGTTTTGGGCCTCCCATTTGAGTTCCGCGTCAGCCACTTGATAGCCGCCGTCAATGAGGGCCAGCTCAACGGCCCGGAACTTTTCACGGGGGGTATAAACCATCACCGTTCCGTCTTCATTGGCCACATCATCCGCGCCTGCTTCGGCGGCCACCATAAACACGGTATCAAAATCAAGGCGATCCCCCGCTAAGGTGATATAACCGACTTGTTTAAATTGCCAAGCAACCGATCCCGCTGAAGCGAGGCTACCACCGGCACGGTTAAACACCCGTTTGATGTCGGCCAAGGTGCGATTTTTGTTATCGGTCAAGACTTCGATCATGAAAGCGACCCCTTCGATCCCATAACCTTCGTAGGTAATCTCTTCCATTTGTTGCTCACCGTCAAGATCGCCCGTGCCTTTTTTGACGGCGCGTTCGATATTATCTTTCGGCATATTAGACGCTTTGGCCTTGGCCACAGCCAGTTTTAAGCGTGGATTCGAGTTTTCATCCCCGCCGCCTTCGCGTGCTGCCAAAGTAATATCGCGTGCTAAACGGGTGAAGATCTTCCCGCGTTTAGCATCTTCTGCCCCTTTTTTCCGCTTGATGGTGGACCATTTACTATGCCCAGACATCGCATCCACTCCAATTTGTGATCTGAATTGTGTCTCTAGTATAACCCATGCCTGTTAGTGCGTCGAGATAAGTTACAGGGTAATCGCTTCAAAAGACATCGGTGAAAAGTCGTAACATTTGTTACGACTTTTTCGCTCATCTGTGCTATCATCTCTCTATACGATCGTGATCACCCTAAGGAATATCGGATGAACGTACCGTTTCAGCTTGCTTTTGCCGTTTCGTGTTTGCTTTTTGGTGTTGGGGCGCGTACCTTTTCAATCTTACGATCCATCTAACCCTGTTGCCGCTATCGCCGAATCTTTTTTGGGTCTTCGCTGCCGCTGCTGTCGCCGCAGGGAGCGGTCTCGATCGTGTCGTGATTTTTGAAGCGATTGCCCGCAGGTAAGTTAGCGCTCTTAAGCGCCCCGATCCCTTGTTATAATAGGTGTTTGTGAATGAGATGATTTTCGGAAATACGCCTGTGAACACTGTGTCTACTTCATCGGGGATGTCACCCCAACTGGCCGAACGAATGGCTTGGTTGGTTTTGTTGGGTGCTTTTGTCTTATTTTGTCTGATCTGTTCGATTAGTTCGTTGGGGGTTTACGCCTTTTTCTTTCAATCCACGATCCCGATGACGGTCAATGCCCAGATCGCCCGGGGGTCAATCGGTCTTACCGGATCGGATCTCCGTGAGTTATTGGTGACAGAGGATCGTCAATTGTCCTTGGGCAATACGGTGCGAATTGAGCCGGGATCGCAAGCGGTGATCACGGTTCGCGATCCGGAACATGATAATCAACTGGTCGCGATGATCACCCTGTACGAAAATTCTGCGTTAGAGTTGTTGAGCGCAGAACGTCCGCGTTTTGGATGGGGCAATGCTTATCATCAGATCAGTTTTGATCGCGGTTTTGGTCTGTTTGAGGTGTATATTTCGGCCGGTTTTGAGAACAAATTTAGCTTGTTTATTCAAACGCAACAGGGTGGTGAGATCCGCATCGCACGGAGCGGCCACTATCGCATTTCGGCCTTAGAACAGCGGGTAGAAGCGCACAATCTTAGCGGTGAAATGGTGCTAGTGGCAAAAAATGTCCCTTACGGACGGAGTATTCCGGCCGGTTTCACGGGAGTGATCGAAACAGGTTCAGCGGATATTATCTCCACGCCACAAAACATCGTGCAGATCCTCGAAAACAGCACCTTTACCCAAAGTGTTGAAGGGTTTCCGGTAGCGTGGCGTTGTGGCAATGAACCGGGGAGCGCGCCGAGTGGCACTGTTCGCATCGACTCGGAAGAAGCCCGCTTAGCCTTGCGGATGTTACGGGGTGAAGGTGCAACCACCCATGGCGAAACGTTTTGCCAGCAGGGGGCCCGTGATGAAGATAGCCCTAATTGGTATGATGTCTCTGGTTATGATTATCTAGCGCTCAAAACAAGTTTTATGGTGCAATATCAATCGTTGGATGTGTGTGGGGAACAAGGCAGCGAATGCCCTTTAATGATCCGGGTGGATTATGTCGATGTCAACGGCACACCTCGGCGGATGTTTTTTGGTTTTTATGCGGTGGATATTCCGCAATTTGAGAATCCGCGCCGTTGTACCAGTTGCTGGCAAGATCATGTCAACATTCGGGAACAGGTCTGGTACACCTATGAGACTGGTAATATCCTCAATTTGATCGTCGATCCGGATCAATTTCCGCATTACATCACCCGGGTGCGCTTTTATGCGTCGGGGCATCAATATGATGTGCGAATTGGGGAGATGTCATTACTGGCGGGATCACGTCAAGCGGTCGTCAATGCCAATCCGTAAATCGAATCAAAAAAGGGCGGTGATGTGCCGCCCTTTTGGGTGTATTTTGCGATTGATTATAGCCCGGATGTACGTGCTTTTTCCGCTGTCCAGACTTCATCCTCTTGGGCGCTTGGTTGAGCTGGGGCAATACGATTTTTCGCCGGAAGTTCTACTAAGGCGAACAAAACCATCGCGCTTAAGCTGGTCAATAATTGGCCGATCGCCAAAGGGACAGCCTGATGCACTTCGCCCAGGATCAATCCCGCTAACACCGATGGCACCAAAGCCACAAAGGACATTGATCCGATCAGGTTAAAGATTTGCGCGGGTAAACCGCCATAGATCGGTTCACGACGATTGGCGCTTTGGGCCACACGGGGCCCAAAGATTACTGCAAAACCGACGCTCACCAACACGATAATCATAAAATCGCTCATCGCCAATCGATCCTTAGAACAAGGTGTAGATAAACGGTGCGATCGCGCTGTTGCTACCCAACACGATGATGAAGGCGAAGATCAACAAGGTTAACACCATCGGAATCAGCCAATATAACTTGCGTTTCCACAAGAAACCTAACAACTCACCGATGATCCCTAAGCGAGACATGGTATCGCGCATCCCTTGAGCGCCATAGATCCCAGTCAATGCGGGACGTGGGAAGAAGAGCTGAATGACCAATAAAAACGCGCCCAACAAGCTCACCCAGAAACCCGATCCCACATGCGCCCGTTGACCAGCGGCTAATGCTTCGGCACTGGTGCTAAGTGCCGCAACAAAGCCAAATAACGAAAACACGGCCACCAATCCGAGGAGCGTATGTAGAATTGCTGCGATCAAACGTCCACGCGGATTGATCACTGTCCAGACTGCTAAACCGATGCTGATCACGCCTAAGAGTAACATCAAGGTGGTGGGCGCGGTGACATCATTTACGGGGAGGTCGGTTTGTGGTAGGACGAATAAGCCTAGCGCTAAGAGCGCACCGAACAGGATCGGTAGCGCATTCACGATCGAAAACGACCGTTCGGATGAGGGGGCGGTGGTGGTTTGTGAAATTTGAGCCATGATTTGGATCTCTCTATCTCTACTAAACAAAAAGCTTACGGTTTGCGGATCAAGATCGATTCCATCGCGAGATAGTCAATATCGCTCTGATGGAAGGTGTTATAGGCATCGCGTGGTGAGGTGACGATCGGCTCTCCGCGCAAATTAAAGGAGGTGTTCAAGATCACGGGAACACCGGTGATTTGTCCGAAGCGTTCGATCACACCGTAATAACGCGGATTGGTCTCCCGTTCGATCGATTGTAAACGGCCCGTTCCCATGTGACAAACGGCCTGAAGTTGATCTTGTTTGTCCTCATGGATCGGACTCACCATTAACATATAGCGCGGGGCTTCGTGTTTTTCCACATCGGGATAGGCGAAATACTCCGCAGCACGATCGCGTAAGACCACGGGGGCAAACGGTCGGAATGGCTCACGGAACTTGATTTTGGTGTTAACGACTTCTTTCATCTCTTCGGTGCGCGGATCGGCTAAGATACTGCGATTGCCTAAAGCGCGGGGGCCCCATTCAAAGCGGCCTTGGAAGAATCCGACCACCTTTTGTTTAGTGAGGCCTTCAGCGATGATGTCTAACATCTCATCTTCACGGCCTTCATACGAGTCGTATTTGATGCCTTTGCTATCCAAGAAGGCGCGCACTTCATCGTTGCTATAGGATTGACCCCAATAGGCGTTGGGCATCACCCAGTTACGCGGTTTGCCTAATACAACATGATAGGCCCATAAGGCTGCACCGACCGCGCCACCATCATCCCCCGCAGCGGGTTGGATGTAGATCTCATCAAAAGGAGTCTCTTGTAAGATCCGATAGTTTGCCTTGGTATTGAGGGCGACCCCGCCGGCCATCACCAATTTTTTCAAGCCAGTTTGTTTGTGAAGATGATTGGCAATGTTGATCAGTGCATCTTCGGTGACCCGTTGGATACTGGCGGCCACATCAGCATAATGCTGATTTTCGGCCATGGCTGCTTTTTCGCCGGCCCGTTCTGGGTTGGTGGCCATGGTGAAAAAATCGGCTTCAGCGGGGCGTGGTTGTCCAAAAAGATCGATGAAACGTTGGTTAAAACTGCTTTCGGCGGATTGATGAAAGCTGAAATAGTCCAAATCCAATTTAAAGCTGGCATCTTGGGGATTTTGATGAAACACTTTCGCCATTTTGTCTAAATAGCGTGGTTCACCATAGGGGGCCATGCCCATCACTTTGTATTCGCCGTTATTGACGCGGAAACCTAACCATGCGGTAAACGCGGAATACAATAACCCGATCGAATGTGGGAAACGGTGTTCGTTAAACAGTGTGATCTCATTTTGACCCCCTGGCGCATCTCCGACCCAGTGACTCGATGCTTTCCCGATGGTGGTGGTCGTCCATTCGCCTACACCGTCTACGGTCAACACGGCCGCGTCACGGAAAGGGCTGCAAAAGAAGGCGCTGGCGGCGTGGCTCATGTGATGATCGCAAAATAAGACCTTTTTCGCGTCAACCGATAATTTGCTTTGGATGATGTTTTTCACCCATAACTTTTCCTTGAACCAACTGAGGATCGCTTCACGCCATACCCCTGATGACTCTGGGAAGGTGTTCAGTGTGGTCAGCAAGATCCGCTCAAATTTGAGCAATGGTTTTTCATAAAACACTACGTAATCCAGATCTTGTGCTTTGATCCCCGCTTGACGCAAGCAAAATTCGATCGCTTGGGTGGGATAGTTGTTATCGTGTTTTTTACGGGAGAAGCGTTCTTCCATTGAAGCAGCCACCAACTCACCATCACGGATCAAGGCGGCGGCTGCGTCATGATAAAAACAGGAAATACCGAGAATATACATAATTACCCTTGCTGCTGTGCTGAGTCGAGATCCGTCGGAACGGGGGTGCGATCATGCCATTGTGGTGTTCCTTTGCGTTGCAACGGATCAGTGAATAACCGGGAGCCGATGCCGAAAGGGACGAGGATAGAGAAGTAGAACGCGCTGGTGATGAAACGCCCTTGCGCTTCTCCGATAATGGTGGAGATCAGCGTAAAGCGCTTCCACGCAAATTGTAAGATGTCCTGCACAGGATCAATCCTCTTACCTTATTTTAAGCTTTCAAAACGGGAAAAATCATAACATAGATTGACTCGTTGTCAACGCACGACCTTGAATCCTTCATTTTCACCTGAAACGGTTGTTTATACGTTAAATTGATCGGGCATCGATACTTTGACCGATGGTGGTTGTGGGGTATGTATCGGCAAATGGGGCCAAGTGATCGACTACTTGGCCTCATTCGTCGTACAATATTTAGAGGCTTAACGCGATTTCGCAGGTGACGACGAATACTACCTTTACTAAGGAATCGCACTCCGAATTAAGTTGCATTTCAATTTTGAGACACATTTTAGGTAAAATTACTCTAAGGCCTCTGCAAATACTGATAAGCATAAACCACAATTATCTGTGATCATGTCGTTTCGAATGCCCCACGTTCTAATCAGCAGGCAGAAAAGTTTAGGCATATGTCTATCTTTACTCTTGGATAGCCCAAACTCTGATCTGGTTATCGTTTCCCCTCATTGCTAAAAAAGTGCCATCAGGACTAAAGGCAAGTTGGGTGATGATTGGAACGGTAGCGATAAGATTGAAATCAGATTGGAAATTTCCGGTTTCCCAAAACACAATACGGTTAGAGTCTCCGGCAGCTGCCAAAAGTGGTTGAGTGGGATGTATCGCTAATAAATAGAAAACCTCATCTCTTAGCAAGTGTTCAGATCTGCCCACAATTTCATAGATCATTTGATTATTCTGATCGGAGTCAATTTCATCAAGTTGGGTGGGTAGTACTGTGCCAATGTCGAAGCGTTGAATCCCAATAAACCGCTGCACATAAGGGGAAAAAACCATACTTCCCATAAATACTCCAGGCACAATGATACGCGGTCTGACAACCGATTGTGCTTGATCAAATTCCGTCTCCAAATTCCAGATGAAGATCCCACCTCGAAGATTTATTGAGGCTAATAAACTGGAGTCATCATTGAAGGAAAAGGCGGTTGGTGGATTATCATCTCGATCGTCTTGAAGGGTCGCTAAGTGTATCAAGCGATCTTCGCAACGATATAGCTCAAGTACGCCGTTTCCGCTGCCCGCTGCTAGGAGATCACCTGTTTGGTTGAATTCAATGTTGATTACATAGGGTTGGGTAATGATATCGACAGGCCCATTCGTGAGATCATTCAGATCATAAAGAAGAATAGATTGATCTCCACTTATTACAGCCATAAAGGCTTTCGTTGGGTGCATCACAACTTTCTTTGCCGGCTCAGTAGTCAGAAAGCGAGAGATTTGAGGTTCCGTCACCGAAATGAGACTAACACCGCTGACACCTGCTAAAGCCAAATATTGGCTGTCGTTCGACCAAGCAAAATCATTCACGATTTTAGATGTTGGATAGGCAATGGTGGTCTGTTCTATAAGTTGTGACAGATTTTCTGGCGTGATTTCTGGACGCAAAGAATCCGACGGCTGCATCGCACCATGACTCCAATTAAATAATGCAAATAGCAGTAGCATACTCAAGATCTTCAAGTTTTGGTTCATCCCTTACCATCCTTTCACGGTGAAAATTCGAGTCATGACTCATTCCATCCATTCAAAGCGCGCATCTCTAGGGCAAATGGCATCATTGACTCCGGTGGAGCGGGTTAAAAGGGGCCTAAACGATGCTTTGTTCGGTCCCTTTTATGGGATAGTAGAGGCTTAACGCGCTTCGGGTGTCA
>JALOOG010000160.1 GCA_025454525.1 Anaerolineae bacterium | reverse complement strand
AACAGACGAATCCCCGCGCCTTGATCCGCTCCACGGATCGCTTGCTCTAATTTGGAGTCTTCTAACGCTAGACGGAGAGAGGTATTGTCCTCAAGGTATTTTGTGAAATTAGGGGGGTGAATGTAAACGACATCCTTTCTAACCTTACGATCTGCATTTTCTAAAATTTCGGTAATTTGCACAAGAATTTTGTGGTAAAATAACCGAAAACATTGTGCAGAGTGTTTAAGTGAGGATTTATGACTGTCCGGCCGTTTAAAAAATTTTCGCCAGCCGAAGATCGGATCTGGAAACTATTGTGGGAAAAACAGATCTTAGAAGCGCGCAAACACGCTTCTGAACTTTGGCTAGAGGGCCTTGATCTGATCGGGTTGCAATATGATCGCATCCCAGATTTTAACCAACTAAACCAACGGCTTAAAGAGTTGGTCGGTTGGGAATTGGTCAGCACCGATGTGATCTTCTCGGATGGCCAAGATTGGTTTGAACACCTAGCTCGCCGTCAATTTCTGGTCACAGAATATATCCGTGAAGAAAAAGACCTAGCTTACACCCCGCTCCCAGACATTTGGCATGACACTTTTGGGCATTTGCCGTTTATGGCGCATCAACGCTACGCCGATTACATCGAACGATTCGCACATCACGCCCTCAAATTCACCAAAGATCAACGCAAATCCTTAGGCAGCATGTGGTGGTATACCATCGAATTTGGCTTCATGGTCGAATACGGAGAAATGAAGGCTTTCGGCGCGGGTTTGATGTCGTCACCGGGGGAATTGCAACAGGCGTTAAGTGATGACGTGCAGAAGATCCCCTATTCCTTAGAAGAGTTTGATCGGATCAGCCCTAGCCCACATGAGATGCACAAAAAATTGTTTGTCTTAGACTCCATGGAACAGCTTGAAAACTCGGTGGAAGAATGGGTCGCACGTTACGAACGCTTGCACACGTTTTAACCAGATCGAGTTCGCCATTTTTGTTTAAACAGGGGCGGATATTGATGGTTTTCTGATAGACAAAACGGCCAAGCGATGCTATGCTGCCTATAGACGGGTGTGAAATAGGTTTCGCTCCTGATATAGGCGGGTGAGTAGCGAGAAGGCGTATCGATCAGACGTGAAATCCCCACAAAAAGCTGTATCGGGATACGTCGGTGCAAGTCCGACCACATCCACACTTTTAAAAATCCGTTGAGGCATTCATCCTCAACGGATTTTTGTTTTCTTAAACTTGTAAAAGTCTATAAAAATTTTCTTTTTAGGCAAAAGATGTAACGCAATTTTTAGATAGGTGTATAGTTCACATTATCGATTTGCGTCATCAAAGGCGAGGAAGGTGTTCATGAAAAAGTTTCGGATACTGTTATTGATCTTGATGCTCAGCACATTTTCGATGTTAGTTCAAGGGGGCAGCAGTAGCAGATTGCCCAAAGATAATATATTTGGGTGGGTTGTCACCAGTGTCAATAACACAAATTTTACTACGCTTGATCACCCGTTGACCAATGGCAATACCAAAGCGTTGTTATTTGTGACCCCCGCATATGGTTTGGGTGGAGTAAGTGGCACGCCCAGCTATTACAATCGTGGTCATGGTGTATGGTATAACAATGCGACTTCACGTTGGACCATCTTCAACCAAGATCAAAGTCTAATCGGCAATGCACTCAATGCAGCCTTTCATGTTGAGGTACGTAGTCCCAGTTCCAATACGTTTACCCATGTTTCGACAGGAAGTAATATCGCCGGCTCACTTACCTACATAGATCATCCGCTGACCAACAATGGCCCGAATCGTTTGGTGTTTATCACACCCACCTTAACAGCAAACGGGATAACCTACAACTATACCAACCAACCCTTAGGGGTGTTTTACAGCAATTCGCAAAACAAGTGGGCGGTCTTCAACCAAGATAACAGCACAATGGCAGCGAATCTGGCGTTTAACGTGTATGTGTTACTAGAAACAAATAGCACTGCTTATATCCATACCAACACGGTCAGCAGCTACATCACCACCTTAAACCACCCGCTTCTGAATAATAACCCCTTCGCACGCATGATTGTGACACAACGATTCAATGTTTACAACAATCATCATATCGGGGTCTGGTATAACAACGTAAGCGGGCGTTGGACGATCTTCAATCAAGATAATGATACTATGTTCGTAGGGGCATCTTTCAATGTTAACATCCTAGAGGATAATAGCGAACCTGTGCGGCAAAACCTCGTGAATGGGAGTTTTGAAGTCGAAAGTGGCGTTGATAATAACGTTGCGATACCGCAGGGGTGGTTTGCCAGCAATACGGCACAAGGCTACCGTCAGTGTAACGTTTATGGGACGCTGCTCAATGTGTCTTATGGCGGGGATTGCGCGTTAGTAATGAAGGGTGCGCCCGGTCTATCAGCCACTTTCGCACAAACCTACCGCCCACAGGTCGGATCGAATCATACGGCGGTCAGAATGAGTGCCATGATCGAAGGTCTGCAACAGAGCGGTGGCGGCACAATCTTCGCCCGCGTGTTCTTTACCAACGGGGGACGCGGCATCTTACGGCTCAGTAGTACCGAGATCAATGATGGGACGTATGGTTGGAAATTCATTTACGCAGAACGCGATTTTGGCCAAGCTATCCAACGGGTACGGATCTCGATCGTTACTCAAGATCCCACCGGAAGACTCTATGTGGATAATGTGCGTTTAGAAACCTACAATCCAACTTTACGTAACACCGATGAATTGATCCCCATGCCATGAGTTTTACCTGCTCCCTTCAGTTCAAGGGAGCAGCTCATTCAATTTACAAAGGTGTCATCCCCTTTGATGCAAACTTGTAAAAGATTATAAAAAATATTGCATTTTGGGCAAAATTGCACAGCGCAATTTTTAAATAGGTATATAGTCCCAAGTATCGGCCAATGTCATCGAGAACAGGAAGGTGTTTATGAAGAAGCTTCGGATTTTTTTGTTTCTAACCATCCTTGCAACCGCTTCAATGTTGGTTCAAGGCGGCGGCGGAAGTAGTGCTATTCCGAAAGATAATATGTTTGCGTGGACATCGCTAAGTGGTAACGTCACCGCCAATTACACCACTGTAGATCATCTGTTGACCAATGCCAACGACCAAGCAAGATTGTTTGTCACCCCGTCGTATGGGGTGGGTGGAACCAGTAATCCCGCGATCTACTACAATCGGGGTCATGGTGTGTGGTATAATAATATCACTTCACGTTGGACGATCTTCAATCAAGATAGTATCGCGATGAGCAGCGCGATCAATGCGGCGTTCCATGTGGAGGTCCGTAGCCCCAGCGCCAACACCTTTAACCATGTCTCTACCGCCTCGAACATCAGCGCCGCGGTAACTTATATCGATCACCCCTTGACCAATAACACACCGAGTGCGTTGGTGTTTATCACCCCAACCTTAACAGCGAATGGGATCACCTACAACTACACCAACAAAGCCCTAGGGGTGTTTTACAGCAATTCGCAAAACAAGTGGGCGATCTTCTTCCAAGATCAAAGCGCGATGGCGACGGATCTGGCGTTTAATGTGTATGTGTTAAACGCTGGTGGTTCAACCTATATCCATGAAGCCACCACCGCCAGCTACATCACCACCTTAAACCACCCGATGCTCAACAATAACCCCTTTGCCCGCATGACCGTGACACAAAATTACACCCCCAACGGTGTCTACAATGATCATCAAATCGGGGTTTGGTATAACAGCGGAAGCGGCCGTTGGACGGTCTTTAACCAAGATATTTCCCCGATGACCATTGGGGCCGCGTTCAATATCAACATCCTTGAAGACAATACCGAAGTCGTGCGACAAGACCTCCTTAACGGTAGCTTTGAGGTCGAAAGCGGCGTGGACAACAGTTTTTCGGTGCCACAAGGGTGGTTTGCCAGCAACACATCGCTAGGGTATCGGTTTTGTAACTTATACGGGGTTTTCCTTAACGCCTCTTACGCCGGAGATTGTACCTTGGTGATGGTCGGCGCACCCTCCAATTCAGCCACGTTCGCACAAACCTATCGCCCACCGGTCGGATCAAATCGCACCGCCGTCGAAATGAGCGCAATGGTCAGAGGCATCGGTCAGGCGAGTGGTGCAACGATCTTCGCCCGTGTGTTCTTTACCAACGGGGGACGCGGGATCTTGCGTTTGAGTAGCACCGACATCAACGCAGGGACGTATGCTTGGAAATATATCTACGCCCAACGGGACTTTGGGCAAGCCATTCAACGGGTGCGGATCTCGATCGTCACCCAAGACCCCACCGGGACATTATACGTCGATAACGTGCGTTTGGAAACCTACAACCCGACTCTACGTGGTGATGAAGCCCCCTTGATCCCCATGCCATAAACACTTCATTGAACGCCCCTTTCTTCACTGAGAGGGGCGTTTGAGTCAAACATCTTTAGGATTTGGAGGGAATGATGAACAAGTTACGCCCGTTATTGATCGTATTGGTCATTAGCCTAGTCACCATGTTGACCCAAAGTGGCGCATTCGTCACAAATACCGGATCAAAGGACAATCTATTCGTGTGGGTGTCTTCGGCCAGCAATTCAACAGCCAATTATACGCGAGTCAGTCACCCGTTGGTGAACAATAACGACGCATCATTGTTATTTGTCACACCGTCGTATGGTGTGGGCGGGACGAGCGCCACACCGATCTACTATAACCGCGGTGCGGGGGTATATTACAACAATAGCACTGGGATATGGGAGATCTTTAATGAAGATTCCTCTCTGATGAGTAATTCACTCAATGCGGCCTTTCATGTGGTGGCCAAAAGTCCAGGCCCCAGCACCTTTACCCATGTTTCGGCCGCTGCGAATATCAGCGCCGCGGTGACTTACATCAATCACCCCTTGACCAATAATAATTCAAATGCGCGCCTATTTATCACCCATACATTAAACGGCCCAGGTGGAACGCTTTACACCAATTACACCAATAAGGTGTTGGGGGTGTTCTATAGCAATTCGGAAAACAAATGGGCGATCTTCTTCCAAGATCAATCCGCGATGCAGCCAGACTTGGCGTTTAATGTGTATGTGGCATTTTCGGGTAGCACCACCTTTACCCATACCTCCGCCGGCAACGAAGGCCATATTACCACCTTAAACCATATCGCGCTGAATAATAACCCATGGGCGCGGATCATGGTGACTCAAAACTATAGCCTCAGCAATGTCTATAACAATCATCATATCGGCGTTTGGTATGATTTTTCGATCGGACGGTGGACAATTTTTAATCAAGATCTCACCATCATGTCCACGGGGGCGGGCTTCAATATCAATATTGTGGATGATGCGAATGATGTCGTCTCGCAAGATCTAGTCAACGGGAGTTTTGAGGTTGAAAGCGGCGTTGACAACACCTCGTCTATCCCGCAAGGGTGGTTTAGCTCTAATCCTGCACAGGGGGAACGCTTGTGTAACCTGTATGGCATTTCACCGGATGTCGCCTTCGGTGGCGATTGCGCCTTGGTCATGGTGGGCGCACCTAGCACCTCGGCCACTTTCGCGCAAACCTTACGCCCACCGGGTGGCACTAACACGATCGCGATGAGTGCGCTTGTGCGTGGTGTGAATCAAACGGGGGGCGGTACGATCTTCGCCCGCGTATTTTTAACCAATGGCACGCGCGGGATCTTACGTTTGAGCAGCACGGACATCAACGCCGGAACTTATGCTTGGCGTTATTTGACGGCCACGCGCACCTTCCCGTCCACGATCCAACGGGTGCGGATCTCGATCGTGACGCAAGAACCGACCGGGACGTTGTATGTCGATAATGTCAGGTTGTCAGCTTATAACAGCTCTATCCGTCAAGAAGCACCGTTGATCCCGATGCCATAAGCCATAGCTCTGACCTCATCCTCTTGTATTTATTGAAAGAGGATGAGGTCATTTGCGCTTAAAAAGCCCTTGATCAGGGGGAAGTTTGAGTGCATGGATTAAAAATTGATAAAATTTCTGAAAATCCGCTATCGCATAAGATGAGAATGAGTATAGTAAACATCACCGTTTTAGCATCAATCGTAAGCGAGATTGATGATATCAGGAGGCGTTTTTGGTCATGAAACAACTTCGTTTAATTCTTTTTGTCACGATCTTATTGATATGTGTACCATTGGTTCAAGGCGGCTTTTTAAGTGGGCTGGTGGTGATCCCTCTGGACAACATTTTCACGCGCACGATCACCGCCGATGCAATCACCAGTAATTGGGTGACTTTCAGTCATCCGCTGTTAAATGACAACGATGCGGCGATTGTATTTGCGACTCCGTTGTATCAAGTGCCGGGAACCACCGTCTTTAATGAGTTTAACCAGCCGTTTGGTGTGTGGTATAACGCGGGGCGTTGGACAGTTTACAATCAAGGTTCAGCAATCAGCATGAGTCCCTTTGTCGATGCGTCGTTCATGTTGCAAGTGCAAGGCTTAAGCCCGAACGTATTCCGACACACGACAAGTGCGGGCAATGTAAGCGCCGATGCGACTTACCTCAACCACCCCCTCACCAACAGCGCCCCTAGCGCGATGGTCTTTGTCACCCCGACTTATTTTAGCGGCGCGACAACCTATAATAACCAAAATATCGGTGTGTTCTACGATACCACGGGAGCGCGTTGGGGGATCTATAATCAAAGCGGTGCGGCCATGCCAGTCGGCACTGGGTTTAACGTGCAGGTGTTAAGCGCAGACTCCTACACCTATCTACACACGGTCAATAGTGGTAATCGACGTGCGGGTACTCAAGATCACATCACCAACTTAAACCACTTTGCGTTGAACAACAATCCACGCGCCCGGTTTACGGTGACACAACGTTACAACCCTACCGGGACCGTGCGTAATACTAACGCGATCGGCACTTGGTATGATGCCTCTGCGGGGGTTTGGACGATCTTCAACCAAGATAGCGATCAACTGCCGTTAAATGCGCTGTTTAACATCAATATTCTAGAAGACGACGGAGATCCGATCATCCAAGGCTTACAAAATGGGAGCTTTGAGGTCGAAAGTGGCATCGATAACTCTAGTTTCGTGCCGCAGGGTTGGTTTGCCAGCAATACGGCGCAAGGTCGGCGCGTCTGTAACGCTTATGGTGCTGCCATTAATGTCGCTTATTCAGGCGATTGTGCGCTCCAGATGACCGGTGCGCCCAGTGTCTCGGCCACCTTCGCTCAAACCTATCGACCGCCTGTGAATCGGCGTACCGTGTCCTTAGGCGCAATCGTAAGCGGCACCAATCAGACGGGCGGTGCAACGATCTTTGCACGGGTGTTCTTGGCAGATGGTACACGCGGCCTCGTGCGTTTGAGCAGTACCGACTTGAACGCCGGGACATATGCTTGGAAGTATGTCTCTGGTGAACGCACCTTTACCTCGGATGTGGTGCGCGTGCGCGTTTCGATCGTCACCCAAGATCCCACCGGGACTTTCCGCGTCGATAACGTGCGTTTAATGGCGATCGGCTTGTTACGGAGCGAGCCGGCCGCACCGTTGATCCCGATGCCGGATAGTTTACCTGTGCCGGGCATGTTGGCGATCCCACCATTGGACGATGCCCCTGCTGTGAATCGCGCTCCGGGTGAAGGTTAAGCCCTGAAGTCGGCCGGTGAAACCACTCACCGGCCGACCTTGCCCTCCGTAATTTCAGAAAAATACCCTACCCACCGAAACTGCCTCATGTATGGGCAGGACTAGGGGTAGGGTTGTATGGAAAAGGGCTAAAAATGAGATTTTATAGCGCATAATAGTTCTTTCGCTGGGTTCTTCCTCTGTGTTCTCAGCGACCTCAGAAAAGCATCCTACGCACACCAGTTCCCTCCCCATTCATGGGTGAGGGCTAGGGTGGGATTGAACGCAAGAAACTTTCCTGTAACTACTTCTGTGTCTTCTTGTTTTCTTCTTTTATCTATTCTTGTTTTCTTTCTATTTTCTCTAAAAATACAGACAAATGTTACGATTTTTTCGCTTATCTGTGCTATCATCGATTCAATACGACCGTGATCACCCTAAGGAGGATCGAATGAAGAATAGACACTTTCGGCTTGTTTTTGCCTTTTCGTGTTAGCTTGACGCAATCTTACAATCCGCCTAACCACGTTGCCGCTGTCGCCGAAATAATTTTTTCCCCTTAGCCGCCGCTACTGCCGCACCCAGCAATTTCGGGTGGGAAAGTTTGAAAAAAAAGTTCAGAAGTCATCTCAGACCACCCCTAGAGACGGATCAGCCCATGCCACGCACGCCAGTTCCCTCCCCATGGTTGGGCTGACAGGGGGACAGTTTTGGGTGGGACGGTTTGAAAAAAAAAGGGTTCAGAGTTAAGTTAGGAGTATCTGCCAAG
>JALOOG010000044.1 GCA_025454525.1 Anaerolineae bacterium | reverse complement strand
CCTGATACGCTTGTTCACGCGCTTCATTGACCAGATCGCTAAAAGTGGTTAATGCGACCAGTTGACGCGGGGTGAAAAGATGCCTGAATTCAGTTAAGCCGTAGAGAGGCGTAAACATGGAACGTCGGTCATTGGAAATACGTCCCATAGGCTTCCACATGGGTTCAGCAGAACGCGCAATTTGAACATAATAATCATCAGGGCTATAGTAACTACGCCCGTTTACACCTTCGGTGACAATTGCCAGTAGTTTTGCCCCCATGCGCCCCGCTACACCTTCCGCTTTGAGATGTTGTTCAGAGGAAGGCTCTTGACAGGCAAGACATTTAAATTTTGCCCCACGTCCTAATTTGGGCGGCGCTTGAATGATGTTTGGATTGTCACCGTCTTGTTCACGCCGCACCTCAAAGCTCACTCGTCCCGCTTGCACAATAGGTTCTACCCAAACCTGTTTACCCTTCTTTTTGGACAGTGCAAATGAGGTGACAAGTGGCATATGGTCTTGGCAAGCAGGGTTAGGGCATTTCACCGTGCGCGCCCAAAGCCATGCGATCACCGTTTCTCCATTGTGGGTCGGGTAAAGATGCCCGATGCGCTCCCAAGCCTTTTCGCGCATCCATTCGCCATAGTAACGCACATCGGCCGCGAGTCCGGTTGCGCCTTTCCATTGGGCCGTTCCTCCGGTTCCGGTTTGATGATCACCCGTTTTACGATCGCGTGGGTTCACAGGCGGTCGATTGGCAAACCGCGGCGGGATTTCGATCTGCGCCTTGTTGATCATGACGGCAACCGGGTTCAGGTCACTGGCGTGGGCCTCTAATCCGAGTCGTTGTGCTTCTAGGGGAATGCTGCCGCCTCCGGCAAAGGGATCAAGCAATGGCGGTGGGTTGCCTTCTGTGGCGATCTGGATCAATTCACGGGCGGTATTCAGGATCGCTTCGTCGGTGGTCGCTTCCCAAGTCACCAAGCGTTCGATAAAGTCGAAGAGGCGCATCCGCGGGGTGTCCCCGTTTGCCTTCACATTCGTGCCAATGGGAAGTTGCTGACAGGCTTCCACAAAGGCGGGTAGTGCGTCTGGGCTATCTGGGTCATCAACTAAGGATGCAAAAATCACGGCCCGTGCGGCGGCCAATGGACGGCGCGCCCACCATAGATGCAGGGTGGACGGGTGTCCATGCCGAATAGATTTTTCGCGGGCGCTGGCAAGGTTGATCGCTTCAAGGGGAAGCGCCACTTCGATCAGTTTTTTGCGGTGAGACATTATAAAAACCCTAAATCACTCGGTGTCATATTTATGATAGAACGTTGGTGCATTCCAGTAGGCAAAATTCCGGCACGATAAAGCGGTCGTTGGATGTTGCTTGGTCGAATAGTGCCTGTGCATTTGAGATATATGTCCCAGTGACCAGGTACTCAATGACAACACTTGCATCAACAATATAAATCGCCATTAACTTTCTCGATCCTCGCGTAAGGGTTCCAATGACGACTTCGCGCCCGGCGGGTGGTGTCCAACGGTCAAGCTCAATTTCTTGTTTCACCTGTTCCCAGCTACGGGTATCAGGTTCGTCATCAACGAAAAGTTCTTCTTGATCCAACTCAAATTTGCCCAACGGATGGGTAAGACGCTCATCAATGCGCGCATCGATCAACTGCTGAAGTTCTTCTAAGGTCATGTTCGCTATCGTTGCCATTAGCTTGACTCCTCAGGCATGTTTAAGCATTTCTTTGAAGTTGAAATTCACATTAGATGCCAGTGGGTCGGGTTCACGAAACGGATAGCTTCGCACATTACGCGGTAATCAGACGTGTCTATGTGCGATCAATTTCTACCAAGGCCAAAATGAAGGCTTCAGGGCTATTCAACGCCTGTTACCCTTCAATTATACGTGAGAGTGACGATTTTTGCAGCGGTGCGTCTTCTTAGCAACCTCAGCCAAGTCTTCCATCAATGGAGACGGATCCACCCATGCCACGCGGGCCAGTTCCCTATATATTGGGAGGGCTAGGGTTGTAGGCAAGAAACTTTCTTGTACCTACTTTTTTGCTTCAATTAATCGCCACCATTCGGTTTTTCTATCACGGCTTTCCATCTCTCTGTGCTAATCTTTTAGTATCATTCAGGGATGCGAGGCGCATTTTATGACATCACATCATCAAATGGAGTCAGAATTGGGTATTCCGATTCTGACACAAAATAACAAATCGCCTTTTGTTGTCGTCGTTATCATTATGCGGGTATAAAATCCATCAGCGAATGAAACGTCACACCCTCACCCCATGTATGAAGGGAGCGAGGGTGTGATGTGTTTTCTTTCATTTGGATGCGATTGCTCTACCTAAGCCAAGGGGCGAATATCTTGATTCGCCCCTTGTAGGGTTAAAGTTTTCCGGTGAGCTTTCCGTATATATCCAAGAATTTGCGGATAGTTTCGCGTCATGCTCCGTAGACGTTAAGAAGCGACCGATTGGCGAGTCGGTTGGCGATGTTGCTTGGTTTGATATTCGGCCAAGAAGTAACTGCCGATCACCACGATCAACGCTACAATCTGGAGTAGAATGCCTTGCCAAGTGGCAAATAGCCCGAACCATTGTCCCATCCAATACGGGATAAAAACCCCTTGGATCGGGGTAATCGGCAGCCATCCGATCACTTGCATCACATGGACGGTATGGCCGATCATGGTCAACAATACTAGGCAGATCATCACCCCGGTGACGATCAACATTTTCTTATAGGGCAAGCGCATTTGTAGCTTAAAGGTGATAAACCCGACCGCCGCTGTCCCCAGTAAACCGAGTGCGACTCCCTGTAACACCACCATGATCCCGGCTTCTAAGACCAACGATTGTAGAAACAAGACGGTCTCAAATCCCTCACGGTAAATGCTGGTGAAGCCCAACAAGACCAAGCCGAAGGTTTGACTCAGGGTGATCGTCACGCGGCCGCCTAAGAGTTGACGCTTACGGGTGTGGAAATTGGCTAACCAACCCGTCCAATAGACCTTATGAAAAAACCAATTCATGATCACCAATAACACCGCGATCGCGATCAAGGAGACGATCGCCTCTAAACGCTCTCCTAACGGTAATAAAAACACCAAGAGGCGATGCGCGATCACCCATGTTAAAGCGGTGGCGATAAACGCTAAGCCGGCCCCTAATATCAAGCGATCCCGATAACGCTTTTCTTCCGCAGAGCGTAAACTCGCCAACAGTGAAGCTAGGATCAACACCGCCTCTAAACCTTCCCGAAACACGATCACACTCGCATTGCCGATCACCGCTTCCGGCGCGCTCGCGCCCCCTAAGATCAATTCGGCCTCATCAAAAGCGATCTTAAGCTGATTCAGGGTTTGGCGGACTTCGCTTAAGGCGGCGCGATTAGCCAATAAGACCGCTAAACCCGGTCGTTCGGCTGTGCCTTGCCAAAAAAGGCTTTCGATCTGGATAGCCAGTTCCGGCGCAAAACCCCGTAAGCGCTGTTCAAGGCCCAATTCTAATAAGGCATACGCTTCTAAACGGGCCGACTCGGCTAAGGCATATTCCCCTTGAACCACGGCCACTTCCACCTGATCCAGCACCGAGAGGATCACATCTAAATCCGAACCCGCATTGCCTTGTAACCATTCTGGGGGTAATAAACCCGCTATCAACTGTTGGGCTTGATCTACGTCAGCGCGCAAGTGGTTGGGATCGGCGGTGGTCTCAATTTTGAGGCGAATTTCCGCTAACAAGGAGCGGATCTGATCGGTTTTTACCGGGTCAAGGGCGATCAAACGGCTTTGTAAATCGTTGAAGGCCGCGTTGGCCCCAGCTTGAAAAGTGAAGGCCTCTTGGATCTCAATGTCATTGATCACCACACCATGACGCACCCCCCGCTCATATTCGATAGGGACGAGTGCCAGAAAACGAACGAGTTGGCCGGCGCGTCGGGCTGCTTCTTCTTCTGAGAGCGGCACGGCACGAAAACCGATCAGCGTGGTTTGTAGTTGGGTATAGGTAGCGCTAAATGCGGTTTGATCCCCGCCTATGGCGGCCGTAACAAGTGCCGTAAAATCCGCTTGACGGGCGCTTAAGGCCGTCGTGCCATATTGATCGCCATAAGCCGGGGCCAAAATTTCAAAATATGCAGCGGCCCGTCCGGACTCTTCCGCTTGACGCAAGCTGAAACCCCGTTCAGCCGCTTCATCAGCCCGTTGTAAGGAAAGTGTCAATTGCGCCTGATAAGTATCCATTAGATCGGAGCGCACCAGCGATAAGGCTTGAGCGGGGTCAAGTCGTCCAGTTTGAAGTTGTTCTAAGGCGCGTGTGGCCTGTGTACTTGGGCGCGAAAATCGGGTAGACACTCGAAAATCGCGCAACGGCAACCATAATAATGCTGTCTCTAGATCCCCACGTTCAATCGCCGCATACACCACTTCGGCGCTGATATTCAACAGGTCAATGGTGATTTGCCCACGATTGGCTGCCAAGGCGAGGGTTTCACCGGTTTGCGCTTGTAACACCGCTTGACCGAGAGCGACACTCACACGGGAATCTAAATCGGGCGTGATCGATTGTGCGATCGGCTGTAATTGTTGTTGATACAATTGTTGAGCCGTGCGGGTCGCATCTTCGGCGGCCGATCGATCGCCGTTTAGGAGTGACACTTGGGCATTAAAAAGCGCTTGTCGCAAGCTTTCGGCGTGTTGGGGTGGGTTGTTGGCCGAAGTGGCCACAACCCGCGTAAACATTCCCCCGATCCCCAACAACAGGATACACAGTATCAAGTAAGGTTTCATAGTTCCTCATCGTTTCGACTCAAAGTGGCTTCACTTATTCAGGTAAAGCGATGTTCAGAAGCGCGGCGATCTGTGCAATTTGTCCGGCGATCCCTTGAGCGCGCCCTTGTGCTTCATTCCCGAATAAATCGGCTTCTTCCGGTGTAAAGACCCGTCCCTCCTGCTCTTGGGTATATAGGTCATTCACATAGGTTTGTAAGTCGATTAGATCTTGCCGAATTTGACTATTTTGAGCGGGATCGACCCCTTCAATCAGAGGGCTAACGCTATCATAAATCACGATCAACCCGCCTAGGATGTCCCGAATATCGGCTAACCGGGAAATCACCACAAATTCGGCTTGCGTGGCATCGTCACCCGCCACAAAGCGCGACTCGCGCCATGATCCAAAATATTCGCTCATGGTGGGAACCATCACCACCAAGGCGGTAAACGCATCTTCTACCGTGGGAGTCCAGCCTTCGGCGGTCTGATAGAGATCATCGATCGTAGCGCGAAACGTTTCGGCGGCGGCTAATAACAGCGCGGCATCGGGCAGGGTTTCGCCAAAGTCAGCGGAACTATTTAAATTCAGATCCGCCCGTACTCCGGTGGTATAGGCTTCGCGTGTCCCCCACAATGTGCTTTCTAATACTCCGAACAGATTACCGGGGCGTTCAAGCGTGCGCCCATCGCGTAGGGTGAGGTTAAAACGAACGCCGCCTTCAGGATCTTCAGCACCAGACACGCCCGCGTCTAATTCGACATCAAATTGGGATAAAAGCGGCACCCCGGCGACTACGCCTTCCACCTGTTCATACAATGGACTGGCGATCAACCAAGCATCTTTAGCGGTAAGTAAGGCAACGCTGGTCTCAACACGTTCGTTTGACCACAGCGCAGCATAATCAAAGCCGGCCGTTTCAGCCAAGTTGTAATAATCTAAGGCTGCCTGCTCTAAGCGGGTTGCATGGGTTTGTAGCGCTGTGACATTGGTCATCAAGTAGGTTTTGATCGCGCCGACATCGGTGGTCTCTTGGGCGAATAGCCCCATCGGCAACACAAACAAACCCATCAGTAAACCGATCCATAACATCCGTTTCATGAAACGCTCCATCTATTTTGATTTGAGGTGATTGTTTCATGATAGGCGAGACAGATAGATGATTTCTACAAACCCCTTTAATTTAAAATTTCACAAGATCGATCGATTCATCCCTACCTAATGATTTTTTAAAGCGTGAATGGCTGATGAGGAAAAGTTTAATGCGGTTAAATTGTAGGGGCGCATCAAGTATCAAGTGGCTTGTGGACGGGCGCGGATCGGCAGGTGTGATCGATACTGGGCCATTGGATGTATAAAGTTAGACATCGCTAGAAAAACGTAAATTTTGTCACGATTTTCTCGTTCATCTGTGTCATTATCTTCTCAATATGACCGACACCACCTGGATAAATAGGCAGTATCGGGTTTGCCTAGGATGTGTCCCTTTTCAATTTTACGATCCCTCTAACCCCATGGCCACCGTTACCACCGCACCTAACCGACAAATTCAGATAACAGCCTTTTGAGGAAATACCAACAAAACTCAGACAACCCCGCTCCAGAAATGAGCGCATAATGATAAACGACGCTTAAGCCCACACAAGGAGGAAGTTATGCGTAAACTAGGGTTATGTTTACTCGCTTTAATCGGATTTTGGAGTGCGCCCAACTTCTCGCCGATCCAAGCACAACCCATGCTCCCGACGATTGGCGGGTGTGAGGTGTTCCCGGCGGATAACCCCTGGAATACCGATATTTCGGCTGCCCCGGTGCATCCCAATTCTGCCAATTACATCGCGAACATCAATGCCAATGGCGGCGATTTTGTGCATCCCGATTTTGGCGAAAACCCGGATTACGGCATCCCATGGACGACCGTCACCAACAGCCAAGCCCTCGTTCCGGTATCATTTTTATATGAGGATGAAAGCGACCCCGGCCCCTATCCGATCCCACCGAATGCCCCCGTAGAAGGTGGGAGCGATCGCCATGTGTTGGTGGTAAACACCGATACCTGTCGGTTGTATGAGATGTTCGCGTCGGAATTTGTCGGTGGGCCTCAAAATGCTTGGACAGCCGGTTCTGGTGCGGTCTTTGATCTCTCATCCAACGCCTTACGCCCGGATGGGTGGACATCAGCCGATGCCGCTGGACTCCCGATCCTACCGGGGTTAGCGCGCTGTGATGAAGCCATGGACGGCCCGATCAATCACGCTTTACGCTTTACGGTGAGTCGTACCCAACGCGCTTACATCTATCCCGCCACGCACTTCGCGTCCAGTTACACCGATCCCAATTACCCCCCAATGGGTTTACGCTTCCGGCTCAAAGCGAGTTACAACACCGCTAACCTCACCGGACAAGCCTTAGTGATCGCGCAAGCGCTCAAAAAATATGGCATGATCTTAGCGGATAACGGCTCAAACTGGTTTATCTCTGGTGAGACCAATCCGAATTGCTGGAATGATGATCAACTGAATCAATTGAAGGCGATTCCCGGCACGGCATTTGAGGTGATCGTGTCACCGCCGCCTCCGAACGAGGATCCCGGCAATTTTTTAGGAAACGCGGGTTTTGAAGGGGCGGATGGCGGTCGCACCATGCAATGGGTAGAGCAGAATAAGAGCGGCGATCGCCGGATGTGTAATTATATCAACCCGTTGCAACCGCTCACCAACGTGATCGTCGCCCGGACAGGACAATGTGCGTATCGCTTTCAGGGTAGCGCCACGGAAGGCAGTGGCCTTCAACAGCGGATTCGCGGGGTGACGGGGATTCCAGCAGGTAGCACGCTGACCATTAGCGGCTATGCCCGGGCCGAAAATCTCACCAACGATCGGGCGCGTTTACGGATCAAGATCACTTATAACGATCAGGCCCGCGAAAACGTCAATTTCACCTTTAACGGTGGCACATATCCTTACACCGCGTTTAGCACCACGTTTGTGACACCCAAACCGATCCTCAAGATCTTTTGGCAACTCAACTTCACCGCGCCGAATGGCCAACTGTACTTAGACGATCTAAGCTTTACCAGTTCCGCCGCGCCACCTCGGAATTTGATCCCGATGCCTTAAATCCTGAAGCGGCCGGTCAATCCACCGGTCGCTTCAGCGACTTTAGGCCGCAACTTTCCGTTTCTTGACTCATGTGCTTCGCAGTTCAACCTTGTTTATGATTTTGGGGTGTTTACCGTTTCAATCTTACAATTCAGCTGATCACGTTGCCGCTGTCACCAGATAAATTTTGTCTTAGCCGCTGCCGCATTTTGTAGCGCGGACGAAACCGACTCCTTGTGGTGGAGCGATTGTCCCAAGCTAAAACCAGCTTGAGATCACCTATTTGCAAGCATGAAGATCTGTAAAATTGGGATGATTGAGGGACACAACATGATCAGGGCGATACTTGTCGGGTGTATCGCCCTTGCTTTCGCGATGATCAAGAGAAGTCTGTCGTGCGACAAACATGATTAGGACGCGATTTCTTCCGTTTCCGGTGGTTTCACCGTGAACATATAACCGACCCCGCGTTCAGTGCGGATGTAATGGGGATGATGAGAATCCGCCTCTAATTTGCGGCGTAAGCGGTGCATGTGGACGCGCAAGGTATCTTCAAATACCTCTTCATTGGGCCATACGCGGGCGATCAACATGCGGTTTTCGACCACGCGGCCGGCATTGCGTAATAAAACGTGCAGTAAGATCGACTCGGTTGGGGTGAGTCCGATCGATTTATTATTCAGCACGATCCGGTTATGGGCGAAATCGATGTTCAGATGTTCATCGATCGTGACGACGGGTTCACTGGCGTAATCAAGGCTGGGCATCCGCGCCAAAACCACCTGAATCCGTGCTTCCAGTTCTCGCAACTCAAACGGCTTCACAATAAAATCTTCGGCATATTTTTTCAGGCCTTGCACGATCGTATCGGTGTCGTTGGTGGAAGTGACAAAGATGATCGGCACATCCGCCATTTGTTTCAGGCGGCTACTGACCTCAAAACCGTGCATCGTAGGCAATCCAAGGTCGATCAAAGCGATATGAGGCAACCCGCGCTGTTTAATGTGTTCTAGCGCGTCTGGCCCATCAGAAATACACACCACTTCGTAACCATGCTTGGTCAAATAATCATTGACTAACTTGCTAATCCCCGCGTCATCTTCAACGAGTAGGACTTTCGATTTTCTCATGACTTGGCTCTCCCGCAATATAACGCAATTCATTTGTGTAAATAAATGTACACCACTTGTAATATTAAGTCAAATCTAAAACAAGCAAATTTCTAATTTCTCATGTTGAACTTATGGGATTGCTGGGGGGTAAATTGGATCAAAAACCACATTTAAAATTTTTAAAATCCGGTTTTTTCGTTGTAATAATCTGTGAGAATGGCGAATTGCGCGTCATTTTAGAGGGATTCCGCGCAACTAGGAAAAAGATTAAAAAATGGATGAAAACGTAAATTTTGTGCTTTTTCAAGGCGGGCGCACATGAAGCGCCCGCCCCAAGACATTACATACCGTCCATGGTGGATTGCATCAGCGCATCCATAAAAAACGCTTCAACATCAGCCCGCAATTGCGTACAAACGGGATCTTCATTCGCAATTTGTGGCGCAGTGAGTTGTGTCATCGACATGCCCGTGCCGCTTTGTCCAGCATCGGCGGAGGGTGTTGCCTCAAGTGTGGCTTGACCCATGCCCGCTTCTTCAGTCGCTTGATCCGCGCTAGTTCCGGGTTCTTCAGTCGCTTGATCCATATCCATTCCGGGTTCTTCAGTCGCTTGGCCTTGATCGCCTTGCCCCATGTCGTCCATGTCGCTATGGGCTTCGCTGTAAATGGTGCTATATTGCCCAAAATCGAAGGTATTGAGGTCAAGCAGATCCGTTTCGTAGCCATAATCGCGCACCGCTAAGCTCACCAATAATGCCAAAGTGGAGTCACAGGTTAAGCGTTCACCAACGGTAATACCCGCTTCGGCGGTGGCTTGGACGGCCTCATTCACGCCGCAATAGACCACATTCGTACCGTCTTCAGAGATACGATACTCGTATTGTTGACCTTGGTAGACCAACTCAAAACGATAACCGCGTGTCGTCGCTTGGGCATAACTTTGTCCTTCTTGCGGACATCCCAAGCTACTATCGTTAAAGACTTGCTCTTCATAAACATAACGTTCTAGCGACGAGAGTTCGATCGCCGTACCGACCTCGGTGCCAAGCGCTGAGAGCGCTGCGCCGATCTGCGATGGGACATTGGCAGGCGTGCCTTGTGGGGTGGGTTCAGGGGTGCTATCTTGCGCGAAACTTAATTGAACCATGACCATACAAACCACTGCCAATAACACGCCGAACACTTGCCAAGTGCGTTGATGTTTCATAAGCCGTCTCCCTTATTTACAAATATCCGTCATTACCTTAAGGTGCATTGAAAGGTTTAGCAAGTGTGGATCAACGACTCTCACTAAACATTTAGATCGTAATGTTAGAGAATGACCGAACTTATTCTACGATGATCGCGGGAACGAGATCGTGTGATTCCAATTGCTGACGTAAGAGGGCCTGAAATTCACGCACGAACTGGGAAGGGGAGATTGTGTCTTGTAGATAGACACGATATTTGAACGGGCCTTGATCGCCTTCTTGATTAGCGACATGTGGATCTTCTGACATGATGTAGGAGGTGATCATCAGGTCATCCACTTCAGTACGTTCGACACCGGGACGCGATTTTGCTAAGGCTAAGGCCAAGTCCATTGCTTCTGCATGGTTGGCGATCATCAAGATCCCACCGAATTCGGGCATCGCATAGAGGTGAAAGATCACATCTGGTTCATTCAGGTTCATCAGACTCTGCTCCACAATCTTGATCAATGAAGCAGAGTCTAAAACGTTTTACTTAATTACAGTTTAAATACTGATAACGATTCACTAGCCATCACTTCCTGGAGGGGCGGCCGGGATCGGGGTGGTAGTAGGTGTGGGGCCGGTGATCGGTTGTGTTGGAGCGGCCGGTAAGGTTGGGGCCGCGTTCGCATCCACCGGCGGGTTGATCTGACCTAACGTAGAGGGATCAGGTGTACCTACCGTGCCAGTATTGCCGCCGGATGGGATGGTACTGGCCGGTTCTTCCAGATCATCGGCACAACGGAAACCGACCCGAACATCGGTAGAATTCGGCGGGATGTGTTGACGATGGACTAAGCGCGCAAAAAATGGCAGATCGGCCCAATTGCCGCCCCGAAATACCCGATCAACGCGCGGAGTCGTGGGTCCACTAGGGTTGACCACGACTCCTTGATTCAGATAAGTGGTGTAGATCGTGCCGTCGTACCAATCAAACACCCATTCGCCCGCATTGCCGGCCATGTTGATCGCGCCGAAACCTGAAGGTGCATCCCCGAACGCTTCTACTGATAAAACCGCTTCGGTTTCAGTGCCGCCGCCCTAAAGCACGACAATAAGCATCTGCTCCGTACCAAGTGACATAGACGGCAGCGTTATCTGCTAAAAAGTCGGGGCGTACTTCATAGTTGGCGCTGTCATAAAAGATCAAGCTAAAGGATTGTTCTTGCTGGGTCGCGACACATTGACGGGGTATACCGTCTGTTCCACACCCATTGAGATGGTTTCGTCCAGTTGATTGCAGGTAATTCAAAAAGGCCACATATTGGCGTAATGAGACTTCTGTTCGTTCGATCTGGAATGCGTCCACCGTCACATCAAATTGCGGCACCGAGTCATCACCGAAACTGGTGACACAATTGGCTTGATCACGTTCCACACAAATCCGCACGGCCTCAGCAACCTCTTGTGGTGTCGTCCCCATAGTGAACGTACCACCGTCTACGCGCACCATTGATGAACCGATCCCGACCAGCTGCGGGGGGATCTCAACGGCGGTGTTGGCCGTCACCGGATCACCTGCTTGGGCCGTGGGAACAGTGACTTCCTCGGTGGGGGCGGCTGCTTCGGTGGTGGACGTGATCGTTACGGGGATCGTGGGAGTCGCAAAGGTCAGCGCGTTATTGGAGTCAAGGGTCGGTGATGGAGTGGTCGGTTCAGGGGTTGCGGTGACGATCACGGGGGTGATGGTGGGCGCATTCAGATCCGGTGTAGCGGTAACAATCTGCACTACAGCCGTTTGTGTCGCACCGATCCGCCCGCTTCCTGTGGGATCGATCCCCACAAACCCGAAGATCAATAAGGTAAAAAACAGGATCGCGGTACAGAACATGCCGAAGATCCCGCCAATAATCAGCCATTGCCATACAGCGGCGGTATTGCGTCGTCCACCGCTGCCGAGTCTGCCGTAACTTTGTCCCATAATATAAATCGCTCCTCAAAAGATCCGCTGGGAGTCCTCCCAGTTTGGTATGTGCTACAGTTCTAAACGAGAATCGATTAGACTTCAAGCGCGGTTTATCGAACGCACCCCTTGTTTTAAAATTTGTTTAAAGAACTGGTATTGATTTAACAAATTCTTTATAGACATTTGGGGGGATTGGTTGTATGATTCGTCCTATTGCCCTTTTGCAACACAATCGCATATCTTGAAGGAGGTACTGCTGAGTTGAACACGGTTCATCTCGATGATTTTTTGTCCGATCCTGCTCTATCGACTCCGACCCTTGCCATTGATTTTGACATCATCAATACCACCTACCGCCGCTTCCTAAGCAATTTTACGGGGGGACTGGTGTACTACGCAGTCAAAGCGAATGCCAACCCGATGATCTGTGAATTTGTCGTCAACAACGGCGGCGGATTAGAGATCGCGTCTTTAGCTGAACTGGAATTAGCGTTAAAGGTGGGTGCGACAGGTGATCAGATCATTTGTAGCAACCCGATCAAAAATCCGACATTTTTACGCCGGATGCAATCGGCTAAAGTATTCGCCGTGGTAGTCGATTCACCCTATGAGGTCGAAAAAGTGGCGCAAATCGCCCCAGATCTCAAAGTCTATATCCGTTTGGCCGTTGATAACACGGGTAGCGTGCTGCCTTTAGCTGGCAAATTTGGTGTGTCGGGTGAACAAGCGCTTGAACTCGCTGAACAAGCCCGTGATCTTGGCCTCACCGTGATCGGGTTATCGTTCCATGTCGGTTCACAATGCCTTAGCCCGCAAAATTGGGTGAACGCGATCCGCGCCTGTGGGGATGTGTGGAAACAAGCACAAGCCAAAGGCCATGATTTCTTCTTCTTAGATATTGGTGGTGGTTTCCCAGCCGGACACTATCACGATGCTTCGATCCCAACGTTAGAAACGATCGGGGATGTGACGATGGCCGCGGTAGAAGCCTATATCCCGTATCATCCGAACCTGATGTTGGTGTTAGAACCGGGACGCGGGTTGGTGGGTGAAGCCGGCCGGTTGATCGTGACCGTAGAAGGCAAAGCGCCGCGGGGTGGAGATATGTGGTTGTACATGGATGCTGGCGTGTTTAATGGCCTAATGGAGACGTTTGAAGGCTTTCCGCCAGTTGTGCGCGTGTTGGGTGAAGAAGCGGCGGATCGCACTCGTCAAATCTACACTTTAGCCGGCCCCAGTTGTGATAGTTGCGATGTGGTCGCACGGAACATGGAATTGCCTGAAATCCATGTCGGCGATAAACTGATCTTTTTAGATTCGGGGGCGTATGTCACCGAGTACGCGGTTGCTTTTAATGGCTTTCCGACTCCGGAAGTGGTCGCGTTGAATGTTCAACGTCAAGGCGCGGCACACAGCCTTACGCCTT
Organism: Anaerolineae bacterium; assembly: GCA_025454525.1. GTDB lineage: Bacteria > Chloroflexota > Anaerolineae > Aggregatilineales > Phototrophicaceae > JALOOG01. The sequence continues at coordinate 27,963 of JALOOG010000044.1, read as the reverse complement.
AAACTGACAACGCCGCACACAGGCAGCTCAAGGATGACGAACATCCTCCCCGTGTGCGGCGTTTTTGATTCTCTAAGTTTACCAATCCCCAATTTGATTAGCACTTTTGCTATTTAAAAACTAAGACAAGTATTGAAGTTTTCATTCTAATTAAAGTAAATGAGGATGATCGCTTGTCTTTTCCGATAAAACATCCATATAATCCTACACATGCACTTAGGTCGCTAAAATGAGCAGATTAATGAAAGGCTATTGATGCAAATGGAACATCAAATATCATGGTATATTGAACATCGCGTAATTTATACCCAATTTATCAACCAATTAAGTTTAGAACAATTGGAAAGTATGGCTAGAAAAGCCTATGACTTTCTAGAGCAAGGTGAAGGACAAGTTCACATGATTGTGGATATTGGACGCTTGCGATCATTTCCAACAAACCTCATCCAAGTTAAAAAATACTCTGACATTTACACCCAACATCCAAAGCTTAGTTTTATGATCTTTGTAGGAATTGAAAATCAAGCTGCACGTTTCCTTACCTCCGCAGTGATGCAGTTAGCGGGACTCAATTATCAGATTCTTACACCTAATGAAAGCTTAGAGGCAGCCCTCAAGCGTATTGAACCTAATTTGTTTCAAAACAACGCATAATCGATAGAGAGCAAAATAAAATTCAAACATATTTTACGTAGTAAATTAAGGTAAAAGGTTTTGGTTGAATGCAACATCATCATCGGTGGTATATTCAAAATCGAGTGGTCTATGTCATCTATCGAGGAGCGGTTTTACTTGAAGAATTAGATATTTTGGCCCTCGATCTGGTACAAAATTATTTAGACAAGGGCCAAGCGCCTGTCCATATGATTATTGACATCCGAGAGTTAACAACTTTTCCTACGCATTTGGGCAAAGTTAAACAAAACGCAGATCTCTATATAAAACACCCCTCTTTAGGGCATGTCTTATTCATCGGTGTGGAAAATCCAGCGATCCGCTTTATCGCGTCTACGATCATGCAATTGGCTAGATTAAATTATTATATTTTGAAATCACAGGATAGTTTACCACAAGTGCTTCTACGGATTGAACCACGACTTGAAGTTGAAGACTTAACCCCAAACACCTAAAGAATAGTTTTCACTCTCTTACGTTTATTTTTACACTTTTCACCCATTGCTTACGATCTTCTTAACCCACCTGCGGCCCATTCCCCACGCCTTCTCATCTTGTCATAAACATCGTTATGTACATTGGAGGGACTGGTCTTACGGTTTAGAGGGATGATCATGTCCTTACGTTCCAAAACTTTGTTGATCATCAGCGCTACCTTGTTGGCGTTGATCACATTGTTGTATCTCTCGTCTCATCTGATCGTGATGAACAGCTATTTATCCTTGGAACACGAGATCGCTGAACGCAATCTTGAGCGTGTCCTCAATCATCTCACAGATGATTTTGCGACGTTGAACGCAGTCGCCCGAGATTGGGCCTATTGGGATGATACCTACGCCTTTGTACAAGGCGAAAACCCCGAATATGTCAATTTAAACTTGATCGATGCCTCATTTATCAGTTTTGATGTGAACCTCTTAGCGATGTTGGATGATAACGGGCAGTTGGTCGTTACCCGTGCGTATGACCTGCAACAAGGCGCACCTATCCCTTGGCCCACGAGCATGACCGACTATCTACAACCGACTAGCCCGCTACTTGCCCCACTCGGTGACGGCAATGCCATACAAGGCATGATTTTGTTACCAGAAAATCCATTGTTGGTGATCGCGATCCCAATTCTTAAAAGCAATGGAAGTGGCCCAGTCGGAGGGGTGATGATCTGGGGGCGTTATCTGGATGCACATACCCATTCCCGACTCGAAGAAATGACCCGCCTAAACTTGAACCTATTTCCCCTGAATCAACCCCTTGATCCACGTCTACAAACGGTCGTTTTGCAATTGCACGATCCCACAAACCGAGTTATCACCCCACTGGACGATCAAGTGACGGCCGCCTATGCACTCCTAACCGATCTCAATGGCACAGGCGCAGCCTTGATCGAAGTCCAGATTGATCGCGAGGTGTGGTCACGCGGTCAAAACACCGTGTTCTACTTTATGATGGCGTTGATCGCGATCGGGCTGATCATCGGGGCGATCATCTACTGGCTACTCGAAAAATGGATTCTCTCTCGGATTGCCTGTCTCAAAACACAAATGAACCTGATCAGCGCTGATCCCAACGATACCCGTACCGGACTTGCTAACGCGATCGAGGTCAACGGTGATGATGAGATCAAGACTTTGGCGGATGAGGTGAATCGGATGCTAAAAGCGTTGTATCAGGCGCGTTGGCAGGCCGAACAGAACTTGATCACCCGCGCCGAAATCCTAGAGGAGCGTGTAGAGGCCCGCACCGCTGAACTCAATGAGGCGAATCTACGCCTAGTGGACGAGATCGATGAACGACGCAAAGCCCAAGAAGCCTTGATCGTGGCGCGGGATCGTGCGTTAGAAGGATTACGACTCAAAACACAAATTCTCGCCAATGTAAGCCATGATGCACGCACGCCCTTAAACGTGATTATGGGTTACGCGGAGATCTTAGAGGAACAGATCCACGGCAACTTGACCCCCAAACAAAGCGATGTGATCAAACGCATTCATGCCAATGCGGCCGAATTGTTGGCCTTTATCAATAACCTCTTGGATTCGTCGCAATTGGAGATGAACAAAGTCTCACTCCGTCCAGAGCGCTTCGCCATTAGCGACTTGATCAACGCGCTAATGGCTGCCATGGAAACCCGCGCCGTGAGTCGTGGATTAACCTTAACGGTGAGTGTTGATGCCGATCTGCCAGAGACAATCTACAACGATTTTGGGCGCGTCAAACAGATCTTGTTTAATCTGGTGGATAATGCGATCAAGTTCACGCTCACTGGGACGATCCAAGTCCGATTATACTGGTTGCCTCATGATGCGACACGTTGGGCGATCCAAGTAGCGGATACAGGCATCGGCATCTCACCTGAATTGCGTGAACAGATCTTTGAACCCTTCTGGCAAGTGGACGGCACGGTGACACGACGCAACAACAACGGTGTAGGGCTGGGCTTGTCGATTGTCGATCAACTGTGTCGCTTGATGAATTGCGAGATCCAATGCGAAAGTGAAGTGGAACGCGGTACAAAATTCACTATTCTAATCCCTTTTATCTCTGAACCTGTGACGGAGGATCTACGATGACCCCTATGGCCTTTATCATTGAAGATGACCTTGAATTGAGCGATATTTTTGCCCAAGCACTGGGATCGGCCGCCTTTGAGACCGCCGTGTTATTGGACGGACGACAAGCGGAACACCGTCTAACCTTTTCTGTCCCGGATCTAATCGTGTTAGATCTGCATCTTCCAGAAAAGTCGGGGTTGGATTTATTGCGCGAGATCCGGGCCGATGCCCGCTTTAAAGAGACTCGGATCATCGTCGCTACAGCCGATGCCCGCGCTGCCGAATTGACTCGTGATCAAGCTGATCTGGTGATCCTCAAACCGGTGAGTTTCCGTCAGTTGCGCGAATTAGCCAAACGGATTTATATTGAGCTTGATCAGCGAACCCTTTAAGTAGAAAAGCGCATCCATGCACTTGTTAGACAATCCGATCATCATCAATTTGCTGTTTTACCCGCGCAAGGCATTACCAGTGAGTGGACATGCCCACTTGCAAGACGGTACGATCTCGATCGATGATACGATCCGCTTAGGGTATCGCTTGTATGTGTATCGTCCGGATGCGCCGTTGATCTTGTTCTTCCATGGTAACGGTGAGATTGCGACTGATTACGACTCGATCGCGCCCTTGTTCCACGCGATCCACTGTTCATTACTGGTGATCGATTATCGCGGTTACGGGTGGAGTACAGGTCATCCGCTTACCACGGCTTTATTCACCGATGCCGAAAAAGTGATCACCGAGTTGCCCAACGTGTTTAAAACGACCGGGATTCAACCCACCGGATTGTATGTCATGGGGCGATCCTTAGGCAGTTTGCCCGCGGTGCATCTGGCCGAGACCACGCCGGATCAGCTACATGGGTTGATTATCGAAAGCGGGATCGCCGAAATCCCTTCATTGATCAAACATCTTGGATTACCTGTGCCGTTTTTAACGCAACTAGAAGCCCATTTTGCCCGAGCCAACAATGTCGATAAGATCCGTCAGATCACGCTCCCGTTGGCTGTGATCCATGGTGAAGCGGATGACCTCTTACCCGTGGAAGGCGCACAACGGTTGTATGAGGCTTCACCGTCCGCTTATAAGACAATTTTGCGCGTACCACGCGCCGGCCACAATGACCTCTTGATGCACAACACACAAGGATATTTCGCCGCAATCGCCCACCTCATACAACACACAAAACCAGGATAAGCCGCATGAACACGGATTTTCGCGCTCTGATGGAACGTTTAGCCACAGCGTGGGGTGTGCAGGATACTGAAGCTGCGATCGCTTGTTTTACACCGGATGCGGTCTATATGCAGCCTCCCGATGTCCAGTTTTACACCGGACATGATCAATTGCGCGCTTATTTTGGTGCGCTAAAGCCCGGGACTTATCTTCACTATCATCAGCTCTGGTTTGACGAGGCAACTCAAACAGGAGGGGTGGAATTTTCGTTCGGAGGCGCAGGCAAACCAACCGCCGATCATGGGGTGATTGTGGTCAAGGTACGTGATGGTCGGATCGCCCATTGGCGCGAATATGTCCAAAAAGGCCCGGCAGACTTCACCGAATTTATTGCCACTGAGGGTAAAACCTGGCAATGGCACATCGACAACTACCCGCCTAAATCCTCCCCGCCGTCCGTTTAAGTGGGTTCTTTCTCTGTACTTACTGGCGATGACTCGCGGTTTGGCAAGGGGATAAAAATGGTCTACACTCTTTCAAGTCACATTTAGCATGAGTGAAACGTACCCATGACCTATAAAGAACAGGCCCTCACCAGCTTAGAACAGTTACGAGTCGCAATCAATGCGGATAATCTGACCGATAGCCTTGAATACCTTCAGAGCTTACAAACCACGCTCAAAGATTGGAGGCGATCGGTGAGTGTGCGTGCCGCAAAACAAGGGTTAGATGACGCACTTCAAGGGGATCTATTGCTTTTTAACGCCGAAGTGGCCCGCCAACACTTACAACAATGGGCAGAAGGCATCGGCGCTACCGCGGATCTAGAATTAGCGCGCTATCGTACCCTTGTGGATGATCGAGTCGATCAAAAGCAGATCGCACTGATCGTACATGGAGTCGTCTCACATTGTGAGAGTCTTTTCCGACAAGCAGCCGAACTTGAAAGCGGTCAAAATCCGCCGCGTCCAGAATTTCTGCTCACCCATTATTACGCGAAAGCCGATGCTATGGCGCGGGCCGCCTGTGCCGAATATCCCGATAACCCAGACTTAGAGATCCTCTTGCATCGCGCCGAACGACTCTATAACACCCGTCAAAGCGCCGCTAAGCTGTATACCACCGCGCTTCAGGACGGCCAGTACGCCGATGCTTTGCGCGATCTATTACGCTTGCCCCAAGATCTGCTGATCCCGCGCTATCATATGGACGGATTGCACCTCTCATTTATCAACTTGACCCCGATCAGCGAGGCCCGCCGCGAATTACAGACCCTAGCGCAAACTTGGGCCCGAGATCGGGCCAACCGACTGATGATCCAAGCGCAACGCGATTTGGATCACGCCGATCCACAAGCCGCTTTAACCACCTTAGGTCAACGCACCGAGATCGATGAATTTCTGCCGACCGAGATCCGGTTACAATTAGATGATCTGGTCAAACGGGCGCAAACCGACCTCGCACAACGTCAGCAAGCGGAGGTGATCATCGCGCAAGCGATGCAAACCTTACAGATGAACCCGATCGAAGCGTGGAGTTTGTACCTAGAGGCCGCACAATTATCACCCGGCACGCCGACTCTACTGACATTGCGTGAGACGTTGTTAAAAGCGTTGAGTGATCAATTGGAGCGGGTGATCGAACGCGCCGGCCAAGCCTTTGATCGCCGTGAGATCGAATTGACCCGGCAAATTTGCACCAATGCCCGCCGCCTGTATGGTCAAAAAGACCCCGCGATCGATGTTTTGTTGGATCGTTTGACCGAATTAGAGGACATGACTCATCGTTATGAAGATTACTTGCGTAGCGCGGGTGAGATCTACCAACAGGTGCGACGCTTGCTCCCAGAAGACTCCGCTGCCGCCAATGACCTGCTCACCCAACTAGAAAGTTACCCAGACATCATCTTAGAGGCGTTTCCGGATCTCCACGATTATCGCACGCGGGTGAACCAGCGATTGAACGCGGATCGGGTGTATTTGCAACTTTACCCATTGCTATTCCACGCCGATCGGGTTGTCGTGGAACGCGGCATTAAGGCCGCCGAAGAGGCGGGCGCAGAACATCCGGATGACTTGCGTTTTCCGACCTTAGCCCGACAAATTCACCACCATTTAGATGTGTTGCGCGCTTATCAAGAGCATGGATCCGGCCGAGTCGCCGAAGCAATCCGCTTGTTACAGGGGATTCCTTCCGATCACCCCGATTACGGACGATCGCTCGCTTTGTTAGAAGAATGGCGCAGACAAAGCTAATCGTGTAACAATTGGCGTTAAATCTGGACTCTCCTGATACACACTTATGCGATCAAGTCGATTAAAGTGCTTGCGTGCATAGATGAAGTGTGTTAACTTGATTAAAGTGGGATTAACAGATCCTGCTTCTTTTTTTCAATTTAGGGAGGGTGTTACATGAAAACAACACGTTTTGCTCGTTTCCTGAGCGTGTTGCTGGTGGTCGCCGTATTGTTTAGCGCAATCGGCGCGATCAGCGCTCAGGACAGAAAGGTGATCGTCACCGGTATTTCCATGGTCGGCGGGGACATCCCCACCATCGACCCACAATTGGCCGAAACTAGTGCCTCAATCGAAGCGATCAACCAGATGTTTGTGGGTCTCACCGCCCAAGATGTCACCAATAACGCCTTGGCCGAAGGCATGGCCACGTTTGAAGTGACCGAAAACGCGGACGGCGGCGCAACCTATACGTTTACCGTGCGTCAAGATGTGCCTTGGGTGCGTTATAACCCCGAAACCGACGCAGTTGAACAACTCACCGATGAAAGTGGCGCGGTTCGTATGGTGACGGCGGCCGATTTCTACTACGGCATCATGCGCGGCTTAGATCCACGCACCGCCTCACCCTATGCTTATGTTCCCGTCGGTTACATCAACGGCGCGTCTGACTTTAACGGCCTCGTGTTAGAAGATGGTGGCGATGCCGCAGCCTATGAACAATCCCTCGCGGAATTGCAAGCTGCGACCGCGGTGCGTCTGGTTGATGATGCTACGATCGAAATTGATGCCCCCGCCAACACCTTGTTCACCGCCTATATCTATGGCCTGTGGGTGATGCGTGCGACCCCCGAATGGGTGATCGAAGAATTTGGCGATCTCTGGGTCGAAGCAGAAAACATCGCGACTTATGGGCCTTTCGCGCTCAAAGAATGGGCGCATGACGAAAGCATGACCCTGATCAAAAATCCCTTCTGGCCTGGAACCGCGGGAGTTCCACAAGCGAAAATCGATGAAGTCGTCTTCCGCTTCCTTGATCCTCAACAACAATTAGCCGAATACGAAGCGGGCAACATCGACGCGATCCAGATCCCCTTAGAAGAATGGGATCGTATCCAAGCCGATCCGGTGTTGAGCGCTGAATATGTCACCGGCACCAACCCATGCAGTTACTATATCGGCTTTGATAACCTCGAAGCACCGACCGATAACGTCCACCTGCGCCGCGCCTTGTCGTATGCTGTAGATCGCGAAACGATCGTCACCAATGTTACCAAACGTGGCGAAACCGCAGCCCGTTGGTTCACCCGTCCAGATGTGAACGCCGCGCCCACCTTAGAACTGTTCCCCGATCTGGGAATCAGCTATGATCCCACCAAAGCGCAAGAAGAATTTGCGATCGCTTTGACTGAACTAGGGTATAGCAGCGCTTCCGAGTTACAATTGTCCCTTAGCTATAACGACTCTGGCAACCATGGCGCGGTGATGCAAGCGATTCAACAGATGTGGCGCGAAGTGTTGGGACTCGAAGTCACGCTTGACCCGCGTGAATCGGCGACCTATTTCGCCTCATTAAGCGAAGAAGCCCCGGCCGCTTACCGCTCTGGCTGGTGTCAAGATTACCCCGATACCAACAGCTACTTATATGACGTGTTCTTTAGCCAAACCACCCAAAATGATACCGGTTTCGCTAATGAAGAATTTGATCAACTGGTCTCACAAGCACGCTTGTCACAAGACAATGCCGAACGCATTGAATTGTATGCCCGCGCCGAACAGATCTTGGTGGTCGAAGAAGCCGCGATCATCCCGATCTATTGGTATGCGTTAGCGTTGATGGTGAAACCCAACGTCGAACGTGCGCCTAGCGTGACGGGTAACGAAGCTTATTACCTCTGGGACATTCGTTAGTCTCCTGCTCTACACGAGGGCGATCCAAGTGGATCGCCCTCATGATCAACCCGTATCCTATACAGAGAGGCGGATCGGCCATGGGACAATTCATCTTCCGGCGTTTTTTCTGGATGATAGTGGTTTTGTTTTTTATCTCAATCATCACCTTTACGCTGATGCGCGCCATTCCGGGTGGCCCCTTTTCACGCGAAAAACCCCTGCCCGAAGCGACCCTCGCGCTCCTGAATCAAAAATATAACCTAGATGCACCGCTCCTCGTCCAGTATGGGGATTACATCGGTGATATTGTCTTGCCGATCATCACCACCGAACGGATTCGCCCGTCTACCGCTGAAGATTATCTGGTGGTGATCCCGCTGCCGTTTATTGCTGAAGAGGCCGCGTTACGATGGATCAATTTTGGCCCCACTTACGGATCCCGTAGTCGCTCCGTGAACGATATTTTTCGCGAAAACTTGCCGATCTCCTTTCAATTGGGTGTCGCGGCTATGGGGATCGCGATGGCTATCGGCATCCCATTAGGAGTTGTCTCGGCGTTGAATCGCAATACTTGGGTCGATTATATGGGCATGGGAACGGCGATCATGGGAGTCTCTATTCCGGTGATCATCACCGCGCCTTTATTGCAATATGTGTTCGGAGTCCAATTGCGGGCCTTGCCAGTCACCGGATGGGGGACGATTCAGAGCGCGATTTTGCCTGCCTTTGCCTTAGGGTTTGTAAACGCAGCCTTGATCGCCCGCTTGACTCGCGCCAGCTTGTTACAAGTCTTGAATGAAGATTACATTCGCACGGCCCGCGCTAAGGGGCTACCAGAGCGGGTCGTGATCACCGTCCATGCACTTAAAAACAGCTTGATCCCCGTGATCACCATTCTGGGACCGTTATTTGCCGCGTTGGTCACCGGGACGTTTGTCGTCGAAACGATCTTCGGGATTCCCGGCATGGGCCGCTATTTTGTCACCAGCATCACCGGCCGCGATTATCCGGCGATCATGGGGACGATCTTGTTATATGCATTCATCTTGGTGGTGATGAATTTGATCGTTGATATTGCGTATGCGTGGCTTGATCCGCGTATCCGCTTTGATTAGGAGCAGATCTTGATGAGCGCAATCACCCATCCTCCGGCCAAGGTGGCCAGTTTAAAACCACCGGCCGGTCAAAGTCTGTGGAGTGAATCATGGCAGCGACTCCGGCGCAATCGTGCCGCTCTATTGGGGGTGGTGATCATCGTGATCAACGTCTTGATGGCCCTCTTTGCCCCCGTGTTAGCCCCGCTTCCCTATGATCAACAAGTGTTACAGGATAACAACGCCGCGCCCTTGTGGGTGACGCGCTTGTTTCCCAACATGAAACCGAAAGAGGAAGGCGGTTACGTCACCATCTCGGATGACTACTTGTTAGGCGCAGACAAATTAGGGCGCGATCTGTGGAGTCGGATCATCTGGGGCGCACGGGTCTCGTTGACCGTCGCCTTTATCGGCCCCTTGGTAAGCATCCTCGTCGGCTTAATCGTCGGTTTGATCGCAGGATATTTCGGCGGATGGTTAGATAACTTTTTGATGCGAACGGTGGACATCATGTACGCCTTTCCGACCTTGTTGTTTATCATCTTGCTGATGACCTTTTTCCGCACCAGTTTCGCGCAACCTGAACCCGGCACCTTTGCCTATTCGTTAGGACAATTGGATACCGCTTCGGGGGGTATGTTGTTTATCTTCATCGGGATCGGCCTCACCTCATGGATGCAGATGGCTCGGTTGGTGCGTGGGCAAGTCTTAAGCCAACGCAATCGTGAATACATCGAGGCGGCACACGCCATGGGTGCCAACACCCCACGCATTATGTTTAACCACATTTTGCCGAATATCTTGGGGCCCTTGATCGTGGCAGAGACCTTGACGATCCCGACCTATATCTCATTTGAGGCCTTTTTGAGTTTTATCGGCTTAGGGGTGAATCCCCCGATGCCCAGTTGGGGCAGCATGATCTCCGATGGATCGCGGGCGATTAGCAGTTATCCGAATCAAGCGTTATTTCCGGCGATCGCGTTGTTTTTAGTGATGTTTGCGTTTAACTTTTTAGGCGATGGTTTGCGCGATGCGTTAGATCCTCGGATGCGCGGAGTCGATTAAGCCCGCTTAGGACTCGCGATCCAATCAACCGATCGCGAGTCGCCTTTCATCAAGTTATCTCGTTTTTTTCGGTGTTCCCGCTTGGCAACTATGACCCCGCTCTAGTAGTAGGCTAAAATAGCTCCATTTAGCCATACAATCCACAGGCGTAGGCCTTCACATCGTTCGGAATGGCTTCTTGGAACGATTTCCGGCTGACTTTCTTAAGGATTACCCTGACGCTCATCCGCAATTAAACCTGAGTGGATCGAACAAAAGTCCGTGCAGCAATCTTAAAACTGAATTGCTAACCGCGCCACAAAGGATCATGGCATTTTGAAACGGCGTAAACGCGGTAAAATGGAAAAACGCTTGATTAGGTTAGGGGAAAAATATGAAACGACTATGGGTGATCGTGATCGGTATGCTTTGTTTGACCACAATCAATATCAACGGTGCAACCCTCTATTCCAATGTGCCGTTAACCACTGCCACTTATTTAGGTGGGCAAAATGCCGATAGTTTTAACGGCGTTGAGATCGCACCAGACGGCACGATCTTTGTAGCAGGCCGAATGCCCGGTTTCATCCCAACTCAATTGATCCCAATCGAATTGAATGGAGGGGGTCAAGGTACGTTGATTCGCCTCACCCCCGATGGACGATCAATCCTCTCCCTAACTCGCATCGGGGGTTGGATCAGTGATCTCGAAATTAACGCTAATGGCATCATCGTGATCTGCGGCAATTTTGGCATGATCACGCTAAATGCAGACGCGACCGCCATTACCCAAAACTTGACCAGCACACCACAAGATCGCTGTGCGATTGGTGCTTCTGGGGCCACGGTGGGCCTGAATGATGCTACTGAACAAGCAACGGTGTACAACGCATCCGGCACAGTGCTTAGCACTTGGAACGGAGAGAGTCGCAATTATGCGGATGTGGCGATCCATACTGAAACCGATCGGGTGTTTGTGACGGGTTATCTTCAAGCCACCAGTAGCCTTCAGACTCCCGTTTTACAGGCATTCGATCTTCATGGCGTGCGTCAATGGTCGGGTTATGCCTTCTCCGCTAGTCAAGTCAACGCGCAAAATTTAGGCGCGGATTCGCGAGGGGTGCGTGTCGCAATCGGCAAAGACGGTCAATTATACTTAGCGGGACGCACCGATGGCGGAAATACAGTGTTTACCCGTCATCCGGGTTCGATCACCTCACTACTCCCGAACACCGTTTTGATCAAATTTGACCCTTATAATGACCCTTATAACCTTGGATCGGGGTCCTTTGCATGGTATGGTCGCTTTGATCCTGTGTCAGGCACGTTAGAGCGCGCTCAATTTCTCTTAACGCGCAAAGAGGATACCAAAGGGAACTCACTTGCCATTCACGCGATCACCGCAGATGCAAACGGGGTGGTTTACTTGGGGGGTGAGGCGTATTATCAGATCGAAAATCGCAACAGTCGCACTCTGGCAGGATTAGCGGTCGGAAGTTATGAAGGCGGTGAGCCGTTCATGGCTGCGATCTCCCCAGACTTTACTCAGCGACTCCTTTGGACACCATTTTCAGCCGCTGGGACGAGTGCCGGCGGATCGCCCTTGACTGGAGTCGCGGTGCGCGGTCAAAGTGCGGTGGGGGTTGCCACGCTCAATTTATCTAACCCGAATCGCCGCTTGATCACATTGAATCCGGTGCAACCATGGATTGGGGGTGGGGGATCAGAAGGTTATTTAGCTGTATGGCAAAACGATTTTACCCCCCCCACAACTCCCCACGCTCTTAACGCCGGCCCTAGAGGCCAACGATGTCCCGTATAATCCGACATTCTCATGGTCAGGGGGTGATAGCACCGCCTATCGTTTGATCGTGCGTGATGTGACCGGAGTCACCGTGATGCGACGCAATTTTGCGGCCGTGGATTGCCCCAACGATACCTGTAGTTACCTCTATGACGGGGTTTTACCGAATGGGTCGTATACATGGTTTGTGATTGCCAGTAATGACCTGACCGCGATCCGAAGCATTCGCGGTCGCTTTACGGTCGCTTTTCCCGGCCGTTCTACTTTACAAGCGCCGATCAATGGTGTGCAAGTCACACCGTTACCGACCTTCAGCTGGACAGACCTTGCGACAGCGAATGAATATCGGCTCACGGTGATCCGCAACAATACTGGATTAGTCTATTTCCGCACGCCATGGTTAAATGAAACCGCAGTGTGTACGGGCGGTGTGTGTAGTTTCACTCCGTCTGAACCGTTTCGACAAGGTGGATTTTCGTGGTTTATTGAGTCGCGGGCCACGGGGATTCCAAACACGATGAAAACCGGCCGAAGCGCCTTCCGAGTGATCCCATAGGGCCTCGTTGGGGGGTCCGTTAGATTGACTGCGGGCCCCTTCACCAAGTTCACAGATGATCTGTTGCGCGGTGAAAGTGGCCTGATAAACACACTCCGTCCAACCGACTCCCCGATCAAGAATGCGTTTTTAAGTGCGATCTCATCCGATCTATTCGGTCAACGCTTCGATCGCCTCCATGATCGCGATCGTCTCGGTGACCGCGGCCACGATCGCGAGATAGCCTCGCACTTCATCCGGACTTAAGACCCGATCGCGCCGATCTTTTAGCCATTTCTCCAGCACCTGATACCCGCCGATCTGAAATTCCCACGCCGACTCCGGCACATCGCTAAAATACTGCTCACGGTTGATCCAGACGCGACCTGTCCCCGCCTCATAGATCGGATAGCGCTTTTCGACTTTGCCGGATCCACGTTCGGGGAATGTCACCGGACTTTTCAGATCGGCCCGTAACAGATGTGCGTCAATCAAGCGTCTTCCATACCCCGCTAACGTCCAGAAGCGATCCGCATCGTGTGGCATCGGCAAGTGAGGAAAATCGATCTTCAAAAATTCGGCGTAGTGACTCCGATAATTCGGATCATGGAACACGGCGTAAGCATAGGCGAAAATGTCCTCAGGCGTGACGGTTTTCAGGTTCGGATCGGCTGGCAACACCTCATCATAAGCGAACGATGCGCCGATCCGATCGCAGATCTCGCGCACAAACGGGTGACTCAAGTTCGGACGGCGGCCTTTCGCGCTCCATGCCCATTCCCCATTTACCTTCTCGAACATATTGTCATCATTGGGATCAAGATAAAGATACAGCGGAAAACTATGATTCGCTTCTTTGGTGATATTCGACACCAAACAATCGTTTGGGACAAGATCCGCGACAAAAACGTGTTTGTAATGCCGAGTCGAAATCTGTCTTGAAGCGACCAAACACAAATTGTCCCTTTTGAACATATGGCGTTTAAGTTCAGGGCGAATTCTATCCATGATATGTTCTGAATAGAACATAAAACGATTGTCAAAAGGCCGAAAAGCACATTTATCCACAAAATAGTCTAGATTATCCACTTCTAATAAAGCTTCACCTGCTTTTTGCCAATTCCACTTCCCTAAGTCATAAATCTGTGCAACATCTAAGTTATTTTTAGTGCCGCTCATCAACAGGTTGATTCTTTCTCTTATCGTTTCTCTTTGAAAACCAATAGCGAAGTGATCGCGATGACTTTTAAAACCGTAAACGTGGGTTCCAAAAATATCCGTAATTTTCCATCCGGCTTGATATTCGGTATCGCGGTCTAAATTGTGGGGACGGAACAGGTAAAACGGAGGTTGTGGTTTTAACTCCTGCCACAACCCCTCACGAATCATCGTCTCCACCTGATGAGCATTTAACATCGCATATTTATCTTTGCGCTTCCCATACAGATCAGCGTGATACACGCGGGCGCGGGCGGTTTTAGGCGTACCGTCTGGCCGCCGATGTTTGACAAAGATCCCGATCGCGACTCCTTGCTGAATATCAAACACGTTTTGATCCGCGCTATCGTTTGGGGTCGTCTCTTTTTTCTTGGAATTGCCATGCAGATCCAACACGTAGATCTCATCAAACTCATCCATCAAATGCTGACGCATCCCGCGCAAGGTGGGCGCATCTAGATAGGTATGATTGGTGACCAAGGCCAGAATCCCATAACCGGTTTGTTGGATGCGCCATTGTCCAAAGCGGATGAATTTCACATAATCATCTCTCAAGGCGCGTGGATTACGTTCTTTGATCCGTTTTCCGTCTACATAATAGTATTCTTGGTTAAGTTGGGTGATCCAATTCCCCGTATTTTGAGAATCATAGGAATACGGCGGATTCCCTAACACCACCATGATCGGGCGATCGGTTTTGACGGACACCGCTTGATTCGCCTCATCACTGATAAAGCGGGCCATGGGCAACGGAGGCTGTTTGATCTGTTCTTCAAGTGAATTGGTCAAATACACGCCTAAACGTTCGCGGGTGGCAAATTGATAACCCATTTCGCGCAATTGTAAGCCGAGTTTCATGTGCGCCACGGCATACGGGGCCATCAACAACTCAAACCCGAACACCCGCTTGAGCAAGTGCTGATTGACGTATTGATCCCAGATCCCGCGCACCGCCCCTAACTGCTCATAGATCTGTTGGATCACAAAGTAGAGAAATGTCCCCGTTCCAGTGGCAGGATCAAGGATAAAGGTGTCTTGATCGGCGAGTCCATCACGGCGGCCGAAACGCGCTTTTAACAGGTGATCGATGCTCCGAACGATAAAGCTCACCACGGGTTCCGGGGTGTAATACACACCGCGTGCCTCGCGCATTCTAGGATCGTAAGCAGTGAGGAATGTCTCGTAAAAGTGGATGATCGGGTCTTCTTGACGGGTTTTGCGGCCAAAATCTCTGAGAACCTGATCGGTATCAGCAAACGCTAACAGCGTGGCGAGGGTATCGACTTGCCAACGCACGCGCTCATCTAATTCAGGTACGATCCGCTGAAAGAAATCGGTCAAGAAGGGGTTGGTCTTGGGCATCTGAAAAAAGACTTTTTCGACATTAAAATCATCGGGTTTGCCGTGATACTCCAAGCGGGCCGCAAACAAACCATAGGCTAAGGTTTGTGCGTACATATCGGCAAATTCAACATCGCTTAAGTTGGGGATCAACGTTTGTCGAAACGCTTCACGTTGGTCTTGCAGGGTGAGACTCTTAGGCAGGTAATAGATGATCAATTCGCGGATGTTATGCGCCATACCGGCCATGTCTTTTGCGAGATCATGCGCCGATCCAATCGTCGGGATCGGATGTCCGGCGAATTGCTCCAATAGCCGGGCCAAGGGATCGAGATCAAGCTGCGGTTTGATCTTGCCTTTGTAGATCTCACCGATCAAAGCGGTCGCTTGGAGTTCTCCGCGATAGTACCAGCGAAATTCAAGGTAATTGGTCAACAAAAAGTTGGGCAAGGCGCGCAGGTACTTTTTGATCTGCCAATCACGGATCGCCCGATCAAGGTTCACGTTGATGTCTTTGGTCTCCACAAAAGCGATCTGCATGTGACCAGATTTGAGGATAAAGTCCGGTTTACCGACACCTTTGATCTGGGCGGGGTCATTCAATACCTGAAAAGCCCCCAATGTCTGTAGGAGCTTTTCGATCACTGGGCGATAGGTGTGTTCGCGTGCTTCTTCATGTTGATATTTCGCCTGTAGATCGCCTAGATAGGTCGTTAAGGCCGTTTCGATCATCGTGTTTTATCCCGCGTTATCTCAAGGGGGTATTTTAGCATATCCGGCGCGCTCAAAATCAACCAAAAAGAGAAAGAGGCGCTTATTTCTCTTTGGGCGCGGGGGAGGGAATAGTGTCCTGTTCATCATATTGTCGAGTCAAGAGTTGATTGGTTTTACCGATCGGGAACGGATCAACACCGCCGTTTTCCGCGCCCATCATCTTTTGGATCGCGAGGATCTCTTGGGTGGTGATCGCGCCCATCGTGCCTAACTCATTATCTAACTCGCGAGTCCCAAAGGCGCGATGAAATGCGATCCGTTGAAACTGCACATCCGCCATATTCGCCACGATCAACGCGCTAGGGTTGAAGCCCCGCGGTAACAGATCCGATTGTCGGATCAACAATAAACACACCAGCAATAAGCCGACTCCCACCCCTTGCATCGGAGTCAAACGCTCTCCCAACACGATAAAGGCCAAGATCAACGCGACTCCGATTTCCATAATCGCTAAGATCGCGGTCTGCATCCCACCGAGGATCTTGACCCCCGCAAACATCGCCAACCGTGAGAGCGCCGTCGTCACCCCTAAGGCGATCACGGGTAACGCGCCCGCTTGCAACACCTCACCGGAGAGCGGATTTCCAACCGCTAACCAGACCATCGACACCACTACGCCCATCGTTGTTAAAACATACAGCGTTACGGTGCGTGCCGGCATTTCGTAGAGGACATATTGACTTAGGATCATCGTGCCAGCAAACATCAACGCGCTGCCCAACATCAAGCCTACACCAACCCAATCGATCGGTTTTGTGCCGAATCCTGCGAGGAACACCAACGCTAACAAGGCCAATCCGACTCGTAAGATCGTGCGTGGATCTGCCCGTTGTCCGGCAAAAGTGGAGAGCATCACCGCGAACGCGAGGTACATCCCGTTGAGCAGTTGCGCTAACGATGCGTCTAATAAACTTAGGCTACCGTAGTAAAACAGCGACCCGATCCCGTTGATCACACCGATCACCACGCAACCTAATAAACCCGCCGGATAGATGAAGATCGCCTTACGAAAAAATAACCCGTAGATCGCCCATAAGATCGCCACGGCTAGGATCGTGCGGAGCGCAGCCACTGAAAAAGAATCCGCGCCCGCTTGAATCGCCAATTTACCGAAGATCGGTGCGACTCCTAAAAAGGCGGGGGTACTAAAGGCAATGGCCAAGGCCGTGAGGCCGGGCCGCGCTGAAGTTGACATTCGCTTGCACGTCCATAACATTACAAAATTGCAACATCATTGATTATAACCGAGATCAGCACGGGTGAAGCGGTCAGTTTCGTTAATGATTCCGCTTGCATCCATGAGCTGTTTAAGATTTTCTCCGTTATAGGTGATCAGCGCACTCTGTAGGGGGGAAAATTGGAACACCGTCAATAAGAGTTGAGCGCGCAAGGCCGCATCCGAACACACCCCCTCTAAGCGCAAGGCTTGATCGGAACGCAAGGCGATCACCGCTTGATCACCCGTGATCGTCACCCCGTCTAAGCTGATCCCGCGATGCGTCCATGCGTTGCGATAATCGGGAAAGTTCTCTAGCGGGGTGGTGAACAAAGCAATCAAGGCCAAACGTAGGTCTTCGCTCAATTGTCCGGTTTGCACTAAGGCGCTATCGATCATCACTGCTGCTTGATCACATCCGATCGGTGTGCCTTGTGTCTGATCCGTATGGATCGCGTAAAAATGCAGCGGAAGACTGGCGGCCGCGGTCTGTGCTTGCGGGGTAGATGCTAATGGAGAGGAGATACACCCTGTGAGCAGGCCCCACAGCCCACAGAGTCCCATAACCACACGAATCGGAGTCATCGGGTTGATCCTTAAACGCTTACTTCATACCAGTGGTCGCGATTCCCGTGGTGATATAACGTTGTAAGAGCGCAAAGACCACCGTGATCGGTAACAAAGTCAGCACCGTCATCGCAAGAATATAATTCCATTGGGTGTTTAATTCTCCCTGAAAGGCGTTTAAGCCGACCTGAAGTGTAAACAACTCCGAACGGCTCAAGACGATCAACGGCCATAAAAAGTCATTCCAACGCCACATCACCGAGAAGATCGCTAACACGGCCAAGGCGGGGCCGGCTAAGGGTAACACCACTTGCCAATAGATCCGCCATTCACTTGCGCCATCCACCCGCGCCGAGTCCAGCAATTCATCCGGAATGGTGAGCATGTATTGTCGCAACAAAAACACCCCCGTCGGAGTCGCTGCGCCGGGGATGATAATCCCCCATAAACTGTTGATCCAACCGACTTCCGCGATCACCAAAAACGCCGGAATCAAGATCACCGAAACGGGCACCATCAACGTACTTAAGATCACAAAAAAGATCAGGTTGCGCCCACGGAATTGATACTTGCTTAGTCCAAAGGCGGCCATACTGTTGATCAACAAGGTGATGATCGTGGAGATCACTGTTACCACCACGCTGTTACGCAAATAGGTCAAAAACGGAAAGCGTTCGATCGCGCCTGTGTAATTTTCAAACCCGAACACCACGCTTCGCACCGGAGTGCGCTGATTGATATTGACCTCGATCACCTCGTTAGGGACAGCTGGATCGACCATGCGGGCGACGATCCCGACTCGCGAAATTTGGGCCAATTGGCGCGTTTGACCGCTTTCAAACCGCACGGTATACAACTCTAATGGGCGATCATGGCCTTCAACAACGATCGTTTCGGTACGTTGGGGTAAAAACGACGGTGGAAATTCCGCTAACGCTTGGGGAGTCTTAAAGGATGACATCGCCAACCACACCACCGGCCCGAACATCACGATTGTGCCAAGGATCAAGTAAGCATAGGTGAGCGTATCGGTAAAGCTGAAGCGTTGACCGCCTCTTAAGCGGGTCAAAAACGCCAAGATGCCCCGCGCCGGGGTAACCGGTTCTCGTGAAAGTGCGTTATCCATGGGTTTCTAGTCCTGTATTTTCACGGCGACGGGCCAACAATTGCATCATCGTGAGCGCAAATAAGACCACGGCTAACACCAATGAAGCACTGGCAGCCATGCCATACTCACGGAGGTCAAACGCTTTTTGATAGATGTATTGGATGATATAGAGCGTGGCGGTGCCGGGGCCGCCTCCGGTCAACACAAACACCGTATCAAACACCTGCACTGCGCGGATCAACGATAGCACTAAGACGACGGTCATCGTCGGCATCAACAACGGCAAGGTGAGATACCAAAACTTTGCCCAAGGATTCGCCCCGTCAATGGCCGCGGCCTCATAGTATTCGTTGGGGATCGCTTGTAAGCCTGCTAACAGGATCAAGGTATAAAAACCCATTTGCGCCCAGATCCCGATCACCACCACCCAAAAAAACGACCAATTCGGATCAACCAAAAACGGGATCTTCTCCCCGCCCAAGGCCACCAGAATCGAATTGATCACGCCGTTTTGATGCTGCAAGATCCATTTCCAGATCAGCGCCACGACCACCGGAGAGAGCAGCACCGGATAAAAAAAGACACCGCGAAAGAACCCGCGTCCGCGCACTTTTTGGTTGAGTGACAAGGCGGTGATCAACGAAAACAGCACCACACCCATCACCTCAAACACCACGTAAGTAGCGGTATTGCCCGCGGAGCGCCAGAATAAATCTTCTTCACAAGTGCGATAGTTGAGGTAATCTTCACAGGTCAAGAGCGTTGCGAGGTTCTGATTACCCACCCAATCGCGATTTTCCGGTAAGATCGAGTCGCCACGGGTAAAGCCAAAATAGAAGTTAAGCAACATGGGGAGCAGGATAAAGACCCCAAAGATCACCAAATTCGGTAACACAAAAATGTAACCCATGCGATTCGTACCGATCACCCGTTGGATCGGGATCAAGATCAGTTCAGCGAGGCTGAGCAAAGGGTCGATCAGTTGAAGGGCAAGGGCTTGTAATTTTCTGAGCATGGGATTTTCCAAACAGGGCGAGTCGGGCATGGCCCGACTCGCGGAATCAGTTGGACATTAGGGTGTGGGCGTAGGCGTGGCCATGGCCGCGGCTTGCGCTTCAGCGATCTTGGTATCCATTTCTTCTTGGATCGCGATCAACGCATCATCTAAGGTCAATTCCCCCGCAATCACCTGAGACATGCGGCTGGTGATTGCCGGATTCAAGACAAAGGTATACGGACTGTATTGCAACGCATACGCTTGATCCGAGATCAACGGAATTTCAGCCAACAAAGTGTTGAGATTGTCGTTTTGGTTGGGATATTCAATGCCTTCTTCGATCAAGCCCAAGTGACCGGGGATAAACAGGGTTTCGGCCGAGAATTGACGCAAGGCATCGGCGCTAGAGAGGAAGTCCATCAACATGGCGACTTCTTCCGGATGTTCCGTACCAGCAAAGGCCACGGCCACCGCGCCCCCCGGAATCCCCGTCCGGACTCCACCTTCTTCAGGTTGGGGGTTGGGGATCACGCGCCAATCAAAGGTATCGCCGATCGCCGCGTCGAATTGTTGCAAGACAAAGCTGCCGGAATAGAGCAGGACGACTTGACCGTTGATAAACGCATCGCGGGCCACTTGCAGATCGGTGGTCGCCCAAATTTCGGGCGGGGTGATGCCTTCTTCATGCCAACGTTGGATCTCACCGGCAGCAGCACGGAAGCCCTCAGTATCGACGGTAAATGAGCCGTCCTCATTCACATAGGTCGCACCGAACGGGATCGAAAAGCCCCAGAAACGATGCCCACGCGGTTCGATCGCCACAGCGTAGGGGGTTTCGGTCGCTTGGGCGACTTCGGTTGCTAACGCGATCCATTCCGGCCAAGTGGTCTCTGAACCGTCGGGGATCTCAATGCCTGCTTGTTCAAACAGCGTCACATTGATGAACGGCGCGGTGATCGTGAATTGGGTGGGGAAACCATAAATACCGGTTTCATCGCCTTCAGCGCGCAACGAGGCTAACACTTGCGCGGGGAAGTTTTCGGTATAGGCTTCGGCGTTAGCGGAATATTCGCTCAGGTCTAAGTAGCTACCGGCAAAGCGGGCGACATCGGTGATCCGTGCCAAGTCCGGGGGATCGCCGGCCTCGACTTGGGTTTGCAAGGTGGTATGGAGATCACCATAAGCGACGGTATCAACGATCACGTCAATGCCGGGATTGGCTTCTTCAAACTGGGTGAGCAGTTTTTCGAGGGCTTCTCCTTCATTGCCGTCGTTATACCACGTAAAGCGGAGTTCCACAGGGGGGGTATCTTGGGCTTGGATCAGGCCAAAGGCCACGATCAACACTGCGAACACGAAAAACAGTCTAATTTTCATTTTTTTACTCTCCTCAAAAGAAAAGCGACAGGGTGACTATAACCTAAAAAGTCACATTACGCATGTCACAAATCGGTTATAGTCCCCGGCCCGATATTTTCTTAAGAGTAGATCATCTTGCGCGGGGTTTCAACTTTTTCGTCAATCCCCGCTTGGATTAGCCGTCCACCAGCACTTGATCAACCGCATTGGCGAGATCGCGCAAGGTGGCCACATGATAGACTCCGTGTGAGCAGGCCGCATATTGCAACATATCGCTATCCCCTGTCCCCCAAGTGCCGGGATATTCGGGGTTAAACCAGATCAAACGACGGCTTTTGCGTTGCATCTCTTGGGCGATGTCTACCCGTGGATCATTGTGATTGTTACGCCCATCCCCTAGGATGATCACGGTCGTTTTACCGGTGATTAAGCCCATGTGATCGCGTTTAAAGGTGTTTAAGCTGTTGCCTAAGTCGGTGCTGTAATAACCGGGCGGATTTTCGACCATCACATGAGCAATCGCGGTTTGTGCGTCATTTTCTTTAAACGCCATGCTGATGTCCACCATATCGCTGATGAAGATAAAGCTATGGGTGCTTTTGACCACATCTTGCAACTCATAGACCAACGTCAACAAAAATTCGACATACGGACGCATCGAGGTGCTAAGATCACAGATCAACAGTAAGGCCGGTTTAACATGGCGTTTCCGATGTTTGAGTTCTAAAGGCACACCTAAGTAACGCATGTTATGGCGCATGGTGCGACGGGGATCGGGGGTGCCGTCTTTCGCACGTTTTTGACGTAATGAGGCACGACTCCGTAAACGGGCGGCTAAACGACGCACTTCCGCACGCACATCATCGATCTCCTCTTGGCTCAATTGTTGTAACGGCACATCCATCAGATCCGGTTGGGGTTGGGGATCTTGTTCGGCCATGCGTTCCGCCATAGACAGGCCGGCATAATTGGAGATTTGATCGGATAAGGCATTCATATTCTCTTGCATCATTTGACGCAATTCGGCCGCCTTTTCGTCGCTCATGCCCATCTCTTTCAGCTGTTCGATCAACTGATCCAACATTTGCTGTAATTGACGCAATCCGGCTAAGGTTTGCATCCGCCGCTCCATCCACGGGCGTTGACGCATGTCATCCATGCCATCTAAGCCGGCTTGTTGTCCCATCTGATCCAATTGATCTTGCGAGAAGGGACGGCCGTTGAGCAGTTGATCCAACAATTGCTTAAGCGCTTGCATCTGGCCGGCGAGGGAGCGTAACGCCTGTTGTAGCAGTTGCTGCTCCTCTTGAGTCAGGTTGTCCGGGATGTTTTGCATCGGGGGGGTGTTAGAGCTAAAGAACAACGGGTAAAAATAATCAAACAGGTGATGATCGCGATTCTCTTTCACCAAGGTCGATTTTAAAGTGGAGCGGAAATGGCCTTCTTGCGAAAGTCCGATCAGCTGTGTGCCATACATCGCATCTTGACTTTCGGCCAACGAGATCCGCACACCTGCCGCTCTTAGTGCGCGAATAAAATCCACCATGCGCTTGTCCATATCAGACAGACCTTTATCACTCAAATGTCTTGTAGATCCATCTTAAACCAATTTCGTGAATCCACAACTAACGAATCGGGTAGGGTGAGATGAGAGGCACACCAAGTCACACCTGCGAAAAGTCAATATATTCGGGTGGGAGCGACTCGACCAGATAATGTTGATCTTCGGGATGATAAAAGGCAATGCCCGCGTGATGTGCCTCTAAAGCGCGGATCACCAATAACACGGGGTTTCCATGCCGTCCCGCTACATCGATCGCACGATCGATCGAAGTGGAAAGATGCACGTATTGGCGTTGTTGGGCGCGGAGTCCTTGTTGACGGATCGACTCGGCCGCTTGTGGCGTGGTGCCGTGATATAAGATCGCGGGTGGGATCGCCCGTTCATATTCGATCGGGGTGACTTGGCTATGGCCATATAAGGCGCGGATGCGATCGCCTTGCAACTGATAACGTTGTCGGCCGGCCTCACTCGTTAACAGGTCGGTGAGGTCTTGCCGTTGATAGGTACGTCCATAGCGTTGTTCTACATGCGCCCACACGCGCTCTAGGTCGGTGAATCCGTGTTCATCTAAAACGAGGCCAAATTGATCGGCCTCATGTCGGAGCATCAACGCCAGAAATTTAGACAATCGTTTTAAATCGGGCATAGGTAAATCCTTTCTAAGCGTCAGGGTGTGGCGGCAGCAGTGGTAGCGACTGGGAAAAAATTTTTTCGGCGACAGCGGCAAGGTGGTAAGGTGGATTGTAAGTTTTCCAGAGAGAGCGCGCAAAAACAAGGTGATTCCACTGCATCATGATCGGATGCTCCTTATGATAAACCGCGTCGTGTTATGCTGATCATAGCACGGATGTGTCGAAAAGTCGTAACAAATGTTACGTGTTGGTCACCGATGTTTTTTGAAGCGATGACCCTGCTCCCTTCACCAAGGCAAACGTATCAAAAATTTCACTTCCTAACTCCCTTGTCAGCTATCCATATGAATATCACCCGGTGCAGCGCTGGGAAATGGACTTTGGGCAAATCGGGGAAAAGAATGAATTTTTATGAGCGGTGGATCATAAGTAATCTCGGGAAAGTTTCTTGCGTCCAACCCCACCCTGGCTGTCACCCATACATTGGGAGGGAATTGACGTGTGTGGCATGGGCTGATCCGTCTCCATGGGTGGGGTATTTTTCTGAGGTTACTACAGTTCTTTCTCCGTTATCCCTCTGTAGTTTAAAAAATCAAAAATACAGATATACTGCTTTACCATTGCCAAGCAGATTTTCTCTGAATCAATTGAAGGTCAAGCTTAGGACGAATCGGCATGTCGAAATATATCTGTTTATGTTCATAGAAGCTGACCAATTTAACACCAGCATTTATCATTTAATGGTCTTATTTCGATGGGGCGATGATCTGTACCCTTGTTTCTTATCTCTATAATGAGATAACGTGTAGTAATTGTATATTGATATACGATATAAAAATTATCTGTCCGATCTTTAGATTACGCTCAAATCATTTTCTTTAGCTATCTTACCGTTCTCCATTTATGTAATCAGAGGAGTGAACAAATCCGAAGATCACCTCTCTTGATTATAAGACAAGTTAACAATCTATAGGGTTTTGAGTCTTCATTCGCGTGATGATCGTGAACCGCCTGACTGTGCTGTAGCTGGCATACGGTTTGCGGATTTGATCCTCGACGACCACCCGCTAGGAGAGGAGAGGTTCTGAATTGGTCTTAATCATTTTACTGTCAACATTTAGGTGAAAGATGATAAGATCGAGGTAAATTGGATAGATAACATTTTTATTATTTTTAATTATAATTTAAAATTAATTTTAAATAAAAGTTGTGCTTTTGTAGAAATTTCTGCTAGTGTTTAAATTTCAATGGTTTTGTTATATATCTACAACTTTAGACCAATTATGAAATTTTATTTCTAATTCATCTGTATTTGCTTTTCCCCAGCCTAAATTGTAAGCAAACATTACTACTATTTGAGTAGGATTACAGATATATCCAAGCGAGAAACCTGTTAGAACAACATGGTTATAATATACATTCTTTTTGTTTTTTAAAAAAACATCCCATTTGATATTTTTTAAATTATTCCGTAATGTTTCACCAAAATACATTCCTATGTCAATTGAAAGAGAAAAAGTTCTTTCATCTAACGTGACTTCTGAAACCCATATATTACTCAAACTTGGTTTCAATTTGGCACCAAACGAGGCTATATCTTCATCCGTTCTCTTTCTGAAACCAACCTGTTGTTGTAACCATTTACCTAAAACACTTAAAGAATTAGCACTTTTATTGGCTACCCAACCTCTGCAAACTTCGTCAGAGTCATTCTGAAGCAACTTCTCTAATATTTCAATGCGAGTATTTATAACACTTAAATACCATGAAAAATACCTGTCAGCCTCTAATTTGGTCATATTAGAAAACGGTTTATATGACGGCGGTTTAATTATTTGATAATCCATAATATTCACTTTCATTTAATTAAAAATGGAAAAGTGGTAGTTGATCTACCACTTTAAAATTTAAAGACTTAAGGCCATTCACCATGAATTACAACGTTAAAACCAGCATCAATGAGTAAGTTATAGAGCGGTTTACTAGGCCCTAATTTACCTGTAGTTAGGCTAGTGTAAAAATGCCAAACTACATTTTCTACTGGCGTATTTGGATCGTGCAATAGCCTTAAATCTTTACCATATTCTTCTCCAACTCTTGTAGTTATAGATGTGTATCCTGTTTTTGCTTCATGTGCAATTCCTGTGTGTGAATCCCACATATCAATTATTCGGTTATCAGAAGAGCTTGGAACAGCCATATAAACTTGTGATTCTCCACCAACTACATGTTGTTCAAGTAATTGTTGTCCGTATATTCCTGTGGAGCCAGGATTTTCATAAGGATCAAAACCTGGAAGGTACTGTTGTACTGGTTCTGGTTCAAAGCCCGGTAAATACTCTGGTACAGGGTTTTTATCGTCTTGTTGTACATCTGCACAATTATGCACCAACCACGCGCCATCGCCAACGAAGAACGTATGCGCCTCATCCACCGTGAGGTTGTACATCGTCTCCGTTTGGGTGATGATCGTGACACGCTCAACGGTGCCGTAGCTGCCGTCCAGTGTGCGGATTTGATCCCCGACACCCAATCACTATTAAAACTAATGGAATAGTGAATTAGATACGTTTCTAAGCCAATCTTTTCCCTTATGCTGATAAGGGTTCTATTAAAATCTCTTCAAAGAGAGGATAACTCTAATCGGTTATTCCTTCGACTCCATTTTGCAGAATAACATGGGTTTTAACTTATCACCGGCCTTAATCCAATAGGTTCACGATAAGGATTGTGTTTTAGTTCAGCCCATCGAATAGATGATCCTAACTCCTCTTGTAACGAATTATATTCTGCACCTCTCGTAACCATTAAATTAGAGTCAACTTTAATGGTTACTGGGTCTTGTCTCAACACCGGTTCTTTTGGATATACCCAAGAATTGTCTTGACACCACTCTGCCATGTTTCCATACAAATCATAGATACCCCATGGATTAGGCAATTTCTGACCTACTGATTGTTTTTTGTTTGGAGAATTTTCGCTATACCAAGCATGTTTTTTTAATTCATCTGGGTCATCCCCAAAATACCAAAAAGTACTTGTGCCAGCTCGACAAGCGTATTCCCATTGAGCTTCCGTCGGTAAAGTGACTTGGTAGCCTGCTTCCAATATTTGTCGCGACACCAAGAGATTTTGTAAGCTGTTACAAAAGTTATTTGCTTCATCCCAATCACAATCGGCAGGAAGATGTTCACCTTGCACATAAAGCGGGCTTTGTTCTCCCATAATCACTAGCCATTGCTCTTGTGTAATCAAAAATCTGGAAATCCAAAATCCTTTGGTAATCTCCACGGGGTGCGGGGGGGATGCCATAAGATATCTATGATTGTTGTTTGTATTATTTAACCCCATTACAAACATACCGGGATTACACCATACAAAGCTAAGCTTACACACATCTGTTACCGTAATCTCTAGATCATATCCAATTTTCATGGGTGTCCTTTTAAATTTTCTTAGAGCAAAAGCTACTCTGCCTCTAGATATAAGACAGAGTAGCCAACTCCAACTTCAAGACTTATTAGGGTGTGAAGTACACATTCACAGAAGCAAAGGTTCCATCTGGGTTCATTTTTAAAGGATGAACATCAGCATTCCCAAATCCAGCGCGTTGTGCCATTTTACCCATAAATGTCACTAATGCAGCCGCTGAAAGCGATAAACCTGCTCCTATCCTTTGGTTAAACGTTGCTAAGTTATCGCCATCTCTCCAGATTCCCATTATCCCTTGAATGTTTGGGTTATTTGATTTCAGTGCCTCCAACAAGGCCTTAAATACCTCACCTCCCTTAATGTTCGTTTTTGAACTATGGCTTTTAACATAGATTGCTAATTCTACAAAACCATCCTGATTTACTTGACCCAAACCCAAACCAACGGTTTCACCTGTTACATCATCACGGCCATAGGCAAAAACACTCCCATCTTCGGCAGTTTCTAATACTAACGTATCGCATAGATTATGCACCAACCACTCGCCATCGCCAACGAAGAACGTATACGCCTCGTCAACCGTGAGGTTATACATCGTCTCCGTTTGGGTGATGATCGTGACACGCTCAACTGTACCGTAGCTGCCGTCCAGTGTGCGGATTTGATCCCCAACGACCAGATCCCCCGCTTCGATCCAACGTCCACCCGCGAGGTAGAAGGGATCTGCGGTGAGTTCGCATTGGTTAAA
>JALOOG010000159.1 GCA_025454525.1 Anaerolineae bacterium | reverse complement strand
CCGGCACGGCTAAATCAGCGGCCGCAAACCGTTGTTTTTGCATCAACTTGTCTTGGATCGTCGCTAACGTGGCTGCATGGGGATAAATCGCGATCCCTTCTTTGGCTAATTGCGCTAACGGACGGGCATCTACAAATTCATTTTCGAGGGTGATCACCGCGCACCCTTGGGCAAAATCACGCAAGGCCACCAGATCATCCCAAGCCCCGATCGTATGATGCGAGGTCAATCGGGCCGCTGGACTCTCCGCTTGACGTTCGTAGATCGCCGTTTCGATCCCTAAACCGATCGCGGCTTGGGTCAACATTTGGGCCAACTGCCCACCGCCTAAAATCCCAACGCGGATCATACTCACTTCTTCCCTTCCATCCATCTAACTTGCTTCACATGGTGATCGATGATCACCATGTTTCGTCTCATCCGATCACTTTCGACCACACTCAAGATGATTTTGGTTTGCCAGTCGTGGCGTTCTTCCTCACTGCGTTCTGGGCATTATATCTGTTTTGGCATGATATACCCTAGTATATATCTTTCTTAAACTATTTCCAAGATAACCCCTTGAAGTTACTTCTATCACCCGAAATTCATCACAGCTTGATCTGCCAGCACATCAATTTGATGTTATGCTACCTCTAACATTGATTGAGTAGGTAGCGTAAGGACAAAGCGATGAAACGAATCGCAGTTTTAACAAGTGGTGGGGATGCACCGGGGATGAATGCCGCCATCCGGGCGGTGGTGCGTGTGGCCTTGAGCAAAGGTTGGCAAGCGTTTGGCGTTGAACATGGTTACGCCGGATTGATCAGCAATGAGATCCGCCCGCTTGGCCCACGCGATGTGGGTGGAATCATCCAAACCGGGGGGACGATGTTAGGCAGTGCGCGTTCTTCTGAATTTAAAACCCCAGAAGGTCAACATTTGGCTTTGCGTCACCTCGCACAACATGGAATTGAAGGGTTGTTTGTCATCGGTGGGAACGGTTCACAAACCGGAGCGCACGCCCTTCATCAACGCGGTTTCCCAGTGATTGGAATCGCTTCTACGATCGATAATGACCTCTACGGTTCAGATATCACCTTGGGCGTAGACACCGCGCTCAATATTGCGGTGGAAGCGATCGATCGGCTCAAAGTGACCGCTTCATCACATACCCGCGCTTTTTTGATCGAAGTCATGGGGCGTGATTGTGGCTATATCGCGATGATGTCCGGCATTGCCGGCGGGGCCGAGTCGATCGTGATCCCAGAGGTCGATACCTCACCAGAGCAAGTCGCCCATGAGCTACAAGCAGCTTATCAACGTGGAAAATCTCATGGGATCGTGGTGGTCGCTGAAGGTGCCAAATATAATGCGGAGCAGTTAGCCAATTACTTTAAAGAACATCGTGAAGAGATCGGCTTTGAGTTACGGACGACGCAATTAGGCCATGTACAACGCGGTGGGATTCCGACCGTTTCGGATCGTCTGTTGGGGACAGAATTCGGCGCACATGCGGTGGAATGTATGGCACAAGGGCAATCGGGCGTGTTGGTTGGCAAGATCAACAATCAGTTGACCACCACCCCTCATGAGCAGATCGCGGGCAAACATCGGCCGGTGGATCCTAAGCTGTTTGAATTGGCCAATGTGTTGGCGCAATAAGAGCGCTTGATCATCGAACTTGAAACAAGGCAAAATGGGGCCGTGGAGGCCCCGATCACTCAAACCTGAGCGTCTTGTTTCTCTAAATAGTTTACTGTTAACTTCAGGTTTATTGTAAAATCTGCCAACCACCGATATCTTTGCTTCACTTACGGAAGTAACCTCAGGAGTTTTTTTCATCACTGACCAATTCCCCCTTGTTGTTAGAAGCAAAGGGGAATCAGATATGTTCTTTGGTGTCTCTATTTGCGGGTTGCTTTGTCTTAAAGACAGGATGTGTACAGAAAGGCTTCTTGCGTACACCCTCACCCTAGCCCTCCCCATACATGGGAGGGAACTAGGGCGTGTGATGTCTCTATTGGTAGGATACTTTTCTGAGGTTAATGAGATCAAATTTGTTCGCGTGTATTTATCCCTGTTGTAGATGGTCGAATAAGCGTTGATGTTCGGTGCGAATGCAGAGATCCATCGCAAAATTGAGACCAGCATTCAGGGCATGTTCGCGGGCCGCGTCATCATGGACATTCAGTTGCGCCCAGACCGTTTTCGCGCCGATCTGGAGCGCGTCTGTTACCACCCCATTTAAATAGCGTGAGTCGCGAAACACCACCACCAGATCGACCGGGCCGGGGAGATCCTGCAATGATTCGTAAACAGGTTGCCCATCCACATCATCAATGTTCGGATTGACGTTATAGACCGTGAAGCCCTGCTCAATCAGGTATTCCCCTACCTCGTAACTGGTGTAATAGTGATCATTAGAACGTCCGACGATCGCGATGATCGGAGAATGTAACAGCACGTCCCGACGGGCCGCGAGATCTTGGTTTAAATCATTACCCATGGTTTGCTCCTAACGCCACCAGAGCGGATAGACAAATTGGGTACTCTGTACGCTACCATCTTCCGCGTAAGTGATCCCAGTGGACAAAGTGCGAGTCACCGTGCCATCCGCCGGATTAACCAAGGCAAAGTCGGTGTACGGGGTTTGACGGCGATCCGTGCCACGATTCCAGATCATAAAGGCCAGTTGTGATCCATCCGGCGCGATGATGCCCGGGCCAAACGTGCCACGCACAACGCGCGTATTCTCTTGTGAGGCTAATGTCAAACGAAACAGCGAGTTCCCCACCTCACGTTGACTCCCGGCCACATAATAGATCACCCCGCTATCCGGTGTGAAGATCAAGCTAGAGATCACCTGTTCACGGCTTTCGATCCCGATCTCCACTGGGAAGGCGTTGGGATCGGTGAGATCGATCACGCTCAAGATCGGTTCAGAGCGTCCGGTGGCCACAGTGAGCGCCCACCACCGGCCGTCCGGGGAGATCACCGGGAAGGCATTGGCCGGTTGGGTAAAGGCGCGGGTGGTATAACGCGGCATTTGTGCGCCGCCTTCGATCACAATGCTATCAGCGGTGAAGGCGGTGATCGGGGTGACATGGACGCGGACGGTATTGGCCGCGAAACCGTCGGCGGTCAGGAAAAAGAGCTGTTGACTATCCCCCGATGAGATCAGATGATTGGTGCGTGTATAGGGGAAATATGCGCCGACCTGTTCACCGCTCATCGCTAAAGTGGGTTCACCGCCAGTCCGATTTAGGGTATAAAAACGCCAAGTGGTGCCGCTCCCTGCACAACGATGTCCTAACATCAAGGCGTATTGATCACCGATCGTCAATAGATCGGAACTGGTAAAACGACAACCTTCATCGGCAAACAAAGTGCCAAGTTCAGTTGCTTGCTCACCTGTCGTCCAATGGAATAAGGCTAACTCGTTGATCAAGCCGTTTTCGTTGGCGAAAAAGCGCACAAAACTAAGGCCGTCTAAGGTGAGATCAAAACTGCTGACATCCTCAAATTGGGTCAAGATCTGTAAGGTTTGGGAGTCATACAAGCGTAATGTGCCGACTCCATATTCACTGCTGGAGATTTGATCGGTGTAATCAATCAGGGCGAAACGTTGGCTATCTGGCGTATATTGGAAGGTGCCACTTCCGAGGCAGGTTGCCGCGTGAATTTCGCCGACGGTGCTAGGTGTGCCGTTCCCGACGATCTGATACAACGTGCCGCCGTCTTTACTACCCACTGGAGTATTCACCATAAAAGTAAATTTTTGCCGATCCGGTGATAACGGGCCACAAGGCATCACACCGACCGCGTTGGCTGGGACTTCTAACAACCGGGTAAGCGCGCCGTCCGTTGGATTTAGATAAGCGAGTTGGCCGGGAGTATTGGCGGTTTTGTCTTCTGGGGTGGGGCCTTGGCCAGTCCACACCAAAATTTGCGAAGTATTTGGGTTGGCGTTGGGATCGGTTTGTGGGGTGTCCGCACCGCCTCCGCACGCGGTCAATACCCCGATCAGCAACGCGATCCACACAACAATGCGTTTCATGCAGTTCCTTCCTTTATTCGTTATCCGTCCTAAAAATCAACCTCTTTCTGCCATGACTATAACAGGATTACATGAGAAACACCGAATAGGCTTGAGGATCACAATCGTTTAACAAAGCCTTTACCGATTTAGTGCTAAGATCTAGAAAAAAAGGTGACACTGATGACCGATACCCCGCGAAAACCCACCATGACTCGTGAACCCGTCCCGGTGATCATCGTTGAAGATCGGGACGATGACGATCATCCACCGTTACGCCTGTATGCTATTTTGATCTTTTTAGGGACATTGTTGGGGACGCTGCTCGGAGCGATCGCCGATCTAGGAGAGGCCACGCAAACCCTACAAAATTTAGGCGAAATCTTTAACCCACCGCTTGAGTTGTGCGTGGTGGGGAGTGATACCGTGTTGGCACAAGAATTACAACTTTCTGGGCAATGGAAAGCGGCATTTGAGGCCCGTAACCGCGTCCGTCTGGTGATCCGCGATCCCGGCTCTGGTGCAGGGGTGACACAAGCGATCGCTGGTGAGTGCGCGCATGTCTTGGTGATGTCCGAAGCCATGGACGGGACTCAGTATAATCGCCTGTTGGACGCGGGTTTTAGCGTGGATTGTGCCGCGGAGATCGGTTATGACGTGATCTCGTTTGTCACGGACATCAACAATCCGGTGGGATCGATTCGCGAAAGCAGTATGCGTGATATTTTGCGTGGTCAGATCACCGATTGGCGCACGATTACCCGTCAAGTCAACGCCTTCACACAACCGATCTTCATCTTGGCGCGCCCGGTAGAAGCGAGTGGCACCACCAAGCATGTGATGTCGATGATCGCTAATCAAGCGGCATTTCCGTCTCCTGTGCGTTATCTGGAGTGCAATTCTAATGAGGAATGTCTCAATATGACGTTGGCCACTCCTGGATCCATCTACTGGGTGAGTACCTCTTGGTTGCGAACCAAACCCGCCCGTTATTTGCGCGTGTTATCGCTGTTTCAGAACGATGAAGATGTGGCGATCAACCCGTTAACTGACAATTTCACCTTAGATGAATATCCGGACACCTTGGCCCGGCCGCTCTATATGTACGTGTTGGATCGGGAAGGTCTTAGCCCCGATACCCGCGCAATGGGTGAGACCTTTTTACGCTTTGTCCGGAGTTTGGACGGTCAACAGATCCTTGAACAGAACGCTTTTATCACCTATTTTGATAGCGCGGCGGACATCCCGATCAGCTTGCCGCCGGGGTTTGAGGCACAAGACGGGTTACGCCCGTTATGCCGCCCGTAATCCGCTATTCATATCCAATTGAGCGAGGCTTGATTAGATCGATCAGATGTAGAATCGAAAGAGGAGACGTATGATCGTTAATCAACTCGATCAAGGCTGGGAAGTGATCTATCATCGGAGTCATGCGCTGTTAGCGGCGGTGTTGGCTTCGCAATGGCAAGAGTCGTATCGTCCGGCGTGGTGGGTGGAGACTTTGGCCGCAATCATCCAACATGACGATGAAGAACGCGATTGGGAGCAGACTCGGCATCTCACCGAAGTCGGGATGCCGTTGGATTTTCGCAATACCACCGTAGAGAGCAGTTTACGTAAGGCACGCAATAACTTAATCGCGGCCGAACAGCAAAATCGTTGGTCAGCGTGGTTGATCTCGCGTCACAATCACTTTCTGATGGCCGGTCAACGTGGCACATCAGCGGAAATGGATCAATTTATCGATGAAGGCATCACGAAACGCGCCCGTTGGCAAGCAGCGCTTGAATTGGATGAACCAACAGTAGAAGCGGCTTATGGGTTGATGAATTGGGCGGATACGCTCTCGCTGATCTTGTTATCGCGACAAGTACCGGACGGCGGTCGGTGGTTAGAGATCGCCACCTTACCAGACGGCACCGTATCACGGGTGTGTCAGACGGAACAAGGTTTCGCGATCGATCCCTGGACGTTTACCGATCCGACCTTTACCATAAGCGCGGAGGTACGGATCGTGCCACAAGCGACTTTTCCGGATGAAACCACGTTCCGTGAGACGCTGTTAGCCTCCGAAGTGGTCGTGCGAAAATGGACGTTTGCTATAATGGAGTAAAGCGTACACACACAAAGGACAACTATGCCATTTCGTTTTCGCCAAAACAAAGAGAGTGAAAGTCTACGGTTACATGCTGATACGATCGAAAAGATCTTGTCGGCGATCGATGTCAACCCCAATGAAGCGCGCAATCACAGCGAGGACGGGTATCAATGGAAGTTTGAGTGGGGATCGGCCTTGGTGGAAGTGTTGGTGAGCGAACGAGGGGGTAAAGGGTATTTTCAGGTATTCGCGCCCCTGTTTTATCTGCCAGAAAAAGGCCGTGAACCGCTGTATCAAGCGATGTTAGAACATAACCTAGAGATGACCACGGCCGCGTTAGGTTTGCATGAAGACGTAGTGTATGTGTTTAGTGAGCGTCCCTTGGACAACATGATCACGGAGGAAGCGCGCCAGATCATCACCTTGGTCGCTTATTACGCCGATCTGTTAGATGACAAGTTGATCAGCGAGTTTGGCGGTAAGTTGTATTAAATCCGTGGCCCTTCAAGCTTCAAACGATCGCCTTGAAGGGCCGAACGGTCATTACAGGCCGTAGATCTCGCTGTATTTGTGTTGTAAGTAACGGATATATGGCGCGGAGTCCATGCCTTGTCCGGTGATGCGGTGGGTGAGTTCTTCAGAGGTGTATTTGCGCCCGTGTTGGTGGATTTCACGATTCAGCCACGTCAACAGGGTGTCAAATTTGCCGTGGGTGATTTCTTCTGGGATCGATGGATGGGCGGTGATCGCCTGATTGTAGTATTGCACCGCTAACAGGTTGCCAAGGGCATAGGTGGGGAAGTACCCGATCAATCCGGCTGACCAATGCACATCTTGTAACACGCCAACCGTATCGGTGGGTGGCACAATGCCTAAGTAAGATTCAAAGCGCGCATTCCATTCTTGTGGGAGATCGGCCACGCGGATCGATCCGTCTAATAAGCCCATTTCTAACTCAAAGCGCAACATGATATGAAGGTTATAGGTCGCTTCATCGGCCTCAACGCGGATGAAACTCGGTTGGACTTTGTTGATCGCCTTGTAGAAGGTGTCCAGATCGACTCCGCCCACTTGTGACGGGAACAGGGCTTGTAATTTGGGAAGCGCCCATGACCAAAAGCCACGACTCCGCCCGACGATGTTTTCCCATAGACGCGATTGTGATTCATGTACGCCTAGCGATGTGCCACCGGCTAAGGGGGTATGATCAAATTCCGCGCTGCTGCCTTGTTCATACATGGCATGGCCGGCCTCATGTAACATGCCGAATAGGGCCGGATTCAGCCAAGTTTCATTAAAGCGGGTGGTGATCCGCACATCATCACGCGAAAAACTGATCGCAAATGGGTGTACGGACGTATCTTGACGGCCACGATCATAATCGTAACCAAGTGCGCGGGTGACGGCTAAACCGAACTCGCGTTGACGATCGATCGGATAAGCTTGATGTAAAACTCGGTCATCCACGCGATCGGCGTGTTGGCTAATCGCGGCGATCAATTCCACCAATTGATCCTTATGTCCGCTGAAGATCTCACCAACGTGGGCGCTGGTGATGCCTTGTTCGTATTCATCTAACAGCGCGTCGTAGGGGTGCGTTTGATAGCCCAAATAGGCGGCGCGTTGCCGGGCGAGATCCATAATCTGCTCTAAGGTCGCTTGATAACTCTTAAAGTCATTGTTGGCACGGGCTTTGGCCCACACATCATGAGCCATGGCTTCGATCGCGGCCCACTTGGTGACAAATTCAACGGGGAACTTTGTTGCAAGCTCATATTCGCGCTGTGCGACGCGCAAAACCCCCGCTTCCACCGAGTCATAAGCGAGTGTACCTAATTCGGCGGTCGCGGCCTCGATCAATTGAGGGGTGCGATCGCTCACCAGCAGCTCATGATGGATGCGTGAGATCGTCTCGATCTGTGCGCCGCGGGCGGCTGCGCCTTTGGGCGGCATATTCACCTGCATGTCCCACCCTAACAGGGAATTAGTACGGGATAAATTGCTAATCTGTGAAAGATGATCGATCAATGCTTGATAGTGACGGGTCATATAAACGGAGGCCTTTCAGTCATTAAATTAAATTTCAATGTTCAATTTTAACAGAAAGATGATCCATACATCAATCATCAAAATCTGGTGGTCTCCCTTGACAGTATTGGTAGAATATACTCTAAAATATAGGTTGAAACAAATGGGTGAGTTGGCATCAGTGAGTGACTTTTGTCCAAATTCGGTAGGTAAAGCTCACAACGAAACACTAGCAGAAAACATCATTCACTACGGCAAGACCAAAGATGGCCACATACACTTTTAGTGTAAAGCGTGTCACCAAACGTTCAATGAGCGTCAAGTTGCGCTGTTCTACAATCGCAAAACAGACGAAAAGGACATTTTAGAATACCTAGCACACGGATACAGCATCAGTCGTGCCAGAGGAAGCAGGTGAATACTGGTGTTGTACAACTATCGAACCCCCTACCCGACTCCGCGCTGGAGATGGCCGCCGCGATTGC
>JALOOG010000230.1 GCA_025454525.1 Anaerolineae bacterium | reverse complement strand
GGTTACCTCCGGCACAAGCGGCCGCCTCGCTTCCTTAGCATGTATGGAAGTGGATCGGCATTAGGCGACCAATGCCGATCCATCTCCTTCGGCGAGTCCGGTTAATTCTGCTTGTGCGATCACATGGCCACGCATCGCCGCTTCTACCGCGTCGCGATCTGAATGCGGCGGGAGGGGTAGCAGGGTGTCTAGGGCATAGAGGGTAAAGCGATAACGATGTGTGCCATGAAAGTATTTCATGCACGGACCTTCATAACCAAAAGTGCCGCCGTTGGCGATTCCTTCGGTACTGCCTAAGGGAAGCGCGTCTTGCCGACAAGCGGTCGCAGTGGGCGGGATATTAAACACCAACCAATGCACCCACGCGCCATCCACATCTTCAAAGATCAATGTTAGGCTTTGGGCATGGGCGGGGATGTCGTGAAATTCGAGTGGGGGGTTGATGTTAGGGCCGTAACACGTATGTTTAAGGGGGATTGGTTGTCCATGTTGAAACAACGGGCTGGTGATCTGCATTTAAAGTCTCCTTGTCGTTATAACATTTTAAATATCATAAACGACATCAGGGACATATGGCGTATTTTCTCTCTGATTATTTATCCCACATTCGTCCACCCTCAAATAGGCCGAACGGATCACCTCGTTCGGCCCAAGTGACTTCAACGCAATCGCACGATCAACCGCCGCCTTTGATCTCGGAGATCCCGCCTTCGGTCATCGCACGCGCATCTAAGGCTTTACGTGCTTCGTCCTCGCTCATGTAACCTAATTCCACCACCACCTCTAGGATACTGCGGCCTTCGCCTAACGCTTTTTTGGCCACTTCTGCACCCTTCAGATAGCCGATGATCGGGTTCAACGCCGTCACCAAGATTGGATTTTTCAGCAACCACCGCTCCGCTTGATCTTTGTTCGCAGTCAAACCCACCACCAATTTATCCGTGAAAGCACCCACTGAACCGATCATCACATGGATCGACTCGTTGAGGTTATGTGAGATCATCGGCATCATCACATTCAGTTCCAATTGGCCGGCTTGCGCGCACAGGGTGATCGCGTGATCGTTGCCCATGATATGGAACATGGTTTGATTCAGCATTTCCGCTAACACCGGATTCACCTTGCCGGGCATGATCGATGAACCGGGTTGCACAGGTGGGCAACGCAATTCATCTAAGCCGGTGGTCGGGCCGCTAGAGAGCAAGCGAATGTCGTTCGCGATGCGGGTGAAGTCCTGCGCGGTAGCACGGATCGCCCCAGAGAAAAACACCGCATCTGACATCGATTGCATCGACTCGAATAGGTCATCTGACTCATAGAGCTTCAAACCGCTCAATTGGCTTAATTTCTGCACCATGCGGCTGTGATATTCGGGATGCGCGTTGAGTCCCGATCCAGTGGCCGTGCCGCCGATCCCCAAACGGCGTAACCCCTCCGCCGCTTGATTGATCTTCTCGATATTGCGTTCAATCGCTTTAGCCCATGCGCCTACCTCTTGCCCTAAGCGCACTGGCACCGCATCTTGAAGATGAGTGCGTCCGCTTTTGGTGATCGCATCCCATTCATGCGCTTTTTTGCGAAATTCATCCGCGCAATGTTGCAATGTTGCGATCAATTCGTCCAAGCGCCAAAGCGCCCCTAAGCGGATCGCGGTTGGGATCGTGTCATTGGTGCTTTGGGCCATGTTGACATGATCGTTGGGGTTGATCGGTTTCTTTTCCGTCGAATTTAAGGGATAACCCAAGATCTCGTTAGCGCGGTTTGCGATCACCTCGTTCACGTTCATGTTGTGACTGGTGCCGGCCCCGGCTTGGAACGGATCAACCACAAAATGATCATTAAGTTTTCCCGCTAACACCTCATCGGAGGCCTGCATGATAGCGTTGGCCATATCATTCGGCAATAAACCGAGATCGAGGTGGACTTCGGCGGCGGCGCGCTTGATGATCGCCATACTCCAGATAAACGCGGGGTACGGTTTCATCCCACTCACCGGAAAATTTTCAACCGCACGTTGCGTTTGGGCGGCGTAATAGGCATTGGCTGGCACGCGGACTTCACCCAACGAATCGCGCTCTACACGGTATTCAGTCATAAACAATACTCCTTCAAAAGACGGCCTGATTATCGATCCTGTTCCCAAT
The DNA here is from genome assembly GCA_025454525.1 of Anaerolineae bacterium. Lineage (GTDB taxonomy): Bacteria > Chloroflexota > Anaerolineae > Aggregatilineales > Phototrophicaceae > JALOOG01. Next base: position 1,517 of record JALOOG010000230.1, on the reverse strand, counting down.
TTAACGCGGGAACACGGCCTGATTATCGATCCTGTTCCCAATTTAACGCGGGAACAATGGCACTAAAAATTGGGCCTGATTGTAACGCTTTCAGCGGGTAATGGATATGATCAAGGCGAACCATTGAAAAAGCTTGATGAAAAGGTAGATCCTTAACGCAAAGTTGGATAGAATGAAGTTGTTGAGTAAGTATAGTTGCACCGTCATAGCTAGTAAAATGAGATGAATAAAGGGGATCGATATGCCTTATCAAAGTGCTTGGATCGTACCTGATCGGGTTTGGTACAATCGTAACTATGGTATCATGACAACAGAGGAGATTAAAGAGGGCAATGTAGAAGCAGCGTCCGCCATTCGGAATGGTGTTGCGCCCGTCCATTTTGTTATTGATACCAGTGATTTAAAAAACTTCCCGATCAATCTTAAGGAGATGTCAGACAGCACACTCTTTATGAAGGAAGCAAATTTGGGATTTACCATATATGTAACAAGTAATATGATGATTCGATTCATTACCCAAACCCTCACACAAATTTCAAAACTGGATTTTCGAGTAGTTAAAACACTTGACGAAGGTTTACAGTTACTACAAATCCTTGACCAAACTTTACCTCCCCTCGAAAAACCTAATCTGTCCGACGAAACGACTCCCTAATCTGAACTTACAGATCTCACCTAGACAGATAAAGGTGAGATCTAATTTTATTTTAATCTCAAGTTCATACTTACGATTCTAGGGTGAGGTTATTTCAATGGGATTGAGATCGCATCAACCGATGGGTAATGGCAGCGGCCATTCGGCGCGGCATAAAGCGATTTAAGAAGATCGTGGACGCATTCATCAACCCCGGTACGACGCTCGGATGGCCCACCAACATCGCTTTAATCCCGAGGCCCACCAACATCGCTTTAATCCCGATTTTGACCACCGCCGGGCTTTCCATCATCGCCATCCGTTGATAAAACGTCGGTTTTTGCCCGGACACCTGTAAAAATTCGGTGCGTGTGACTCCCGGTGATACCACACTGATCTTGACATTTGTCCCACGTAATTCGTAATTCACCGCTTCGCTGAAATTCAACACAAAGCTTTTCGCGGCGGAATAAGTGGCATATAACGGTGAAGGTTGATACGCACCAATGGAGGCGACCTGTAACACAAAGCCAAAATTACGGGCGACCATATCGCGTACAAACAGCTTAGTGAGCGCAACCACCGTCAAAATATCCAGTTCCAGCATGTTCTTTTCGCGTTCCCAGTCCAATTTGACAAATTCACCATACAACCCGTAACCTGCATTGTTGATCAACACATCCACTTGTTTCCCTTCAGTCTTAAGCTGATCGTAGATCTGTTGAGGGGCTTCTGGTTTAGACAAATCCGCGGTGATGATCTGTGCTTGGACACTGTGTTGCGTGCAAATTTCATCAGCCACTTGACGTAAGCGATCTTCACGTCGTGCAACCAAGATCAGATGACAACCCATCGCGCCTAATTCTCGCGCAAAATCGACTCC
>JALOOG010000158.1 GCA_025454525.1 Anaerolineae bacterium | reverse complement strand
ACTTCATCCGGCGTTTTGCCTTCCTGTAACAGACACAACGCCGTGGCACGTTTCACCACTGACACACGCTTCTCAGACTTGATAGCGGCGCGCAGGGTGGTTAAGTCTTCTTCGTTCAGTTCAAATCGCTTCGCTTTTCTCATCTCTTCATTTTACCATTTCTCATCCCCTTTTCTCAAATTTCTTTTGTGGATTTACTGCCGTTAGATCCCGTTGGGCGGATCATCGGTCACAATGGTAAATTCACCGAGCTTGCGTTTGGTCGCATCTTCTTGTGCCAAGACGCGTGCAGTGGTCGCTTGCCAGCGCCAGTAAAACCGCCACCGATAATTCAGATATAACCCCAACCCAACCCCAATCCCCAACGATCCCAACACATAGCGCAATACGATTGGAGTCGCGTCGGTGGTCGTCTCATCGGGGTATCGACAGCGATAATCACCCACAAACGCAGGGGTTATCAGCTGCCCCCCCGGACAATAAAGCGGCTCAAAGGGGGTTGGGATAAACGTCGGCGCGAATAACCACATCAAACACAGGGCGATGCTCCCAAAATAGAGCGCATAGACGCGGTGCTTTCGGTTCATCGCCCAACCTCACTTAACCCAATGATTTTAGCGCGTTTTCGACGCTTTTCGCCGGACTAATATTGAGTTGTTCATCGATCACGATGCCTTGTTCATCGATCACCCAATGCGACCGGATCACGCCGAAATATTTTTTACCGTACATGGATTTTTCACCCCATACACCCCACGCCTCTAACATCTGATGTTCGGTGTCGGAAAGCAAGTCATAGGGTAAGTTTTCTTTGGTTTTCCACTTGAGATTATCTTTGGGGGTGTCTGGACTGATCCCGATCACAACAGCGTTCGTTGATTCGACTTTGGGGTATTGATCGCGAAAACCACAGGCTTGCGTGGTGCAACCACTGGTGTTCGCCTTGGGATAGACAAACACGATCACTTTTTTCCCGCGAAAATCGCTCAATTTCACCGGTTTCCCGTCTTGGTTAGGCAGTTCAAAGTCTGGGGCAGGTTGTCCGATATTAGGCATAAATTCAGTTTCCTTTGTGTAAGGCAAAAAATTGATCGTGATCAGAGCGCTTAGATGGGACTCCAACACCGATCGCCCCGTCTGGTGCGATTATAGGTTGATGCGTCCACTTGCCAGCAGGATCACGAATCCTAACACGGCCACCACCAAGAAGAACATGATCGAGAGGATCATACGTTCCGCCGCGGTCATGCCCAAAAAGCGTTCACTGCTTTCGGCACGCGTGAGGCCCTCATCATCATCGCCGGAAAAATCATCCTCATAATCGTCCGCGCTTTTCCGCAGATCATCTAACATGGTATGCGTCTCCCCAGTTTAAGCTATCCGTAGTTGTTTGCGGAAATTGTAACACAAAATGCGGGAAGGCGTTGGGTGCGTTCGGGATTGGGGGGCAAAATTATCCTCTCTCAAGGTTGCAGGGTGCGAGGGATGCGTTACAATCAGCGGCGTTAGATTGCGTAAGAAAGGGACAAAATGATCCGGGTGTTATTTGTGTGTTTAGGGAATATCTGTCGCTCACCGATGGCCGAGGCGGTGTTTGCACACTTGGTCGCACAAGCGGGCCTGTCCGAACATTTTCAGATCGATTCTTGTGGGACAAGTGATTATCATCAAGGGGATCAGGCGCATTCTGGGACGTTAAAGGTCTTAGCTCAACACGGGATCGATTATCACGGGCGATCCCGTCCCTTAACACCGCAGGATCTCGCGCAATTTGATTATGTGTTGGCGATGGATCAATCGAATTTGACCCATATTCAACGCTTGGCCGGCGGAGATCAAGCCAAGATCATCTTATTTTTAAATGAGGCGTATCAATTAAAGACGGTGGATCGCTTAGAAGTCCCTGATCCCTATTACACGGGTGGATTTGAGCGGGTCTATCAATTGGTGTATCGGGGAAGCGAAGCGCTTTTGACGCGGATTCGCCAAGATCATCAAATTTAATTTGCGTCTTAGCCGCCTAGCGGCATAATTATACGTATGTCGTTTTTTGGAGTCGTTAGGAAATACTATGACCGATGGTACAGGTACCGCATTGATCCTTGTGGTCGATGATAATGAGATGAACCGCGATATGCTCTCCCGTCGCTTAGAACGCCTCAATTATGAGGTGATCATGGCGGATAATGGTCAACGCGCCTTAGAATTGCTGCAAGAACAAGCCTTTGACTTGGTGTTATTAGACATCATGATGCCCAAGATGAACGGTTATGAGGTGCTAGAGACGATCAAACGCGATCCCAAGCTCCGCCATTTACCGGTGATCATGATCTCGGCGGTGGATGACCTAGATAGTGTGGTCAAATGTATTGAACTGGGCGCGGAGGATTATCTGTTCAAGCCGTTTAACCCAGTGTTACTCAAGGCACGGTTGAGCGCCAGCCTAGACAAAGCGCGCTCACAAAGCAACGCTGGACTCGATCCCGCGCTCCCGGCCCTGTTAACCGCGATCCAATCGGAAGTCGATCACTTGCGCGAGATGATCACCACGCCAGAACAGCATCAAAGCTTGGGCCATATTTCAGAAAACACCCAAAAGGCGTTGCGTCTGTTAGGTCAATAAATTTTGTGAATGACCGTTTGGATTTACAATGATATAATGTAACGTAACTTTGCGTCACTTAGGGGAATGCGTATGGATGCCGAAGCAGTTCAAGTCTCTGTGAATCACCTCTGGATTATTTTCGGCGCGGTGTTGGTGTTTCTGATGCAGGCGGGATTTTTATGTCTGGAAACCGGCTTCACCCGATCCAAAAATAATATCAATGTTGCCCTCAAAGTCCTTGCAGATTTTTCGATCACAACGATTTTATACTGGTTTTTCGGTTTTGCGTTGATGTTTGGAACCAGTATCGGCGGGTTGTTCGGAAGTAGTTACTTCTTCTTTGATGTGGGACTCTCACCTGATCCGACACAAACGCGCTTAATGGTCTTATTGTTCTTTCAGGTCATGTTTTGTGGGGCAGCTGCTACGATCTTATCAGGGGCGGTGGCCGAACGTATCCGCTTCGGTAGTTACCTCGTGATCACCGCTTTAACCGCCGGATTGGTCTACCCCGTTTTTGGGCATTGGGCATGGGGGGGGCTACCGTTTGGAACGGCAGATGGATGGTTAGCGCAACTAGGGTTTGTCGATTTTGCGGGATCAAGTGTCGTTCATAGCGTCGGTGGGTGGACATCCTTGGCCGTCGTGATCATTATCGGCGCACGGATCGGACGTTTTGGGCCCGATGGTCAACCGCGTCCGATCCCGGCCTCAAATATCCCGTTAGCCTCATTAGGCGTGTTTTTATTGTGGTTTGGTTGGTTTGGCTTTAACGGTGCAAGTACCTTGATGGTGAACGCTGACATCACGCGGATTCTGATGAATACCGTGGTCGGGGGTGCGTCTGGGATGCTGTTTGGCATCCTGTTAAGTTGGGGGATGCGCGGCCGAGTCGAAGTGGACATCTTGATGAACGCTACCTTGATCGGCTTAGTGGCGGTCACGGCCAACGCCCATGCGATCACCACCGCCAGCGCCTTTGTGATTGGTGCGATCAGCGCGGGGGTGATGCTGGCCGTGGAGCGCTTGCTCTTGTATTGGAAGATCGATGATGCCGTAGGCGCGATTCCGGTGCATTTAGGTGGCGGGATCTGGGGGACGTTGGCCGTCGCTATTTTTGGCATTCCGGAATTGTTGGCTGCCTATAATCCGGCGATCGATCCGTTAGCGTTCAATCGCCTTAACCAGATCGGGATTCAACTGATCGGGATTGTGGCGTGTGGTGCGTGGACGTTTGGGATCACCTATGTGTTTACCTATTGGTTGAATCGTTTACAACCGATCCGTGTCACTCCAGAAAGTGAGCAGATCGGGTTAAATGTCTCACAACACGGCGCAAATAATGAACTGTTACAACTGTTTGCCGTGATGGATCAACAATCCGAGACGGGCGATCTCTCGTTACGTGCGCCTGTGGAGATCTTCACCGAGGCCGGTCAATTTGCGGCCCGCTATAATCAGGTGTTGGATGCGTTAGAGCAAGCGGTTTCACGCACTGAAGCGATCATCGGAACAGCGATGGATGGCATCATCACTTTTTCGCAACAGACGTTACAGATCAACTCGTTTAACCCTGCGGCCCAAACCATTTTTGGCTATCAATTGCAACCGTTGGGCGGCTTGGCCGTGACGGAATTGATCGCGCAACCGTATGATAACCAATCGCAATTTAGCCATGAAGAAGCGTCCGCACTGTTAGACATCATCTCTGAATCCGATACCCCGATCGAATTGTTGGGTATTCGGGCCGATGGATCTACCTTTCCGATGGAGATCGTGGTGACCCGCGCTAGGGTGGGCAATGAGGTTTTTTATGCGGGGACATTGCGCGATATTACCCAACGTAAACAATCTGAGGAGGCTTTGGTTGAAAGTGAGCGTTACTTTCGCCAATTGATCGAAAACGGATCAGACATTATCACGATCATCTCACCGGATAGCCTGATCAAATACATGAGTCCGTCATCAGAGCGGATCTTGGGTTATGTGCCGGATGAATTGGTCGGACAATTGGCGATTGACTGGGTACATCCTGATGATCGGGACATTTTGATCAGTGTGTTGGGTGCGATCGTATCGGAAAACATGGTGCGTGGGCCGTTGGTTGAATTTCGCTTTCGTTGCCAAGACGGGCAATGGCGCGGACTTCAAGCGATCGCGACGAATCTGCTCCATGATCCGGCGCTACAGGGCTTGGTGATCAATGCCCGCGATGTCACCGCGCAAAAAGCGGCCGAAGAAGAATTGCAACTTTCACAATCCCGCTTTCGCGATCTGTTTGAAGGATCACCGGATGCGATCTTTGTAGAAGATTTTCAGGGAAATGTGTTAGATGTGAATCCGGCGGCGTGTGCCTTACACAAGATGACTTACGAGGAATTGGTCGGAAAAAACGTAATGGAACTTGTGCCGCCGGAGATCCGCACCACCGTCAACATTGACTTTGAGGGCCTGACCAAAAACAACACCACTACGATCGTAGAAAGTTACAGCTATACCAAAGACAACCAACCCGTCCCTGTAGAGATCCGTGCGAGTCGGATCAGCTATGGGCGTGAAGAAGCGTTGTTGATGCACGTCCGCGATATTACCGAACGGATCAAGGCCGAAGCGGCGATCCGTGAAAGTGAGGCTAAGTATCGCACGATCCTACAAAACATGGAAGAAGGCTATTATGAGGTGGATCACCGCGGCACGTTCACCTTTTTTAACGATGCGCTATGTCGGTTATGGGGCTATCAAGCGGAAGATCTGTTAGGGACGAATTACCGCGATGTGATGCCGAAACATGCGTCGGAACAGATGTATAAGGTGTTTAACGAGACGTTTCGGGAAGGCGGTGCGGCGACCCGCATGGTAGAAGGGGAGATCACCCGTAAGGATGGCGAACGTCGTTATGCCGAGTTTTCGGTCTCTCTGATCTATACCAATAATCAATTTGTCGGGTTTCGGGGGATCGCCCGCGATTACACCGAACGTCGACGGGTTCAACAAGAACTCCGCCGCCAAAATGAGTATTTATCCGCCTTGCATGAGACCGCGCTCTCGTTGATGAATCGCCTTAACCTTGAGGAATTATTAGAGGACATCATCCGGCGGGCGATGCAATTGGCCGGGACCGAACACGGTTATGTTTACCTGATTGACGGCGATGAATTAGAGATGCGGATCGGGATCGGCGCGTTAAAAAGCAGCATCGGCACTCGTGTTCGCATGGGTGAGGGGATCGTCGGGCGGGTGTGGGCCAAGGGAGAACCGTTGGCGATCGCCGATTATCAAAACTGGGAAAATCGCCTCCAAGATTCACGCCTCGAGGGGATTCAAATGTCCGCGGCGGTGCCGTTGCAACATGGAGAGCATGTGGTCGGTGTGTTGGGGATCGCCACGATCGACGACACGATGACCATCAACGATGAAACCATGGAATTACTCACGCGCTTTTCGGAATTGTCAGCGATCGCGATCGATAACGCGCAACTGTATACCGCTTCCCAATTAGAGTTAGAAGAACGCCGCCGGATCGAACACGCGCTCCGCGAAAGCGAGGCGAATTTAAGCGCGTTGATCGAAAACACGCAAGATTCGATCTGGTCAATTGATCGCGATTATCGGATCGTGATCCTTAATACCAATTTCAGGCTAGGGTATCAGAGCGGTTATGGGGCAGAATTGCGCCCTGGTCTGAGTGTGTTAGCGCCGCTATCCCCGCAATTGCAACAGACTTGGCGCGAACGCTATAATCGGTCATTGGCCGGTGAACGCTTCACGGTGGAAGATGTCTTTGAGATCATGGGAGCGCGCTTCGACTCGGAAATTTCATATAACCCGATTGTGAGTGCGGACGGTCAAATTACCGGAGTCTCTTGTATTTTACGGGACATCACCCAACGTAAACAATTTGAGCGCGATCTGCAAATGGCCAAAGAAACCGCTGAAGCGGCTAACCGTGCCAAGAGCGCCTTCTTGGCCAACATGAGCCATGAGTTACGCACCCCGTTAAATGCGATCATCGGTTACAGTGAGATGTTAGAAGAAGAGGCCGATGAATTTGGCTATGGCGACATCGTGCCGGATCTGAAGAAGATCCAATCGGCGGGCAGCCATCTGTTAGATTTGATCAACAACATTTTGGATCTGTCTAAGATCGAAGCTGGCCGCATGGAACTGTACCTTGAACAATTTGATCTGGCCGAAATGTTAGAGTCGGTGATCAGCACCGCCCAACCGTTGATCCAGAAGAACGTTAATCAGTTTAAAGTGGAGATCAATAACGTTGGGATCATGCGGGCGGATGCGACCAAAGTACGTCAAACGTTGTTGAATCTGTTGAGTAATGCGGGCAAGTTCACCGAAAAAGGCACGGTAACGCTCTCGGTGGAACGCCAACGCGATGATCAACAGGATTGGATCTTCTTCCGGGTGAAAGACACCGGAATCGGCATGACCTCCAGCCAGATCGATGAAGTCTTTAAGGAATTTATGCAAGCCGATTCCTCCACCACGCGCAAGTATGGTGGCACAGGACTCGGCTTGACGATTAGCCGCCGTTTTTGTCAGATGATGGGCGGGGATATTGTGGTGGAAAGCGAGGTCGGAGTCGGCACAACATTTACGGTGATCTTGCCCGCTTATGTACATGAGCCACATGATACTTCCGAACAAGCGATCGTGCCGTCGCTCACCGTGGCGAGTCAGATCTTAGACGCGGCCCAAAAGGTCGGTTTGGTGCTGGTGATCGATGATGATCCGCATGTGCGCGATCTGATTGCGCGTTCCTTGATCAAAGAGGGGTTCGCGGTAGAAATGGCCAGCAATGGCTTAGAGGGACTCGAAAAGGCCCGACAATTGCGCCCCGATGCGATCACCTTAGATGTGATGATGAATGAGCTAGACGGGTGGTCGGTGTTATCCACACTCAAAAGCGATCCCGATCTGGCGGCGACTCCGGTGGTGATGATCACGATCGTGGATGATCGCAATCGTGGGTTTGCAATGGGTGCGGCGGATTACCTCACCAAACCGATCGATCGCAAGCGGTTGATCGAGATCTTAGCCCGCTATCGGCGCGATGAAGGCGATCCGAACGGTTTGATCTTGATCGTGGAAGATGACGACTCGACCCGGGAGATGATCGGTCGCACGCTGGAAAAAGACGGCTGGCAGATCAATTACGCGATCAATGGACTCGATGCCTTGCGTCGTCTGAATGAGCAGATCCCGGATCTGATCTTGTTAGATCTGATGATGCCAGAGATGGACGGTTTCCAATTGGTGACGGAATTACAGCAGCAGCGCCAATGGCGAGATATTCCGATCGTGGTGGTCACGGCGAAAGATCTCACCGAGGCGGATCGTCAACGCCTCAACGGATATATTGAGGACATTTTAACCAAAAATGCAGCGGAGCTAGACAAACTGCTCCAACAGATCAATCAATTGGTCAACACCCATATTACCCGACCGGAGTAAGGAGAAGGATACATCACCCTATGCCTAAAATTTTGGTGATCGAAGACAACGAGATGAATCTGGATATGCTCATGCGGCGGTTGGTCAAACGGGGGTATGAAGTCCTCACCGCGGTGGATGGTGCTGCCGGAATTGACTTGGCCAAGAGTGCGCTGCCAGATCTGATCTTGTTGGACATGAGTTTACCTGTCGTAGATGGGTGGACGGCGGTACGTCAACTTAAGGGCCTAGAATCCACCCAAAAGATCCCGGTGATCGCTTTGACCGCGCACGCAGTGGCCGGAGATCGCGAAAAATGTTTGGCGGCCGGCTGCGATGAATACGAAAGCAAGCCGATCCGCTTTCCCGAACTGTTAGCCAAAGTAGAGCAGTTTGTCGGTGCGGGGACAAATGCACCGGAGTAAAAGCGGCGGGCAAGCGTAGGGCAAGCGTCGAAATTGACGGGGCGTGGCGCGGTATGATCTCCCGAAATGAAAGTTAGGAGGTCTCCGTATGCGCCCCGTGTTGATGATCCTCATGTTGATCGCTTTGATCAGCGTCCCGTTGATCGCTGAAGATGGTATTCCTGAAAATTGT
>JALOOG010000157.1 GCA_025454525.1 Anaerolineae bacterium | reverse complement strand
ACGAGCGTGATCGCTCTCCCACTTGTGCTAAGGGACAAATATAGAGCATCGCGCATCATAGTGGAAAAAGACGCGGATCTCAAGGTCAAAGTTCAACGCGAGAGTGTTGAATAACCTGCATTGTGCATCGTTACAACAAGTAATCTTAGAAAACTAAATTCATCCATGGAGACTCATTCCACCCTCTTATACGGGACGATTCCTAAAGTCCGGTTGTTGATGATTAAACAGCTTGCCACTTACCGAACATCGCCAAGTGTTTGACCACTTTCTTCTGCTATGAGTACAATCAGTTTGGATTCATTCTACGGTTCTCGGTGTATCCCTAAACCTAACTCTGAACCCTTTTTCAAACCTTTCTACCCAAAACTGCTCCCTCGTTAGTCCTGTTTGGAGAAAGATTCAATTGCTTGACAGATCGCAAAAATTCGCTACGATTAATCTAGTTCATTCACGATCTCACTCGCGCAAGCGAAAAGCTTACCTAGATAGGTTGGAAAAGATGAATTTTAATCGCGCTCAGATGTGTTGTTGTCGGATCATCCCCTTTCGGCGATAGTTCGCTTCAATTTGTGCGCGCATTTAAGGTGACATACTGCACATCAAAGCCTCGAACTATCTAGTTTCGGGGCTTTTTTTATGCCAAAAGGACAAAATCTGATGACATTCGGTTGTTGTATGTGTTGGAGACAATCAGCTTGATCTGAGGTTTTGTCGTGTGTGCCGAACAAGTCACACCATGAGCAGCATCGTAACCTCAGTGGACACCCCTGAGGTTTTTTGTTTTTAAGGGCAAATATGGAGGAAACATGCCTAAACAAAGTGTCGAACAGATCAAAGCGGAGAGCGGGGGATTGGCCGGTTCATTGGCGGATGAATTGACCAACGACCTTGATCATTTTAGTGATGCCGCGAAACAACTGCTTAAATTCCATGGGATCTATCAGCAAGAAGATCGCGATCAACGCAAAGAACGCGGTCAGCCCAAAGAACACAGCTTTATGATTCGCTCTCGAATCCCCGGTGGACAATTGAGCGCGGAGCAGTATCTCACCCATGATCGCCTCGCTTCCGAATATGCCAATGACACGTTACGGATCACCACCCGTCAAACTTTTCAGTTTCATGGCGTGATCCGCGATGAACTTCCACACACCTTACGCGCTTTAAATCAGGCGCTTGTCACCACATTCGGCGCATGTGGCGATATTGTCCGCAATGTGATCGCATGTCCGGCCCCGTCGAATGACCCTCAACGCACCGCCGTACAGGCCTTTGCGACTTATCTTACCCGCGCTTTATATCCGCAAACCCGTTCTTATCATCAGATCTGGTTAGACGGTGAAGAGATCCTCAACGATCCGGTGATCGCTGAACCGTTGTATGGCCCGACCTATCTCCCCCGCAAATTTAAGATCGCGATCGCCTTCCCCGGTGACAATTGCGTGGATGTGTTTACCAATGATGTCGGTTTGATCGCTGTGTTTGATGATCTAGGGGTGTTGATCGGCTTTAACCTCTTGGCCGGCGGAGGAATGGGTATGACCCACAACAACCCAGACACTTACGCCCGACTCGCCGATGTGATCGGGTTTATCACACCGGATCAAGCGGTGGATGCCGTGAAAGCGATCGTCACCGTGCATCGCGATTTTGGAGATCGCGAAAATCGTAAACACGCCCGCCTCAAATACATCCTTGAAGAGTGGGGAGTCGAACGGTTTCGGGATGAATTGGAAAAACGCTTGTCGTTTCGTTTGGCCCCGGCGCGATCTGTCCCAGAATTTCAGGTCGAAGATCATCTTGGTTGGCACGCCTTAGATGATGGACAATGGTACTTAGGACTCCCGATCGAAAATGGGCGGATCGCCGATTTTGGCGCGTACCGTTTACGGAGTGGCCTGCGCGCAATGGTCGAGCAGTTCCGGTTAAGCGTGCGGTTGACTCCACAACAGAGTTTGATCCTCAACGGGATTCATGACGCAGATCGGACGGCGATCGAAACATTGATCCATGACTACGGGATCAAAACGGTCGAGCAGTTTTCCAATTTACGGCGCTATGGGTTGGCCTGTGTGGCGTTACCGACCTGTGGACTTGCGATTACGGAAGCGGAACGGGTGTTTCCGTCGGTGATCAGCGAATTTGAGCAGGTGTTAACCGAGATCGGATTACCGAACGAGTCGATCTCAATGCGGATCACCGGATGCCCAAATGGCTGTGCGCGCCCGTATGTGGCGGAGATCGCCTTTGTGGGGCGATCCTTAGACAAGTACACGATCTTTCTGGGTGGGAGCGCGGTCGGCACACGCTTAGCCCTTCCGTTTATGGATCTGGTGCCGCTTGATCAATTGACCACCGTGCTACGTCCGGTCTTGCGTGCCTTTGGGGAAACGCGCTTGGACGGGGAGGCTTTTGGGGATTTTGTCCACCGAGTCGGGATCCCATCCTTACGCATATTGGTGTCAAGTTACGAATCCGCGGCTGATTAGTACCAATGTTTAAGCTCACAATCGTGTTTATCGCATGAAGTTCGTAGCTGTATCATCCACCAGAAGGATTATCTAGGAATGCTGCCAGACCACTTACAAGCGCTAAGTTTACAACTCGAAACAGCCGATCCGCACGCGATTTTAACTTGGGCCGTCGCTCATTTTGCCGATCGTTTGGCCGTTGTGACCAGCTTTCAGCCTACAGGCATCGCCACGCTACATATCTTAAGCGAGATCGCACCTCAAACCCCCGTGATCACCTTGGATACGGGATTGTTATTCCCAGAGACTTACGCGCTCACCGATCAACTAGAGCGCTTATTACATCTGAATTTGATCCGCGTGCGTCCCGCTCAAACCGTGGACGAACAAAACGCCGTGTATGGTGAAGCACTCTGGGAACACGACCCCAATCACTGCTGTTATTTGCGAAAAGTTGTGCCATTGGATCAGGCCTTGCGTCCGTATGACGCATGGATCGCCGGATTACGCCGTGATCAATCGGAGCGGCGAGCGCAGGTGCCGGTGATCGGGTGGGATGCCAAACATCAAAAGCTCAAATTGAACCCGTTTGCCACTTGGACAGAGGTGCAAGTGTGGGATTATCTGGACACGCATGATCTCCCATACAACCCGTTGCATGATCGTGGGTATCCCAGCATCGGCTGTTTGACCTGTACGCGAGCGGTCGGATCGGGTGAAGATAGGCGCGCAGGTCGCTGGGCGAATCGTGATAAGACCGAATGTGGGATTCACGTTGGGAATCTGTAATTATGGCTTATCCCGTCTTATTACAGGTGACCGGACGCTTAGTGCTGATCATCGGGGGCGGTCAAGTGGCCGCCCGCAAGGCCCGCACACTACTCACCGAAGGCGCGCAAGTGATTATCGTGAGTCCGACGCTTGATCCGACGCTGATCGATGCGCCGATCGTGTGGCGTTCGGAATATTATCAGGCCGCTCTGTTAGATGAATTGCAGCCGTTTTTGGTGTTTGCAGCGACCCATTGCACCCATACCAATCATCAGATCGCACAGGATGCCCGTCACCGTCATCTTTGGGTGGATGTGGTCGATGATCCGTCTATGAGCGATTTTACCAACATGGCCACGGTGCAACGCGGGCCGATCACTTTCGCGATCAGCACCGACGGCGCATCCCCCGCGCTCACGGTACATTTACGCGCCCAAATTGAAGCCTTATTCGGCACAGAATACACGATCCTTGCATCATGGTTAGCCCAACTCCGTCCACACATTCAACAGACGCTCACCGATCCGGCCGATCGTCAACGCTTGTGGCACACGATCATCGCCTCGCCGATCCTCGCACAATTGGGCGCGGGGGATCAAAGCGCCGCGCAAGCGACCCTACAGCGCCTGTTAAAGGAGGCGCTCCCTTGATCGATGCAGTTGGCGGCCTAATCCCATTGTCGCCAACCGTCCTCATAATATTGGGGTAACACCGGATCATCTAAGGTGTTGATGTCGGTCGGGACTTCGCTGATGTCGGGGTCAAAATAGCGTGCGCCTTCTAACAGCGTCGGGGTGAGATAACGCATCGCGATCCCATCGATCAAGCGCGGATTCGGGGTGAGATGCGGTGTGCCGATCACAAAGCCCCATTCCCCAAAGGACGGCACATAGGTGCGTAACGGCAAGGTCTCGAACCCCGCATCGCGGATCGTGTGGACGATCGTCCAAAAGGCGCTCCGCACAAAATAAGGCGAAGTCGCTTGGGTGACAAACGCCCCATCAGGGGATAAATGCTCCCGTAATAGCCGATAAAATTGACGGCTATAGAGCTTACTCAACGCTTCATTGTTCGGATCGGGCAGATCGATGATGATCACCGGGAACACTTCATCGGTTTCTTCAATGAAGCGATACGCATCAGTATTGATCACCTCTAAACGCGGGTCATGCAGTGCGTCCGCGTTGATCTCACGCAAGGGCGCATAAGTACGCGCTAGATCGGTCATGGCCGGATCTAGATCGATCATCAACACCCGTTGCACCTCTGGGTATTTGAGGACTTCGCGTGCGACCATGCCATCCCCACCGCCTAAGATCAACACGCTTTCGCGTGAGCGGGCCGTCCCCATTACCGGGTGAACCAATAGCTCATGATAGCGGTATTCATCACGACTGCTGAATTGTAAATTGCCGTCCAGATACAAGCGCAAGTCGAAACCATCGCGTGTCATGATCAAGCGTTGATAGGTGGATTGCTCACGATAGACGATCAAGTCCTGATAAATGCCTTGCTCAAAGAAGCGCACCCAGAGACTCGAAAAACTCACGCCCATGATCATGATCACGACAAAGATCAGCGATAAGCCGGCCAAGACCCGCCGCTCTAACGGTTTCAGCCGATCCCGAAACACATACAAGTTGATCGCCGCAATCATGATATTGAACAGGCCGATCAAAAATCCGGTCTGATTTACACCAAAGGTCGGCAATAAGATCAACGGGAAGGCCAAAGACCCCAACAACGCGCCGATGTAATCGATCGAGAGGACATCGGAGAGCGCTTTAGCGAGTTCACTCCGCTTGGCCACGATCCGCATCAATAACGGGATCTCTAGGCCGATGCAGATCCCAATCGACAAGATCACACCGATCATCACCAGATAATAATAATCAAGGCTGGTGGCGTATACTGCATATAGGATCGCAGCGGCCGAACCGCCGAACAGACCCGTAAGCAACTCCACGATGATAAACCAACGCAATTCATTGCCTTTGATCCGACGCGAAAGCAAGGATCCGAGGCCCATCGCGAACAAAAATAAGCCGATCGTGATCGAAAACTGGGTGACGCTATCGCCTAGCAGATAACTGGAGAGCGTACCGACGATCAGCTCATAGACCAACGCACAAATCGAGATGATCAAGACCGAGATTAAAAGAGTCGCACGCTCACGCTGTGTGACTCCGGTGGAAGTGGACTCGGAAGGCGAAGGAGGCGTTGAGGTTTCTAACGCCTCCACTGGACTACTTGCCACTGCCGGGCCCGCCCCCGATGATCAACGGGCCGCCGATGCTGCCCACGCGGGCCGAAGGGCCACCCGTCTGGATCATGCCGACTCCGGTATAACCCGCGTAGACTGAACCCGCTAACCCGGCCATCAAGATCAAAAAGACTGCAATGATGATCACATTTTTCATAAAAGCACGTTTCCTTTCACCTTCACTTACGCCCAACACTAAAGTACAGTAACGCGATCCCGATCACACCGACGATCGCGGAATACAGAAATGTCCAAGTGGACGAGATATGCCGCGTACGTAAGTCCACCTCGACCGTTAAAAATTCAACCTGGCTTTCGATGTCCATCTCTAGGTTGATCATGTGCTGACCGGTTTGAAACGGCACAAACGCATCTTGACCTGCGGTTTGTTGTTCGCGCCAAAACTCCCCTTCATCATAACCGGTTTCGTGCCAAAATTCCTGTAAGATCACATAAGTTTCGCTGTCATCCGGTGAGATCACGCTCACATCTACATCGGCAAAGGTGTTTTCAGCCATAAAAGTTTGGGATCGCACACTGATCAACACCGGCCGCTGATCATAAAAGGTGATCGGAAAACTGGACTCTTGCCCGCGATACAGGTCTAAGGTCTCGGTGCGGAGCAGTTCACCGCTTTGGGTGGCGGCCAACGCGATCACGAACCCTAACACCGCGAACACGATGCACAAGATCGCGACTACCTGCATCAACCCGCCTTCCATCTTTTCGATTTCTTGGCCGGCCTCTTTGCCTAAAGCGGCTGTTACGGCCTCTTTACTGAGGCGAACGCCTTCATGGATTTCGATCTCTTTATCATTGACTTGGATGCTATAAAATTTATCTTTGGTGCGGCCTTCTACCATGAACAATTGATCGCCGCGCTTGGCCCGCCAAGTCAATTCGCCCGCCACGCCCATGATCCGGGCGGGATAACGTTCTTTGATGTTGACGGTGACCCCTTCGCCTAATTGGATGAACATCGCGCTAAACGGATCAAAGGCGACCTTGCTCCGCCATTTGTTAAACAGCACCAAGCCATGTTCATCTAAAGAGAGCCATAACAAGCGGCCGTCATCACTGCCTAATTGCCATTCATGCCATGTCCATCGATCCGAGGTATCCTCGGGATCCCACCCCTGATACATCACATGGCCCAAGACAAAATAGCCGATGTTATCAAAGGTGATTTTTTGGCCGATTTTGATCGGGATGCGCGCATTCGGCACGCGGCTACCGGGCGCATGGGTTAGCCCTTCCATCGTTTCGCTGATCGCGCTGTTGCACTTTGGGCAAACGAGGGTTTGTGCGTCTGGGGTAAATTGCGGGATTGGGCTACCGCAATTTGGGCATTTTAGCTCCCGTAAAATCGGGCGTTGATTTTTAGTTTTTGTGGGTGATTGAGCAACTGTCGCCATCGTGCGATCCTAATACCGTAAGACCAATTCATGATGTTCAAGGTCATCGCCGATCGAAATTTCGATCTCGTCTTGCCAATAGTTGATGCTCACGGTGTGATTATCTGCACCGCCTTGCAAGTATCCGAACGTGCCTTGTAATGGAAACACCGACGCAAATTGACCTTCACTTCCGGCCACTTTCGCCCGCCGCTTTTCGGTGACAAACACGCTATGCTGATTCACCTTGATCGTGCCTCCGACGCGCACTTGATCATAATCGGGTAACGCGCCTTTGACTTTTTCGCGCCGATACAGCGTCCAATAGCCTTCATCTTCTTCCAACCAATCGGGCGGCGCGCCGTCTGACCACGCGATCTGCCATTCTTCCCAGTAGCCTTCGTCATACATATAGCGGATGCGCCCTAGCACCGTGAAAATCCGTCCGCGGATCTCCCCTTGCAAGCCCACTTTCAGGCGTGAAGGATAATTGGCTAAAGACACCGATTGTCCGGTGGGATCAAGCGAGTCATCCCCGCTCACCAGATAATTCGTGCCACAAAAGCGACAGGTGACAGTACGGATAAATTGGTTTTCGATCTCTAGGCTACCGCCGCAATTTTTACAACTTAGCGTTCTCACGAGACCCCCTTATACACAGGATCATTCACAATACGCTCATTTTAACCGATCTTGTCGATTTGTGCGCCCTAGTGTTTGGGGGGTGTCTGGGCGATCGCCTCAAAAACGATCGATGCGTGTGGCAGTAGCGGCAGCGAAGGCCAAAAAAAGATTCGGCGACAGCGGCAACGTGGTTAGATGGATCGTAAGATTGCACGCTCCCCCCCCAAAAAAAGCCAACCTGAAACCCTAAAACCGCCCATTTATCCGATCCTCCTGAAGGTGATCTCGACCGTATGGATTAGAGGATAGCACAGATGAGCGAAAAAATCGTAACAAATGTTACGTCTTTTCGCCAATGTTTGGTGGATCGGTGGAGCGGATCGATGGCTTGAACTGCTGCCACGCGGGGTAAAATCGATCGTGAGGGCTGCGGATCAGGCGGGTTATCGTGTGCATTTCGAAACTCGATCGCAAAACCCGATTTTAGCACGCTTTGATGGCGGATCACGCGGATCGGTTTGAGGCTAGGTGAGGCTGTCGAAACTCGATGCAGAAATCATGACGGTGATCGACTTGCGAAACGGATGGACTTGTGTTATGCTATTTTCTACGTGGTGTGGCCAAAGCGGCGTTCAAAAAGACGGCTAAATGCGTTTAAAATGGGGTAAGAGGGCAAAACAGCTAGGCCCTTAGTCAATTTGGTCAGCGATTTCACTCACCATGACCCGTTTGAGGGTACTGAAACTACATGACGATCCATGAGGAGTTCCATGTTGGGGGATTTCACTCACCATGACCCGTTTGAGGGTACTGAAACTTCAAACCCTTTGCCCAACTGCATTACTTCATCGGATTTCACTCACTATGGCCCGTTTGAGGGTACTGAAACTTCCATCCTGTGCAACATGGAATGCGTCATAAAAAATTTCACTCACTATGGCCCGTTTGAGGGTACTGAAACTTACAAGTAGCAGTCCATCCAAGCATTTAGATTTATTTCACTCACTATGGCCCGTTTGAGGGTACTGAAACTTTGGGTCAAGCCCCTCCGCCAATGGCGCGGATGCGATTTCACTCACTATGGCCCGTTTGAGGGTACTGAAACCAAAATCACCAGCAAAACCTCATTAGCCAAAATCAATTTCACTCACTATGGCCCGTTTGAGGGTACTGAAACCGTAAGCCTTTCCAAGATTATGGACTTTTTTCAGATTTCACTCACTATGGCCCGTTTGAGGGTACTGAAACTTTGGTTAGTGGGCAAGAAAGACAGTGGTAAATCGAATTTCACTCACTATGGCCCGTTTGAGGGTACTGAAACATTGACGCGCCACCACGAAGTGCAGTCAACCCTAAATTTCACTCACTATGGCCCGTTTGAGGGTACTGAAACCGGCGACTCGTCCAGAATGTCCAGATGATGATAACATTTCACTCACTATGGCCCGTTTGAGGGTACTGAAACTTCTGCCCTTCCACGAAAGTCATCATCCATGCAGGATTTCACTCACTATGGCCCGTTTGAGGGTACTGAAACCAATTG
>JALOOG010000156.1 GCA_025454525.1 Anaerolineae bacterium | reverse complement strand
TCGTTTGACGTTGGATGATCACGGTAGGGCGCGATGATGATGGGATCGGCGCGGGGGTGCGTTGAATCAACGGTGCAACCTCACCCCCAACCCCTCTCCCTACATGGAGAGGGGAGTCATTGATCGCGGGGCGTTCGGATTGCCCTGTAATTGTTTGACGTTGGATGATCACGGTAGGGCGCGATGCTGCTGATCCGGATGGGATCGGCGCGGGGGTGCGTTGGATGAGCGGTGCAACCTCACCCCCAACCCCTCTCCATACATGGCGCGGGGAGTCAGCGATCGCGGGGCGTTCGGATTGCCCTGTAATCGTTTGACGTTGGATGATGACGGTAGGGCGTGATGCTGATGCTGATCCGGTGATCGGCACGTTTTGTTTAGGGGCAATCTCTCCAGTTGCATTTATGGATGACGATCCACGCCGAATAGAACGCGAACGCGCCGTTGAAGCAGGTATCATGCGATCGTCCACGTCTCGTTGAATCGCTTGTGGTGCGACTCGTACCACCGGCCGCACGTTATCGATCATCGGCCGCATGATCGGATAACGCAACGGCATCTCCCCATATGGCCCACTGCCCCATGTTCCACGCCAACGCTGAATAATCGCGTCGGTTAACCCACTGCGGCCGTTAATTTTTCCTGTAAGAGAGCGTCCGAAAGCTTGGCGCTGTACCATCTGCTGAGTAGTCAGACGGCGAATATACGGCGCAAACGCGGGTGTCAGCCAATCATTCATCATGCGGTCGGGTAGGGCGCGGCCCCTTGTTGGACAATACCATGGTGAGCGAGTTCTAAGGTCTCGAATGCGACAGCGTTGTCATTCGCACTCAAATTTGAGACATTCCACTTGACCGGAAAGGCCTCTTTCACCACCCACCAACGCAATGATGTGCCTTGCGCGTTTTTAAGGTAGATCGTGACCGTTTTACGGGCGGGTTTACTGCCTGTCAACAGGTTTAATACGCCCACCGTGGCTGATGATACCGCTGTCGTGACCAATCCGGTCAAATCTGTTTCGGGTTTATGCACCACGCGATACCAATTCCACAGATCCATCGCATCGGTGATCCCGCGCTTTAAGATAATCTTGGAGGCAGCCTTCGCGGGGCCCGGCAGTTGATGAATATAGGCGTTTCGGCCCCCTTCACGGTATTCGGCCACTTCTACCTCGGCCTCTAATCCGCTGATCTCGCTAAAGCCGCCGATGATCACGCTATCCACCTCAAGCGTGAAGTTAAACGCGCTGTATGGGTCTTTCCAAACTCGCATCGCTGTTCCCCCTGTCAATTTTCAAGCGCGTCATTTAAACGTTGATTGATCCGTGCGATCTCCGCTACCCACTTTTGCCTTTCCCGGTGATCCAATTGCATGATCTGGTCAAAGTCCCAATGAAAGTAATAGGCGATATACGCGATTTCCTCATAGAGACGTTCGGGTGGATAGCGGCTTAAACTTCCCCCTCGGTTTCGACCTCAAACTCGTTATTACAATGAGGGCAAGTGACGATCAAGCGTGATGTGCCGGTATCGTTGATCCGACGGTAAAAATCTTGTAAGTAAGCCATGTCCGCCGAAAACAAGTTTTCGATGATCCGCGGGTTGATCGTGTCTAATCCGCCGAGTCGGGTGATCACCCGCGCCAATACGATCACGGCCAAGTAAGCCGGATTGGACTGGACACGCGGGTCTTTCATCGGTTGGATCTCATCATACGCCGTCGCGAGTCGCATTGTGCCTTCGCGATGTAAATTGCCGTGTTCGTCTAAATAACCCCGCGGCAAGGTAAACGGAAATTCAGTTTGCATCATGCAATTATCCTATATCACAGTGAGAGCGGGATCGGGATCACGCTCCCACCTCAAAAACGGTGTTAGTTTATTTGTATTCGGCCTTCAAAAAGCCTTCATGCACGATTTCAATCGTTTCGACCGCGACCTCGCTAGAGGTGGCGTTAAAGCTAGTGCCTTCCCATTTGGAGGGCCAAGCTTGTGTCAATTCCCAACGGCACTTAGCATCACCCGCCTCATCCATTAGGATGATCGCGATCTCAAAGCGTTTGACTTTGCCATCTGCGGCGGCCTTGCGCCAATCCCACAACGCTTGATTGTCTACGGTGATCCCTTTTTTCAGGGTGATATTGCTGTATTTCACCAGGCCGGGTAACTTGCGAACGGTGAAGTTTTGATTACCTTCGCGGTATTCGACCACATCCGACTCGGTATTGAGGCCGGAGCATTCCTGAAATTGCGCTTGGATCGAACCGTCGATCTCCAGTTTGAAGTTATATGAACGATACGGGTCTTTCCATGGCGTGACACGATTTCCAATGGTCATAATGATTTGCTCCTAAAGGATGACTAAGCCGTATTCGCCGTGCATCACGCGGATCACAATAAACTCCGTCGGGATGGTTGGCGCGATGCCAATTTCGGTACGGATGATCCCCCGCTCACGATCAGCGGGCGGGTTGGTCTCCGCGTTACATTTCACATAATATTGCGTGATCTCACCCGTCTCGACTAAGGTGCCGAGGTAGACAGTAAGATTGTTTTCGATACTCAACCACATCTGTTCGGTATTCGGTTCAAACACCAAGCGGAAGGTGTAGTGTTCTAACCAACGCCGGATCTTAAAGAACAAGCGTCGCGTGTTGACATATTGCCATTCGGGACGATTCGAGAGCGTTTTTGCGCCCCAGATCCGAATCCCATAACCGCGTAAGGCCCGAATACAGTTGACTCCCCCGTCGTTGAGTTGACCCTGCTCACGATTGCTCAAATGATGCGTTAGGTCATAGACTCCCGGCAAGATCTCGTTAGCGGGCGCTTTATGCACACCTTTTTTGTAATCGGTGAGCGTGTAGATGCCCGCGATATGGCCACACGGCGGGATAAAACGCCCCGGCGCGGTCTCACGCACCAACACCCACGGATAATACAGCGCACAATTGCGTCCATCAGCGAACATCAGGGTGCGCCGTTGTTCATACAGCGACTGAAGCGTGCGATCCGGTAGCCCATCCAAGATCGCGAAACGATCGTTCATCTGGAGACAGTGTTGCGAAAGCTGTAATTGTAAACGGATGATCTGATCGATCACGTTCGGATCTTGTTCGCGATACAACGTCATTAGATCCGGCGCACATAACAGATCAAACGCCTGAAACGTCTCCAATAAGCGTAAGGCGATCGTGAGGTCGTGTTCGGTAATGGCACGCAACGGGAGGATATAACACATCCGCCCGCCGCTTTGAAAGAAGCCCCGTACCGCCTCGGTGAGGTAACTCTCCACAGGTTGGCCGGGAAAGTTTTCAGCGAAATGGGTCTCGCTGATCACGAGGGTCGGGGTCTGATAGGCCGCATCAGGCGCATCGGCGCGAATCAAACCCAAAAAGACCGGAACGCCCGTGAAAAAACGTTCGGGGGCCTCTGGAAACAGATCTTCCAGATAAACGCCGGGAGAGGTACTGCGAAACATGCTTAGGCCTGTTGCGCCATTTGGCTGATTTCAAACAGGACAAATTCGGCTGGCCGCACGATCGCTACGCCGATCACCGTCCGCACGATCCCGTTTTCGCGATCGGCCGGCGGGTTGGTCTCAAAGTCGCATTTGACAAAAAACGCTTGTTCTGGAGTCAAGCCGAACAGCGCGCCTTGCCGCCAACGTCCGGTCAGATAAGCGCTGACGTTCATCACGATCTTGGCCCACAAGTCTGGGGTGTTGGGTTCAAACACGATCCATTGGGTGCCTTTTTCGATGTCTTCCATAATGCTTAGGAAGGTCCGACGCACGTTGATATATCGCCATTCACCGTTAGCATCTCCTCCGACGGTGCGAGCGCCCCAGACCGTGATCCCACCGTTAATGTTACGGATGCAGTTGATTCCAGCCGGATTTAAGATCCCTTGTTGTTCTTTGCTGACTTTGAAGCGTAAGCCTAATGCGCCACGCACTGCGGTATTGGCGGGCGCTTTATAAACGCCGCGTTCCACATCGGTACGGGCATACACCCCGGCCATATGACCGGTTGGTGAGATGAAGATGCGCGCCTTATCGTTGCGATAGTTATCCGGATCGACCACCTTCAACGCCGGATCTTCCACTTGAATCCATGGGAAATAGACAGCGGCATTTTTATCGCGGGATGGCACAAATTCCGTGCCGGGTTTGAGATCGGCGGCGCTTAAGTTACCGGTTTCGGCGTTGATCACACCGCCGGGGTTTTCATCCATATCCAAGATCGCGAAGCGGTCTTTCATTTCGGCGCAATGAGCGGTGAGACTATCCCATACGGATTTTGAGGTCAAACCGGGGGCTGCGAGGATCGCGATCTCATCCACCGCTTTAAAGCGCGGTAAGGCGATCTCGTTGATTTGTGCTTCACTGCGGACATACACCACAAAGCACACCGATCCCCCGTTAGCAAAAAAGCCTTGTACCGCAAACGCTAAGCGGCGTTGACCGCGATATTCTGGACGATCGATCGCGATGCCTTCCCCAAAAGCGGCTAAAAATTCGCTGTAATTGGTACACATCACCACTTCGCCGGGTTGTGCTTTGAGGGTCACTCGACGCAAGCGATAGGGTTGATCCGCAGGCAGATCCATTGCGGGTTCATTACCGCCCCCGGTACCGGGCGCTGTTTCAGACGGGGGTGGGGTCGAGGTGCCGGGTTGAGTGGCGGCCGCGCCTTTTTTACCGCCCGTGCCAGTGGCAGCGGCAGCAGGTGGAGGTGGGGTCGCTGCGCCGCCGGCCGCGGTATTGGTTGGAGCTGCGCCCGCGGGTAACGCAAAATCCGGTAGATCGTACTTATTGGTCGCGGCGGGGTTTTGCGATTTGCGATACGTGGGGTCATATTTTTCGTTGACCACCGCGATCTCGATCTCAAGGGTATCAAAGACCCCGATAAAGCCCGCGTTGTTGGTTGCACCGCTGGCGATCGATTGGGCCGCGGACGGGATCTCAAAGACTTGTACGCCCGGCCATGGTTGTGGTTGTTGTGCCATCTTAAAGGACTCCTTGTTTGCTTAACGATTGGGTTGAATTTCAATATCGATCAGTGCTGGTGTGTTCCCTCCGGCCCCCTCCTCTGTTGCCTTCACTTCAATGTCAGCAGTTTCGATAGTGATATACCTGACTCCATCGCCCAACGCACTACATTTAAGGCGATAACGACCGGGAGGCAGGCTCTCGAAAAAATAACTCCCATCTGCGCGTGTTTGTCGCCGATCCACCCGTTCTGGCGCATTACGCCAGAAAAACGGATCCACTTGGGCGCGCTTTAGGGTGCGGGTGACTTCAAATTGTTCAGGTGCTTGGGTGATCTCCACGCGGGCATTTCGCACAGGTAAACCGGTAGCGGTATCGCGCACGATCCCCATGATCGAAGCGTAACGTTGAATCGACAACTCGCTCATGCTTCATCGCCCTCGCTATTGCCTTCCGCGCTGTAAGCACGTCCCGTAACCACCGGAAATTCCACAGGTGCAAAGGGTACGACGCTGATCGTCACGGTGTAGTTGAGCGCTAACTTGGGTTTACCGCCCATCGCTTGCCAAAATTCACCGAGACTTTGTAGATAGCCCGGTTGCAAGATCGAGGTGACGACACCGGGCGTTTGGGTGATCAACGCCCCTTGTAGCAGGTCATCTGGGATAAAGCGATAACGCACCAAGATCAAGGTGACGATGCTCAACAGGTTATGTTCATCTTCCACTGGATTCGGCGCGCTCTCACTGGCCCAAGCGGTGATCAGATACGAACAATCCACTCGGATGGGGGCGCGGCTGATCTTGGCGCGAGTGCCTTCGCGTTCGGTGCGCCATTCATTGCTACGCAGTTCAACGTTTTCGCGAATGTCATAGAGGAACAGGTCGATCGCGGGTAAACTGACCGATTGCGGGGGAAAGTTATCATCGGGACGCGCAAAACTGATCGCGACTTGACGTGCTAAGTTGGTCGGTAGATCGCGCCGAATGAGCGTCTCCAAAGTCTTATCCAGATCCGCGAACATGAAAATTTAAAATCCCATAAGAAATATTTTCAAAGATTAAGGCCACACTCTTGAAGATACAGCACTTCTGAATTTCGCGCAAATACTGACAAGCAAGCAATCACCGGATGAACGGGCGAAATTTAGCTTTTCAAACCGATTCAAAAGAGGATTAAAACCTCACCCGTTCGGTTAGGTGAGGTTTGAGGGGGGACTAAAACGAAATGGTTGATTGTGGGTTGCCCCGAATCCCGTTATACATGATCTCAAAATGTAAATGTGGGCCAGATGAATTGCCGGTGTTGCCGACTGTGCCGATAATTTGCCCCGTTCCCACCGTTTGACCACACGACACATTGACGCTGTTCAAATGTCCGTAAAGAGTGGCGAACGGGCCATGCGAGATCACAATCGCATTGCCATAGCCCCAATTGTTGCGCCCCGCAAAGATCACCGTGCCGCTATTGGCTGCATAAACCGATGTGCCGATCGGCGCGGCCAGATCGATCCCCGGATGCCAACTGCTAAAGCCACGAGTCACGGTATACGTGCCGATCGCCATTGGACGACCCCACCCGCCCCCAGTTCCTGGGGGTTGTGGACGACAGCTGCCCGGATCGCCCGGTTGGAATGAGACTAAATTCCCGCCCGCGCCTCCGCCACTGGTACCCCCTTGCACTACTTCGATTTGGGGGGCCCAATTGATCTCCTCCGCTTGGCCGCCGGGGACAAAGATCCATGTGCCACTCGGTGGAGTCATCTCTGGGGTGAAACCGGCCAATTGATTCGCCTCTGAGTCGATCATCGTATACGGATCGTCTACTTGATATTGCGCGGCGATCTCGCGCAGGGTTGCTTCACCGACTGCTTGATGATATACACCGTCCGTCGGTGGGATATTGAGCGTATCACCGGGTTGTAATGTCCAGATCGAACGGCGATCGTTTGACCACCCGATGGTCTCTTGGGTTAATCCGAAACGTTGGGCGATGTCATAGATCGTATCGCCTTTTTGGATCGTATAGGTGATCACCTGATTACGGGCGCGATTCGGGATGATCGTAAACGGGGCAAGCATGTTACGGGTGACGCTTAAATCCGAAGGCGGGTTTAAATTGGTGATCGGCACGGTCAACAAGGCTGCTTGTTGTTCTGGGTTAATGGTTGGCAGGATCACGGGGAGATCGCTCCGAAACACCGGAGTCAGGATCGTGTCCGTTGGGATCCCTTGTTGACCGGTTTGGCTATCTGTATCTGTGGCCATGGGGGTATAGGTTACCGCAATTTCGCGGATATTTGGTGTTACCGGAGCGATCATCAACACGATCGCGATCAAGGTGAACACAAAAGACCCGATTAACAATCCGATTCCCATGAACGATTGCCAGGGAGACGGGCGAAGTTCAACTTGTTTGACCGTTTGTGTTGGATGCGTATCCTCTAACGGGTTGATTTCAGGTTCTGGAATCATCGTCATCTACTCATTGATTACCGAGATCTCACATGCTAACGCACGTCGTTAAGGCTGACAAGACAAAACTTCGGCTCAATGGGTGCGCCGGGTGATCAATTCGATCACGCCGTCGTCACCGATCGCATAGTGTATCGTGGAGTCACGCGGACAGATGCAACCGTCCCCACGCAGCACTAACCGTTCACCACAATGCGGACAAATTAAGATCTCATGCAAGGGGCGTGGGCCGATCCATGCGCTTTCCCCGTCTTTGATCCCCCAAACTTTATGATAATCCAGTTGCCAAGCTTCGGTGAGCGATTCGCCGATCTGATTGTCCTGTAAGAGGGAATGGATCTGTTCCTCTGTCCAGATCCGCCGTGGCAACCATTCGTTGATCCGATTGGTGATCAATAACAGTCCTCCTGGACGTAATACCCGAATGATCTCCGTCAAGGTCGCGGCCGGATGATCGGTAAATTCCAAGGCTTCTAGACAGGTGACTACATCAAAACTCCCGTCCGCAAAAGGCAAGCGCTCCGCTGGACACCAGATCCAACTCACCCGATCGCCATCGGATGCTAAAAGGTGTGTGGCCTCACTCAACATGCGGCGACTTAAATCGACTCCGATGATCTGCCCGTCAAATGTGGGCAAAGCACAGAGGGCGCGGGGTAAACGTCCCGTTCCGGTGGCCACATCTAACACCAACGGATCGGTACGGGGCGCAAGTTCACTCATGAGCGGTTCGGCCAATAGACTCCGCTCATATTCCGGTGCGAACGCTTTGATCTGTTCGTAACGGCCGGCGTAGAAGTCATATAGCGCGATCACCACCCGTCGCCCAAGGTACACGCCTTCGGTGCGAATCAATAACCACCATGCGATTACCCCGCTGATCACGATTAAACCACCCACGATCCCGATGATCATGACGCTCCTCGCCTGTTATGCTGCCGATACGCTTGGGATCATACCGCCTATCAGACGGGTTTTGCAAAGGGTGAGAGGCGGGCAGAGTCAGATAAAAGCCCGTCCGTTGGGTGTGGCGTGACGGCAGCGGCAAAGGGAAAAAAATTATTTCGGCGACAGCGGCAACGTGGTTAGGCGGATCGTAAGATTGCGTCCAAAGGCCAATACAAAACCGCAAAAATAAAGTAGAAGCGCACGTTCATCCAAACCTCCTTAGGGTGAATCCTGAGTTGATGATAGCACAGATGAGCGGAAAAGTCGTAACATTTGTCTGTATTTTTCAATTTTTTAT
>JALOOG010000155.1 GCA_025454525.1 Anaerolineae bacterium | reverse complement strand
GCGTTCAACGCTTTTGCGAGTCCGATCGCCATTATGAGTCCGATCAGGATCACCCCAACCAAAATCGGCAATTGCGCGATTGTTACCCCGCCGAAACTGCCAAATGTCCAATTGATGTAAGCCTGAAGGCGTTCGCGCACGCTGAAAAACATTAACAGGCTCACAATCGCACCTGTCAAATAACCAGACATCAAGCCCAAAATCAGGATCGTGAGCGGATTGCGTAACCACCGGGCTGCCAATAATACCAAGAGCATCACCGTCCCCGCGCCAATCGCGGCCGCCAACGTCAAACCCAGATCACCGATCGCGCCGAATCCGGCTAACAATGCGCCGCCGGCCCCGCCCGCGATCAAGACCACGATCGCCACGCCTAAACTTGCGCCGGAACTTATGCCCAACACAAACGGATCGGCTAACGGATTGCGGAAAAACGTTTGCATCAATAATCCGCCCACCCCTAACGCTGCCCCCGCAAAAACAGCCGTGAGCGCTTTCGGCAAACGGAATTTTAAGATGATGTTTTGCCAAGCCTCACGACTAGCCTCACCGCCTAATAACACCCGCACGATCTCATCTAACGGGATATTGACCGATCCCAGCATCAAGCTGATCACAAAGATCGCGATCAAGCCAAGCGTGAGGCCGCCGAATAACACGGGCGATCGGCCTAAGCGTAAACTCAGCACGAGGGGTTGTCGCTGTGATGTAGACCTAGACCATGTGCGGGACATTTGCTCACTCATCTCTCTAAAGGGGCGCGGAACAAGCAGGCCGCGCCCCACAAGCGTTTATTCCATGCGACGGAAGAAGGTCAATTCGTGATCTGGTAATACGGTTGGGTGCAAGATCGCGATCAGATCCTTTAGGATCAAGTGTGGCAAGGCGACTCCGGTCTCATAGAAGTCGTTGCCTCCGTTGAGGTTGGTGCGAGCATCGTTGTTATACACCGTCTGATTGATCACGGGCGCAAGATCCGCATAACGCGCATCGATCGCGATCAAATCATCTAACGTCTCGGTCATGAACAGATTCGGAAACCAAAAATCCGCCTCGCTTGCGGCCTCATAAACCGTCTCAAAATCCAAGAAGGCGAGGTTCTCCTCGGAGTGATCACCTAGGATCACCGATGCTCCGGCATCGCGCAACAGCAATCCGGTGTAACTTTGATCGCCGGGGATGCCCCAAGTGCCTTCAAATGGCGCGTTCCATAACACGGCCGGCCGATCGGCCTCCGCCAGATCGGCCACTAAGGCGGCCGCGTTGGTGTATTCGGTGACGATCGCTTCAAAGGCCGTGTTCGCTTCGGCTTCGGCATTAAAGAATAAGGCGGTGAATTTGAGCCATTCGGCCCGACCTAATGGTGTGCCTTCCAACCATTCAGAATTGAGCGCTACCGCGACTCCTGCGTCCAATAACACCGGATGCGCGTCAAATTCCGGAAAACCGCTACCATAGGTCATCACCAGATCGGGAGCAAGATCTAACACGGTTTCGACGTTTACGCCCGATCCACTGCCCACTTCTACGAGATCGCCCGCCTCAAATTTTTCGACGATCGTCGGGCTATTGATGTATAGGCCGCTATCGACCCCGATCAATGCGTCCACTTGATCGATCTCCATGAGGTGGACGAGGTAGGTCGTGGACATGGTGACGATGCTGGTAATCGGCACTTCGATCACTTGGGCCGCTTCATAACCGTCGGGGGTGGGGGTGCCGCATTGCACCAAGACATATTGAAAGACATCGGTATCCGCAGCGTTCGCCCAAGGACGGGTGATCGAGATCACCTTGTAATGGTTGAAGTATTCGACGCTAAAGCCTTCTGCATGGGTCAATTCGGCTTTTTCTGGGAAGTAATCAACGGTCTCATCGTATTGGGTGACACACGAGTCGGTGGGCGCGTCTTGGCTAAGGGCGGGTGCGCCGATCAACGCTAACGCGAACAGCAAAACAATCAGAGGTTTCATGGGTGGATCTCCTTAAAATAGTTGACAATTGGATCGGAACGAGGACAGATCACACCACAAGGGGGGTGAATAAAAAAATCCCGCCGGGGGCGGGAATCACAATCAAAGATTGAGTCCACGCTCGTTTCCCTTTTTCCACGAAGGTTTGATACGAGCTAAAACAGAGGTGGGCATTCGGACTTCAACGCGATCGGTTCGCGCTGTTACCGTTGCGGGACAGTGCCGGACTTTCACCGGGCTTCCCCCATTAGGTGCGCCACATCCGGGTGAGCGCACGCCTGTGTTTTAGATGATCCTTAGCCTAACATGAGTTGGGATCATTTGCAAGGGGTGTGGGTTTATCACTTCAAAGATCACCAGGCGGTAGCAGCGGCGGCTAGGTGAAAAAATAAATTCGGCGACAGCGGCAACAG
This sequence comes from Anaerolineae bacterium, assembly GCA_025454525.1. GTDB lineage: Bacteria > Chloroflexota > Anaerolineae > Aggregatilineales > Phototrophicaceae > JALOOG01. Next base: position 6,989 of record JALOOG010000155.1, on the reverse strand, counting down.
GGTTAGGCGGATCGTAAGATTGGAAAAGCGTCAAAGAGCCAAGAGAAAAAGACCAAAATAAGTGGAAAGCATGTGTTCATGTGAATCTCCTTTGGTGAATCCTGAGTCGATGATAGCACGGATGAGCGAAAAAGTCGTAACATTTGTCTGTATTTTTTGGTTTTTTATGAATTGTGAAAATTGGTATGGGAAAGTTTTTGTGAAAAGCTTTGAACCACAGAGGACATAGAGAACACAAGTCATCTCAGAAAAGTATCCCACCCATGGAGGCGAAGCAGCTCATCTCACTCAGGCTAATTCCCTCCCAATGTATCGGTGAGGGCTAGGATGGGATTGGACACTTGAGGTCATCTTTGGTGAAGATGCGTCCCATGTTCGTCTTGACGACGCACCGGAAAACTTGGCGATTATCCGACCTATTGCCTTGAATTTGCTGAAACGTCATCCAGCTAAGCTTACTCTCAACCGCAAGCGTTTCCGTGTTGCGCTTGACGATACCTTTCTCTTACAGTTATTTACCCAATTTTGATGCGATAGCCCTAGTGATTTTGAGCGCAAGTGGCTACATGGCGTGGGAACAAAATCAGACATAGATGCGTCTTTCTGCTATAACAATAGTCTATCAGAGGAGACTCACCTATGTTCAAAGTGCTACTTCTAGCGTTACTGTTACTGGTCGGTTCCGGGACGGCGCTCCATGCCCAAGAAATCACAGCAGCCCCGTTTGTCTTAGCGGGACTCACCACCCAGTACGATCCGAACGGGAACACGCTCACCTTAAACCTACAGATCGTGCGTCCGGACGGTTGTGAATTGCCTGTGGCCGTCAACGGCACGCAACGGGCAAACGCGCTCTTTTTGGATCTGGCGGATGTGATCTATGACAGCTTTGAGGCCCCAGAGACCTCTTGCAGTAATCAACCCGTGCGGATCGAATACCCCTATACGATCTATTCTGTCACCCCAGAGCAGGATTTGAGTATCTATCATCGCTTACTGGTGATCGCGGGGGATGCGATCTTCGGTGTGCCGATCACCACGGGCAACTTTAGTGCCGATCTGCAATTCGGCGAAACCTTTGCGCTGCAAAAAGTGCCCGTGACCGTGCAACAAACCACCCAAAACCTAGATCTAACCGTTTCGGCAACGGTTGAATACAACGATATTTGCTATAGCGAGATCTTAAGCCGTGAGACGATCGTCAATGGTCAACTCAACCTTGAGGTGTTCCGAGTACGTCCAGTGGGATTAGAGTGCCGTGTTAGCGAAACGCCGTTTGTACGCTTGATCAATCTTCCGGTGTCGATGATCGATCTCCCGATCACGGTGAACGGATTGACGGCGATCTCACCTACCCTGCCTTCTGAACCCAGTGGCCCCTTGGTGCGTATACCCTTGAGCGTGGACTCGGCGGATGTGCTGTTAATGGAATCATTCCCGGTGCAAGTCTCGGTGATCGTGCGTGGTTATGTGGACGGCTGTGAAGGGGAGTTACTGGTAGAACAGACACAAGAAGGCAATACGATTACGCTTGAGGTCTATCGCGAACTGCCCGCGGACATCGCCTGCACGATGATCGCAATCCAAGTGGAAAAGACGATCAACCTAGGCGCGTTGCCAAGCGGTGATTATACGATTATCGTGAATGGCGTAGAATTGACCGTGACCGTCTAAGCGGATTGCAAGAAATGGCGGACGGTTTGTAACAGATGCTCCAATTGATCGCGATCACCTTCTGGAACAGCGGTGATCGCGATCCGTTCACCGGAACGTAATACCAAAAATAGGCCATACGCCCGCGCAAGTTCATTACGTTCCGCTTCTAAGCGCAAGACTCCGTAAATCGAATGGTGGTTTTGACGGCGCGCCCGTTGAAGCACCACCGACTCCGCGTCTTTATCAAAGGTCAAACGCACACCTTGCGCGATCTGCCAACACCCGATCACACCGAAAATCACCAACCCCACCCCGATCAACCAAAAAGTGCCAACCGAGATCACCCAACTGATCTCGCCTAATACTTGCGGATCAGCGAGGGCAATCTGCACACTTTGCACCAAGATCAAGATCAACGAACACCCGCTAAACCCCGTAAACACCACTGCTAAAAACGTCAAAGTGGGGCGTGTTTGTACTAACACCAAACGGCGCGGGGTGGACTCGGTGATCTCAAGCATTGGCAAACGCGGCTTTGATCTGATCGATGCGTTGTTTGTTGACGTTCAGATCACTCCGTCCCAGACGGGCCGCTGACCGGAAGTGGATCACTTTCGCTTGATCGTCAAAATAAAATTCGGTGTCATCAATAAACCCCCATACCAACGATTGAAACTCAATATGGAGATAATCCGGTTTGCTTTGATCGACGATCGTACTACGTTCCATGCCCGTAATCACCCGGAGTAATTTTGCCCGTGCTTCGGCCAATGTTCCCGTGTATGGGATCGGCGCGAGGGCCTGAAATGACCCGCTATCTGATTGCGAGGAAACACAGTTTAAGAGACTGGGTGAACACGGCGTAAGTTGTCCATTATTCACCCCTAAGTTGCTTGGGCGTGGACTAACCGCCGGAATGAGCCAAAACCGACTAACTACAAAACCAATCACCAACAGCACGACTAACCCTAGCATGATTTTTCTCACCTTGCGTCATCCTTGTAAACGAAGGGTGACTATACCGATTCAAGGTGATAATCAGGTAAGAAAAACGTCTAATCAACATCCCCCGATCCTTTAGTGAAGTGTTTTGGGGCCAATTTCATCGAATTTTTGTCCAAATAGACAAGTTTCTCTATAATCAGACGCAACGCACATGACCATTAGTCGGGGCGTTGAGAAATACATTACCATTTGGGCTTTAGCCCGTGCGAAAGCCACACCGCTTTAGGGGCAGTGGATAAAAGCGCTTGAGGCTTTAGCCGACCTAAAAACTTGTGCGAGCTGTCGAAGGGTGATATTCTATAGACAGGTTGGTTATGGAATACCCGCACGACGAATACCGTCGCACAGGAAACGATTCGGAGGGACATCGCCGCGCAGAAAGGTGTGTAGCCGGTGGGCATCAAAACCTTCAAGTACCGTCTCTACCCAACCGCACCGCAGGAACGTCTACTGTATCAGACGTTGAACGTCTGCCGCGCTTGGTACAATATGTGCTTGGAAGAACGCAAACTCGCTTGGGAAGTGGAAGGTCGCAGCGTCACCAAGTCGCAACAGGAAAAGACCGCGGTGTGCTATGGCCAGACCTTTCCGCAAGCGCTGGTCGTTTTCAGCCAGACGATGCAGAGCGTGTGCGACGACCTCGATAAGGCATTTCAGGCGTTTTTTCGTCGGGTCAAAGCGGGTGAAACGCCGGGCTACCCGCGTTTCCACTCGTTCGCATTCAAGCAATTTGGTGTCGGGGCGAAACTGGACGGGCGGCGACTGAAGCTGTTTGGCGTTGGCCGAGTCGCCGTGCGATGGCATCGTCGGTTGAAAGGCGACATCAAAACCGTGCGGATTCTCCACAAGGCGGGTCGCTGGTGGGCGTGTGACGTGCCAGACAAGCCGCACCTGCCAAAAACGGGACATGCCGTTGGCCTTGATCTGGGGCTGTCGGCGCTACTCACCACCAGCGACGGCGATCAGGTGGAAGATCCCCACTTCTACCGCAAAACTCAGGCACGGCTGCGTGTCCTGCAAGGGTCGTTGGCGAGGAAACCGCGTAGGAGCAAGCACCGCCACCAAGCACTGCTTCGTCTTCAACACTGGCATGAACACATTGGCAATCAGCGCCGGAACTTCGCTCACAAACTCACGACGGCGTTGGTGCAAGGCTACGACCAGATGGCACTTGAAGATTTGTGTGTGGCCAACATGGCGCGCAACCCCCGCCTCGGCAAGCATATCCTAGATGCAGGCTGGTCGGTGTTTCGTGAACTGCTGACGAACAAAGCGGTAGATGCTGGTCGTCAGGTCGTTTTCGTCCATCCCGCCTACACCTCACAAACCTGTTCGGGCTGTGGGACGCGGTTTCAAGCGTTTGACCTTTCCGTTCGGTGGGTCGAATGCGCCTGTGATCTCTCGCTCAATCGCGATCACAACGCTGCCATTAACATTTTGAACAAAGCCGGGTGGGACGCACCCGTGTCGCCCAACGTCAACCCGCTGTCTTCGCCTTCGGGCAAGGGCAAGGTTATGCGTGCGGCAGAAGCTACGCGGCTTTAGCCGCTGTAGAGCGTCATGTGTTATACTATCAACAGTGCAAGCGGAGCAAACGAACGGCAGGTTAGGACGTGTCTGAAATCAGTTTAAAGGCGTATCAGGCAGAGTTAACGGATCTCCTTCAACAAGGGAGAACGGATGAAGTCGTGCGACACTGCCGTCATATTTTGGAAAAATACCCGAAAAATGTGGAAGTCTACCGCTTGATGGCGCGGGCATTGCGGAGTCAAAGTGCCGAAGCGGCCCAGATCTATCGGCGTGTGTTAAGTGTGTTCCCAGATGATGCCGAAGCCCATGAAGCGCTTAGCCTCTATTATCAGGCGCAACGTAAAGGCAATGAGGCGATCTGGCATTTGGAGCGGGCCTATGAACAAAACCCGAATCAACGCGCTATTCAGGCCGCGCTCACAGAATTGTATCGACAATATCGTGGCATGGAAGTCACCCGTTTTCAATTGACCGCACGGGCCGTGGCTTTACAACATTTGCGTAGTGGGCTGTATTCCAAAGCGATCGATACGCTACAAAAGGCCCTCGCACAATCCCCGGATCGCCTTGATTTACAAGTCTTGTTGGCACAAGTCTACTGGGAAGCGGGTAGTTTGATTGAAGCGGCCGAACGCGCCCTCGCGCTCCTCAAATTGCTACCGGATTGTTTGATCGCGAATCAGATCTTGACCTTGTTATGGTTAAGCGAACAACGCCCGTCCGACGCGCAACGCTATTTAAGCCGGATCGAAGCCGTGGATCCCTACCTTGCCGTCACCTTAGCGCAAGGCACACCTCCCGATGATGATGCTTTCCGCTTGACGCGGCTGGATTATCAATTGGCGGCGAGTCGCGATCTGATGAACGAAAATCCGGATTGGCTTCAGGCGCTAGGGGGTATCGATACGTTTGCAGATGATGAGACTCCCGCTGATTCCGTCGTGGCTACAGAGGAGGATCAGGCGCTCTTAAACTTGGATCTGTTTGATGATAGCGATCTGTTAGGTGATGACTCGACCGATGAATGGCTCACCCAATTAGATGATTTGAGTCAAAGTACCACCCAAGCCACCCTTCCAACGGCGAATCGTGAAGATCTGTTCGGGGATGATTGGTTAGCGTCTTTTGGGGAAGATTCCCCCGCCAAACCCAGTAGTAGCGGCACGGGTTTAACCGGCCTGTTGAGCGGCACGCAACAACCGCGCACGCCCACTGGATTAACCGGCCTGCTCTCACGATTAGAGGCTGACGCAGAGGATGAACCGGAACCCCCTACCCGTCCGGTGGTCTATACCCCCAAGCCCCCCTCACAAGAAGATAAAACACCTACGGCAACCTTGTCTGAGGATGAAGAAGACCCCTTGGCATGGATGAAAGAGACCGGGATCGAAATTTTAGAGGAAGTCCCGCCCTCTCCGTTTGATATGCCATTTGATGATGATGACCGTCCGATCGTCGATCCGAACGCCGATAACCCATTCGCTTGGATGCAGACGAGTGATATTGAATTGATCGATGATGAACCGCAAATCACCCCATCAGCGGTAGAGGAAGCAGAAGCTGATCCGTTAGCGTGGATGCGCGAAAGCGGAGTTGAATTAGTCACGGATGACGCGCAAGAGGAGGCGGCAATGAGCAATAACCAATCATGGTTCACTGAAGATGATGACAACGATGCGGATGATCTGGAGTGGTTGAGCGGCGCACAATCCACGCCCAACCCCTTAACGGCCAGCAATGACGAGGATGATCCGCTTGATTGGATGCTTGATCCTCAAACCGATGCACAACCGAATGAGACGATGCCAAATTGGTTAAGCGGGGCCGCTCCGGTGGTAGCAGATGATGAAGTGGATGTGCCGGATTGGTTATCGTCGGTGGGAACACCGGATGATCAAGATGCGATCATCCCAGAAGCGCAATCCGTCCCCACTTGGCTTTCAGGGGCGACTCCGGCCGCCGATCAGACGGATCTCACCGCTGACGATGATGATTTTGACTTTACTTATGAAGAAGACGATACGCCGGATTGGTTGACGGCCGCCGCTCCGATCGCCGAAAGTCAACCGCTCAACCGCTCTCCTTTGGCTTGGATACGACGGGTGACGGTGAGATTGACAGCGATACCTTGTTTGGCAATAACACCGAGACTCCCGATTGGTTAAAAAGCGCCGCCCCGGTAAGCGCCCAAGACGATGATCAAGATGACTTTAACTTATTCGGTACAGATGAAGATGAAGAAACCGACGATCAACTGGCTTTTGGGCAAAGTGAGACTCCCGATTGGTTAAAAAGCGCCGCACCTGTAAGCGCCCAAGACGATGATCAAGATGACTTTAACCTATTCGGCACAGATGAAGATGAAGAAACCGACGATCAATTGACTTTTGGGCAAAGCGAGACTCCCGATTGGTTAAAAACCGCCGCGCCTGTAAGCGCCCAAGACGACGATCAAGATGACTTTAACTTATTCGGTACAGATGAAGATGAAGAAACCGATGATCAACTGACCTTTGGGCAAAGTGAGACTCCCGATTGGTTGAAAACCGCGGCCCCGGTGAGCGCCCAAGATGATCAAGACGACTTTAACTTATTCGGCACGGATCAAGATGAAGAAACCGATGATCAACTGGCTTTTGGGCAAAGTGAGACTCCCGATTGGTTGAAAACCGCGGCCCCGGTGAGCGCCCAAGACGATGATCAAGATGACTTTAACCTATTCGGCACGGATCAAGATGAAGAAACCGATGATCAATTGGCTTTTGGGCAAAGTGAGACTCCCGATTGGTTGAAAACCG
>JALOOG010000005.1 GCA_025454525.1 Anaerolineae bacterium | reverse complement strand
CCCGTATTGGAATGGCGCGTTTGTCACCGATGAAAATGGGGAAGGCACCTTCCAGATCACGCTACCGGATAACCTCACCACTTGGCGCTTAGATGTGCGTGGGATCACGCTCAACAACGATAATCAGACCTTGGTCGGCCAAGAGACCTTAGATATTGTCAGCACCAAACCCGTGTTGATCCGTCCGGTAACGCCGCGATTCTTTGTGCAAGGCGATCAGGTGGTCTTAGCGGCGGTGGTCAACAATAACAGCGGCAGTGAACAGACCGTTGAAGTCCGCATTGAAGCTGACGGCGTAACCGTGAACAGCGATCTAACGCAAACGGTGACGATCGCCAATGGCAGCAGCACCCGCGTTGAATGGGATGTGACGGTAGACATCGTAAATCAGGTCGAGTTGATCTTCTATGCGGCGGCCGGTGAGTTGACGGATGCGACTCGCCCGACGATCGGACAAGGGCAAGATCGTTTGTTACCTGTGTATCGTTATGATGCGCCGGAAACGGTCGGCACAGGCGGCGCATTATTCAGCGGGGGTCAACGAGTCGAAGGGGTCGTTTTGCCACAACGTTTAGAGGTCGAAAACGGCCAATTAACATTGCAATTTGACCCGTCGTTAGCGGCCGTCACCTTAGACTCGTTAGCGGTGTTACAGAATATGCGCTCACAAAACGCCGAAACTACCGTGAGCAAGTTCTTACCGAATATCGCCACGTATCGGGCCTTAGCCTTGGATCAAGTGGGCTTAACGGATGATCCGATGCGTGACACCCTAGAGTTTTGGGTGAATGACGGATTACAACGTTTGTATGCTCAACAAAAGCCCGACGGTGGTTGGGGTTGGTGGGTACAGGAGATCAATAGTGATCTACAAGTGACCGCTTGGGCGGTGATCGGCTTGGTAGAAGCGCAAGCGGCCGGTTTTGTGGTGGATCAAGGGGTGTTAGATCGTGCGGTTGGGTTCTTAAGCCAACGGATCGGGGGGCAATTCCCAGATCAACAGGCGTTCATGGCTTATGCGTTAGCACGGGCCGGTCAACCGAATAACGCGGTATTAGCCACGCTGTTTGAAGATCGCGCGCAATTGAGCATCTACGCTAAGGCCTACGTAGCGATGGCCTTACCGGAATCCGACACGACGCGGATCAACACCTTGTTAGATGACATCGTGAGCGATGCGATCTTAAGTGCGAACGGCGCACACTGGGAAGAAGACCGCGATATAGCGTTTACTTGGGGCGGTGATACCCGTACCACCGCGATCGTGTTGAAGGCGTTGTTACAATATCGTCCAGAATTTGAGTTGAATCAGAATGTGGTGCGTTGGTTGATGATGGCTCGGCGCGGTGATGCGTGGGAGACCACTCAAGAGACGGCATGGGCGATCATGGCCCTCACCGATTGGATGTTGATCACCAATGAACTGAACGCCGATTACACCTATAGCGCCACGTTTAACGATCAAACGGTGATCGAAGGTGAAGCGACGGTTGCCACCACCCGTGAAGGTCAAACCCTGCAAATTCAGATCAGCGATCTGTTGCGTGGTGAGGTGAATCGCCTTGAGATCGAACGGTCAGACGGAGACGGCGCGTTGTATTACACCGCCTATCTGCAAGCGTATCTCCCGGTACCAGAGATTGAGCCGTTGAATCGCGGGATCATCTTACAGCGGGAATATCGCCTTACCGGATCTGATCAACCGATCACCGAAGCGCGGATCGGTGACTTGGTGGAAGTGCATTTGACGATCATCGCGCCGAATGAACTGTACTATGTGGTGATCGAAGACCCGTTACCAGCTGGCGCGGAAGGCATCAATCCGATCTTAGGCACGGAGGCCCAATTCGGGACACAACCGGGCTTAGTGGGGGATAGTTCACGTTTATTCGGTTGGGGTTGGTGGTCATGGTTCACCAACATCGAATTTCGAGATGAGCGTGTGGTCTTAAATGCGACTTATCTTCCGGCGGGGGCGTATGAGTATGTCTACTACATGCGGCCGAGCGTGGAAGGCACGTTTAACGTGATCCCAACGTTCGGTTATCAATACTACTTACCGGAAGTTTCGGGGCGGGGCGCGGGCAGCTTGTTCCGCGTGTTACCAGAAGACGAATAAGCGTTCAAAGGGCGGATCAAACACAGATCCGCCCTTTATCATCGTTGAATCCTCTCTAAAATAAAGACGACAGATCCGCTTTATGAATGACGAACCCATTTTAGGAAGACCTATGCCGCCACATATTCGAGTCAACGCGGGCGCGGTGATCGTGCGCGATAACCGGATTTTATTGATTGAACATAAAGATGATGAGATCGGTTTACATTACAACTTACCCGGTGGCGGAGTCGATCCTGGGGAATCGATCCATGAGGCTGCCTTGCGTGAAACATTAGAAGAGGCCAGCGTCCATGTGACGATTCAGCGCCTGTTATTCACTTGGGAATATGAGCCGATCCGCCATGATTTTAAGTATGGCAAGCGCCATAAAGTCGGTTTTGTCTTTCATTGTGAATTGCTACCCGGTGAAGAACCCAAATTACCCAAAAATCCGGATCGTTATCAGATCGGTGTGCAGTGGGTGGAGATGATCCACTTGGATCACATCCAACTGTTACCAGAGATCGCCAACCCGATTCGGGCTGCGCTCAAAGGGATCGTAGTGCCGCACATTGTCATTTAGGGCCGAATTTGCGGGCGCGCAGGGCTGCAAACAACGGGATTTCCTGTTCGGCCGTGTTATCACCCGCTTTGTAAGTGGTGATCTCGTCCAAGTGATCCACGTACAATCCCACTTGAGCGAGTCCATTGATGTAATCGCTCAACGGGCGATGAAAACTGATCGTGACTCCGCTGCCGCCCGTGTAGGGTTTCATCGGGATCGGGAGTGGGGTCAGGTAACGATCGATCCGACGGTATTGCAATTTGCGATTTTCATCGAATCCCCACCCGCTTTGACGCGGAATGCGAAAACAGGGATGTGTCATCAGGATCGCCACACGCCCGCCCATTTTTAGCGCCCAACTGACCGATTGTAGCGCTTCTTCTAGCGGATTGATGTCTTGGATGCTCAAGAGAAACGTCACCCCGTCAAAACTTCCGGCGGTGAGTTCCGGTGTTTGATTCAATCGACAAGCGTCTGCTTCCAAAAAGCGCCCTTGTTTGCCGTGATGTTGCCGCGCTAATTGCAGCAATTTCGGACTCACATCGACTCCGGTATAGTGTGCGCCTTGCTCCGCGATGAATGGGGCAAGCACGCCTTGACCCGCGCCGATGTCGAGGATCTGCTCTCCGCGTTGGGGGTGAAGCAATTGCAGGATCGCTGGAATCGCCAATTTACGATGATGTTCGCTGCCGGATTTTCCGACCCAGCCATCATACCAAGAAGCGACCGCATCCCAACCGCGCCGGGTGGGACGGGATGAGCGGGGAGGTTTTTGATAAGACATGGTGATGTGTTCCTAAATCTAAACGACGACAAGGGGCGATTTGAGCGCCCCTTGTCGAAAATTGTACCTGAAAATCGGTGTTATTCGCTTATTGACGGGTTAAGGTGAGTGAGTAGAGTTGTTCTTCAACAGCGGCCATCCGTACCACGACGGTATAGATCCCGTCTTCTAGTAAGGTGAAGGTGATCTTGGCATCGGTGTTATTGCCGGACACCGTGTCAATATCGCTGATCAGGACATAACCATTCGCATCGCGCAATTCTAATGACGGATTGCCTTGTGTGCCGCTGATATTCACCAAGTCTAAGACGATCGTCTCACCGCGATAACCGCTAAAGGTGTAAGCGTGTTCGCCATAGGGTGCGATCAAATCGCGTTTCGGTTTATCAACCAACAATTGTCCGCGATCATCGGCGACTGCGGCGGCGGGGGTGCGTCCGGTCGATGCTTCGGTTTCAGTTTCGGTTTGGGTTTCAGTTTCAGTTCCGAGTGACATCGTGCTGTTGCCATTGGGATCGGTGGGTGGTAAAGTCGGTTCGGCGGTAGTTTCTGGCATCGGGATCAGCGGATCGGTCGCTAACGGGATCAAGGTAGGCGGTGTCGATTCGGCGGTGGTCTCACGGAACGGTTCAACGGGTGGCGCAACTTCCACCGGAATATCGGTGGGGATCACAGCGACGGCTGTCGGGAGGATCTCGGTAGGTTCTATGGGTTGGGTGGGTTGTGTGAAAGGTGTGCGTTCTTCCGTCGGCGCGTTCACCTGTGGCAATTCTGTTTGGGTGGGTGGAAGCGCGGTAACAGTGGGATTGATAACGACCACAGTCGGTAAGGGTTCAAGGTTAACGGTGTTTTGATTGTTCACGATCACTGCAACGATCATCACCAACACCACGATCGCGGATAAGGCAGCGATCGCCAATAAACCGGAACGGCGTGATTTTTTGGGTGCGGTGGACTGATTCACCCCCATTTGTTTGAGCAGTTGACGGGTTTCTAAGCGCGCCAACATTTTACGGGCGCGGTCATCTGTTGGCTGGAGGCTTTGCATTTCTTCAAGGGCGCGGCGTGCTTGATGAAGATCGTCAGTGGCATTCGCGAGTAACCACCAGAGTTCGGGGTTTTCGTGATCGCGTTCGATAAGTTGAGCGAGTAAACTTACAGCCTGTTTTTTCTTGCCCGCTTTGATCATTTCGCGGATTTGAACAATTTGATTATTGGATGTAGGCATGTTTTGTCCTGATGCCAAAACCTTCTCTTTTCATCTCCATACATTATCACTATTCTACAATCAGGAAAAGCCCGAAATTCTCAGTCTCGGTTAATCTTGGTGTATTTCTGACAATTTTTTACTTTTTTACCTTTCTTAAGGAGCGAAGACCATGCAAGCAATCACCCTAGCACAATTGATCGATCACACCCTGTTAAAACCCGAAAGCACGATCGCACAAATTGAGACATTATGTGCCGAAGCGCGGGAACATGGTTTTATGTCGGTGTGTGTCAACAGCAGTTATGTCCCGTTAGCCCATCAACTCCTACAAGGGAGTGCAGTCAAAGTCTGTACGGTGGTCGGATTCCCATTGGGGGCGATGTTATCGGCTGCCAAAGCCGCCGAGGCCGCCATGGCCTTAGATCTGGGTGCAAGTGAGATCGATATGGTCTTACACATCGGCGCGCTCAAAGACGATGAAATTAGCACTTTACACAGCGATATTTCTGGTGTAGTGGCGGAGTGTCAGTTGAAAGGCGCGTTGTGCAAGGTGATCTTGGAGACCGCCTTACTCACCGATCAAGAAAAAGTTGTGGCGTGTCGTGTGGCCCAAAATGCTGGGGCCGATTTTGTGAAAACCAGCACCGGATTTAGCAACGGCGGCGCAACGGTGGCGGATATTCGTCTGATGCGTGAGACCGTGGGGCCCGACATGGGCGTAAAAGCCTCTGGCGGGATTCGCACGCTTCAGGATGCGTTAGCGATGATCGAAGCGGGGGCGACTCGGATCGGGGCAAGCGCGGGAGTCGCGATTCTTAAAGAATTAGCGGGGCAAGGCCCCATCAATAGCGGGGAAGGCTATTGATCTCATGTTAAAATCGCGCTAAAAACGAATCATGATTCGATTACTAGGTAAAGGTGGTTATGGTGGAAGGTTTACGTCGGATCGGGGGATCGCCCTATGTGTTTCAACCGCCGCCGGGGGGCTTTGGGGCGCGGTTGTATGATGCAGGTGTGGAAGGTATTATCGGCAAAGTGGTGATCGATCAGAGCAAAGAAGGCCCGCCCGGACATGCTCATGGCGGCTCATTAGCGACTTTAGTTGATGAAGTCATGGGAGCATCGGCTTGGTTTGGGGGGCATCGGGTGTTAGCGGTCAATTTGAACATCAGCTTAAAGCTGGCCGTGCCGTTGAATATTGAAGTGACGCTCAAAGGGCGTGTGCAACGCAAAGAAGGCCGCAAGATCTATACGACAGGTGAATTGATCTTACCGGACGGGCGGATCGCGGTAGAAGGCACGGGGGTGTTTGTGGAGGCCCCGCAATTGGTGGGAGCGGATGGGTTAAATCCGTTTCAGCTGTTGGATGTTGAATAAAGCATACCGGCCGTAAACCGCCGTGACCGAGTCGCGGCGGTTAAAACGGCTATTTCACCACGCGGATCACTGATAATACACGCCCTTGCACGCGGCATTCACGGGCATTGACGTAACGCGGTTCCATGGTGGGGTGGGCGGGTTGCAAACGGATCTTGCCGCCTTCTTCATGGAAAAGATATTTGAGGGTGGTTTCCCCCGTGGATTCCAACCACACGGCGACCATTTCGCCACTACGGGCGGTATCGACGCGCTTAAGGATCACCACATCGCCGTCTTGGATCATCGCATCGATCATCGAATCCCCTTTGACGCGCACGGCAAATACTTCTGAGGGGTCATATCCGCCCAACATCGACGGCACAACCTCCACCGGATCTTCATTGGTGTCGGTGAAGCTTTCGACGGGATCGCCGGCCACGATCAACCCACGTAATTCAACGGTGAGGGCCGAGCCTGCTCTCACGGGGCGATCGCTCATCGGTTTGACCAGACGCAACCCGCGCGATTTAGTGGCGGTGCGAATCAGATACCCCAGCTTCACCAACTTATTGAGGTTATAATTGACCACCGACGTAGAATTGATCTCCGTCGCTTCACCGATTTCACGGATCGTAGGTGGAAATCCATTGGCCGCCACATAACGATCCATAAAGCGTAGGATGTTTTGTTGACGTTCTGAAAGTCGTTCAAGTTTACGCATATTCATCCTTAAAAATACGAAAAAGCGTTCTATCGAGTATAAAGAACACTCGTTCGGTTGTCAACTTTTCCTTAAGTTGAGACATTCAGCATACCCAGTAACCTCAAAAAATCGTCACCCATGGAGATCCCCCATCCCATTCCGCGCAAACTGACTCCTTCCTTAGATTTGACAAAGGGATAAAAATGGAAGTTGACCGTTCACAATTATTCTTAGCAATCTCAGAAAAATACCCCACCCCTGGAGACGGAGCAGCTCATCTCACATGGGCCAGTTCCCGCCCCATGTTTGGGTGATGGCCAAGGTGGGGTTGGACACAAGAAACTTTCCTGATATTACTTTTTTCTCCGTTTTCCCTCGGCGGTTCAAAGCATTTAACGGAAACTTTCTGGTATCAAGGCGTGCAGAGAATCGCCGCTTGTACTACAATAGAACAAGTTTTATATTGCGGGGGATCACGATGGTCGATCATATTCTTTTGAAACAACTCAATCATACCGATCCGGAACGGCGTAAAAAGGCCGTAATGGAACTAGCACGCACCAAAGACCGCGAGGCCTTAAGCTATCTGGCAACTGTGTATCGTTCTGATAGCGATCCTGAAGTGCGCGAATTAGCTCGCAAAGCAGGCATTTTTATCAATAAACACACCGACGGCCAAAAATCGAAAAACGACACCCCAATCTATGGCCCCAGTGACGACGATGATGATGATAGTTACTATGGCACCGAGTCCGACTCCTACTTAGATGATGAGATCGTCCCTGAAAAAGACATAAACGTATCCCCGTTAGATGCAGAACGGGCGAATGGCTTGGTCAAACAAGCGATGGACGCTCACATGCGCGGCAATAATGATCGCGCCTTGAAGTATCTAAGACAGGCGCTTGATAAAAACCCATCTCTCAAAAAAGACAGTTATACCTTAAGCCTCGCCTCTACGATCACCGGCATGACAGGCGATCAAGCGATCCGCTATGTGGTAGGGGATGACCGCAAACAAAAGGCCAAACGCGGCGCAGGACAACATGACCCCGAAGATCCAACTTGGGGTGATGCGATCGTGGATCTGTTGATCTACGGTCTGGTTAATGCCGGGTTGGTGATCGTCGGTTTCTTCTTGGTGTTAGGGGTATTTAATACGGCCTTGGCCAACAATCCAGCGGCCATGACAGCCATTACCGGATCGTCCATGCCTACCGGAGTCAATACCGCCACGGTCGTCAGTCAAGTTAGCGCGATTGGCGGCATCATTGCGCTGATCTACAGCGCGATCTATGGCGTGGGCAGTATGATCGGGTTATTCCTGTTTACATATTTGCCGATTCACTTTGTCTCGGTGTCCTTTTTAGGCGGTGAAGGCACCTTAACCCGCTTGATCACCAAGGCCACGATCCCATTTACGGTGGTGACAGTGATCGCCTTGGTCGGATTCGTCGGCGTAACCTACTTATCGATCGTCAGTCCAGATTCGATTGGTGTCGCGACGATACTGAATTTGGTTCTCATTTTTGGTCCAACCTTTTTGGTTGCACAACGGATCGGGGTTGCTTATCGTTTTGGCATGGGAAATGGGTGTGCGGCGATCTTCCTTAGCACGATTTTGCTCTTCGCTGTGTTTTGTGTGTGTCAAATCGCCTTGGCCTCGTCGCTATCGAGTGGTTTCAATTAGACGAAGAACGCTAAGGTTTGTTTAAACTTCGCTTTGAAACTTCTAACCTGTTTTGATCGATGTTAGAATAAGGCTTAGGTTTAAACAGACCTTTGATAACCTTCACACCTTAACATTTAGAGTACCTACATGGGATATACAGCCGAAACGCGCGTTTTACAGGTAAACCCTCAACACCCTGAACCCGAAGTGATCACCGCTGCCGCAGGGGTGTTACGCGCCGGAGGTTTAGTTGCCTTCCCCACCGAAACGGTTTATGGACTGGGGGCCAATGCCCTCGATTCGCAAGCAATTGAGCGTATTTACCTAGCGAAACGTCGGCCGGCGTATGATCCGTTGATCGCGCACGTTTATGATTTCGCCCAAGTACAACAGTTAGCGATCGATCTGCCAGAGATCGCCCGTCCGCTGACGGAACACTTTTGGCCGGGGCCGTTGACCTTGGTCTTTAAGCGCGCTCCTCATGTCCCAGAATCGATCGCACAAGGACTCGACACAGTGGCGATCCGAATGCCGGCGCATCCCGTGGCCCGCGCCCTCTTAGATCAAACGGGTTTTCCGATCGCCGCTCCGAGTGCGAACACCTTCACCCGTCCGAGTGCGACCACCGCCGCCCATGTCTTGGAAGATCTCCAAGGGCGGGTGGATCTGGTCTTAGACGGCGGCGCATCCACGATCGGATTAGAGTCCACCGTGATCGATCTCACCCAAGATCCGCCGGTGATCTTACGCCCCGGTGGGGTGTTATTAGAGGATCTGAAGGGTCTGATCCCCCAACTTGCGGTTAATCCGAAGTATTTATCGAACCCGATGCCGAGTGCATCTCCGGGTATGATGATCAAACACTATTCCCCGCGGGCGAATGTGATGTTGTTTGATGGGCCGATCGAAGTGGTGTTGATCGCCATGGCCGATACCGCGCAACGGTTAATTGCCAACGGGAAAAAAGTGGGTATTCTTACCCTAGAAGAAGAAGCCGTGCATTTTACAGGACTGGGAGCGCGCATTATCTCGTTAGGCAAACGGGAAGATCTCTCACAAATCGGGCGGGTGTTGTTTGGAGCGATGCGCGCTTTGGATGTTCAGGGAATCGATGCTATTCTTGTGCATAACTTTGAAAAAATTGGACTCGGTGAAGCGATCTCGGATCGTTTGCTGCGTGCTGCTTCCGGTCGCGTGATTCGCGTGGAATAAGTTGCGTGAATACACAGGATCGATATAGTTCTAACAAGTTGATTATCGTACCGCGTGGATAAAACTATGTCCGTTACCAATGATCCCAATGTTGTTCGCCGCCAATATGCCACCGATGAGCGTATTCGTATTCGGCATGAAACCCATGAGAAATATTCGATTCCCAAAATTGATTTTGCCCAATGGGCCTTAAGTTGTCCCGCTTGGCGCGGAGATGAGACCGTTTTAGATGTCGGTTGCGGCACTGGCAACTACTATACGCGCCTTCAACGCTACGGTACAGGTATTCGTTACTATGGCCTTGATTTTTCGCCGGGGATGCTGCTCAAACATCCGGCAGAGCGTCCCGCTTTACAAGTGGCGGATGCGATGGCCTTACCCTACACCGATCACAGTTTTGATCTCGTGATGGCGAATCACATGCTTTACCATGTCGCTAACATTGATCAGGCCTTGCGCGAGTTTCGGCGCGTGCTGAAACCCAACGGGGTGTTGATGGTTGCCACCAACAGCCAAGGCACAATGCCAGAATTACAAGTTCTGATGCGACGTGCGATCATCCTGCTCACCCGATCGGGCGCGTCTCAAGTGCAACCGCCGATCGCCTCTAGCGAGCTGTTCGCCTTAGAAAATGGCACACGTTATCTCTCGCACTATTTTTACGGGGTAGTGCGTTACGATCTACCGAGTGCCTTTGTCTTTCGCGAAATTGACCCCTTAATCGCTTATCTAGACAGTATGCGCGATCTCCGTGAGCCGCAATTGCCGTCGGATGTGGCGTGGGAAGATGTGATGACGATTATGCGACAACAGGTGACGCATTTGATCCACCATATCGGGGAATTTGTGATCAACAAGTTGGCCGGTGTGTTGTTAGCCAGTGATAACGGCGGCTTTATTCAGGAGTTTAGCGAGCATCTGGGATCTGTGCGCTCTGACAATGGCTTAAGATGAGTACAGGCCGGGGCAGTTTTGCCCCGGCGTTCGATCGGTGTGGTTAGACTTCAGTCGGTTCACTGGTATTGCGTAACGGCTTAACGCCGTTGCCATCGGTATGCGTTGGCTTACTGACGACATTAGCAACCATCATCTGCGAGACTCGTTCCATCAAATGAGTGACTTCCATCGGCAAGACAAACTTCGTCGCTGGGCTATGACCGATGTCTTTTAGCGTCTCCAGATATTGCAACATCAGCGTGTTTTGGTCGAGCGTTTGAGCTTCTTCCGAGATCGCTTCTAAGGCTTTCGCGAACCCTTGTGCGCGGAGCAGTTGGGCTTGGCGTTCCCCTTCGGCCGCTAAGATCGAAGATTGTTTTTGACCTTCAGCACGTAAGATAGCCGCTTGACGTTCCCCTTCGGCGATCGCGATCGCGGCTTCACGCTCACCCGCAGCGCGGGTCACAGCGGCGCGGCGTTCCCGTTCGGCGCTCATCTGACGATTCATCGCATCCTGCACATCCCGCGGCGGCTCAATTTCGCGGATTTCGACACTGGTCACTTTCACGCCCCACCGTTCGGTGATCTCATCCAACTTCACGCGCAAAGTATCGTTGATCTGTTCGCGCTTTGATAACACATCGTCAAGGCTAATATCCCCGATCACGGCGCGTAAAGTCGTCGTGGCCATGTTCACTGTAGCATTCACCACATGATCGATGTCCAATACCGCCCGACGTGGATCGACAATTCGATAGTAGACCAAGAAATCGATCGCGATCGGCGCGTTGTCTTGGGTGATCGCGGTTTGTGAGGGGATGTCTAAAAAGCGTTCCCGCACATCTACTTTATAGACCACCTCTAACAGCGGCAACACGATCACGATGCCCGGGCCGCGTGTGCCACTGTAACGCCCTAAAAACAACACCACCAACCGTTCATATTGTTGTACTACCCGAAAGATGCGGGTGAAAACATACAATCCAAACAGCACTGCTGTGACCACTAAAATAATATTCAGTTCGTCCATCACTTAGGCCTCCTCGCCGATGTCTACAGGATGGTCTTTCGATCAAAAAATGGCTTCTGGTTCACGTTTTTCTTTGACGGCTTCGACATACAATTGTAAACCGTTCCGTTCTAATACGACAATCGTCGTACCCGATGGGAGATGTTTGTTGCTGTTGGCCGTCCACAACTCACCGTTGGCCTGCACTGTGCCGATCGGATCTAAGGCCTTGACCACACGCCCCGGCGATCCGATCAATTGACTATCCCGATCTTGGACTTGGCTAGATTGGATCATCAGCAAGCCGGGACGTAAGGCGAAATAGTGATAGATCAACGAAAGCACGATCGTCACTCCCAAGATGATCGGTGAAACTTGAAGCCCGTTGAATAAAAACAGGCCCCCAATCCCCTGTAAAACCAGTCCGCCAAGCGATAACGACAGATATTGCATCTTGATAAAGGGCAGAAAGATAAAACCCACCACCCCGCCGACAAAGATCAACACAGCGACCCAATTGGTTGGCATATTTAACAAGAGCAATGCCGTGATCCCCAACGCGATAAAAGTCATGGCCTCTAGCACACCTGTGCCGGGAGCATGAGTCGTCGTGACCATCATCCATAACCCGATCCACAACGCGAAATAGACAAAGTTGGGATCCGTTACCAATAACGCTAAGTCCATGAGTTTACATTCCTTCATCCAAACCTTGCTCTTATATGATAGTATCATCAAATCGGTTTTTTGCCCCCAAAATTGGGGGATTACAGGCCAACTCATTATAATCATGGCGCAAGCTTACAACTTTTAAACGGATCGCTATGTCACTACTTCGGGTTAATATTCAACGGCTGCGGCAGGATTTTGAGCAACTCGCCCAAATTGGTCAAACCTCTAACGGTGGAATCAATCGTTTAGCACTCTCTAATGAAGATCTCCAGGCCCGCGCATGGTTCGCTAATCGCATTGAGGACGCGGGCTTTTCTGTACATGATGATGATGCTGGCAACCTTAGCGGCGTGTTGAACTCCAGTTCGCCGAATGCCAAAACCTTACTTTTAGGATCACATCTTGATAGTGTGCCGAATGGTGGAAAATACGACGGCGCAGTGGGCATTTTAAGCGCGTTAGAATGTCTACGCACCCTTGATGAAGCGCGTTATCCATTGCCGTTTCATCTTGAGGTGATTGATTTTACCGATGATGAAGGCTGTTGGATTTCGTTGTTCGGTAGCAAGGCCTTAAGTGGTAAATTGCCTTCGATCACCCAACTAGAACGTGAAACTGAAGATCGCGGGGCCGCCCTCCGGGCCGCCTTAACACGGGCGGGCATTCATCCGGCCGATCTTCACCGTGCCAAGCGTGATCCCAACACGTTATTAGGCTATCTGGAACTGCATGTGGAACAAGGGGCGCGTTTGTATCGACAACAAGCGGAGATCGGGATCGTCAACGGGATCGTAGGGCGCAGTACCTTTCGCATCAGCTTTTTCGGTGAAGCGAGTCATTCGGGGACGACGGCGATCGAAGATCGGCGCGATGCGTTGCAAGGGGCCGCTTTTTTTATCACCAAGGCGTATCAAACACTGCAACCGGATAACGAAGGGCGGATCTTCAATTGTGGCAATATTGACGTGTCCCCCGGCGCTTTTAATATCATCCCCGCCCGTGCCACGCTCACCGTAGAATGTCGTCATACGCATCAACGCGGATTAGCGGATATGGAAAGCACCCTGATCCGCCTTGCCCATGAGAGCGCGATCGCTCACCACTTGACCGTAAACGTCAAAAAAACGGTTCACATGCCGGCCGCGATCTTATCACCACGGTTGATCAACGCGATTCATACCGCCTGTCAAACTTTGAAGATCCCCGATCCGTTGCCAATGGTCAGCTACGCCGGCCACGATGCCCAAATGTTGAGCGATTTTATCCCGTGTGGCATGATTTTTATCCCGTCATATCGCGGAATCAGCCATAATCCAGCGGAGTCCGCCGATTGGCGACAGATCGAACAAGGGGCGAATGTGTTGCTTCATACGATCCTCACCTTAGCCGATCAGGGGGGCGGATCGCCACCCTGATCAGAAGGGCTATGGAGTCGCGGTCGGTGTTGGCGTTGGGGCAGCCTGACGCATCCCACGAATCCGATCCAAGATCGTTCGAGCCTCATCAAATGAGGTATTAGCGGTGGTGGTTTGCAATAAACCGGTGCTGAAATTGGTTAATACGGTCGCATTTTGGCAAGAAGTGGAGAAAAATCCCCAAGCATCACGGCTCAATTGTAAACCCGTGTTGACCAAAGAAACCGCGCTTGCTAAATCGGCATTTAAGGCCGCATCTTCCACCGATAACACATAATCTTCTGGGATACGCGGTTGAGTCGCCCGGCAATTTAAGACGTTGGCGTTATCGCGTGCTTGCTCCCAATAAAGTTGTAAAGTGGAATTGAACCCTTGTGGTGACGTGGCACGATCGATCAATTCGTTTAATTCCCCAACGTAACGGATCATCTGTTCCGGTGAGATGCCCGGAGTCGGCGTAAAAGTGGGGGTGAAAGTCGCCGGATTAGCGGTCTGTTCGGCGATCGTATCGCGAGTCAGTTGGATCATCTCGGTGGCTTGGGCCAACGCTCTGGCGGATGCGTCCGCAATCCGCACTTCTTCCGGTAAATCAGCTTGAACTGTCTGTATTTCGGTGAGGGCGCGGCTAATCGCGAGATTACCACTGGCCCGATCTTCATCGGTGAGTGTGGGAGGGGTGTTGCTACAGGCCAAATCATGGATCGTGACGGCGAACGTATAATTTTGATGGGCCAGATTGTACTGATCCACTAAGGGGATCAAAGTTGGCAAATCGTTTGTTACCGCGGTGTTAAGTTCAAAGGCGGCGGGTTCAATCAACGGTGCATCACAGTTTAAGCTGCCGTTGAATTGTGTTTGCAACGCTTGCAGGTCTTGTTGGAGTTCATTGGTGCGTAATTGAAGCTCACCGACCGAACGTTGCCCTAGCGTGCCTTCAGTTGGACGTAAGGCGATCCGTGCGCTAGGATCTTCAGCTTCTGTGGTTGGGATCAAGAGGTAGATCACCAGTAACACCACCAGACTCGCGGCCAATCCCCCTAAGATCCGCGTCATGGTTTGACGGGAAAAGCGAGGGCGTTTGCCGCGTTGATCATAAAGCGCGATATTTTGTAGGCGTTCAATGATCGGCTGATTTTCGGGGCGTTCTAAAGCATCCGAGACCGATTCGCCGGGATCACGGACGATCGCTTCATCAAGAGCCTTAAATTGGCCGAGTGCATAAGCGGCTGCTTGTTGCACATTCGGGTTTTTTTTGTCTTTTTCGTACACCTTTTTCAGCGCGGTAATCGCTTTTGGTGCGCCGGATTCCCCTAGCCAATAGGCGACTTGTTCGCGCTCTTGGGAGGTGTTTTTACTATTGAGTAAGAACTTGATCCGACGCTCAACTTCTTCATCAAATTCAGCGATGGTCCGAACAGGCGTGCGATTATCCAGCGGATCGGCATCGCCAAAAGGGTCTTCATCGCTGTCGATGTCGTCTAAAAAAGCATCGTCATCATCAAAAAGATTATCGTGATCAGACATGAGACCTACTTTCCCAACGGGTTACGCTTAGATTATAGATAAAATAACAAGAATCGGAAAGTGATCAATACCAGAGGGGATCAAACAGATAAAGAAAAAGCGCACCGATTAGCCCTTGTCGCACAGTGGTGGTGAATGAGGCTGAAGATGCTCCGTGCATGGTACGTTACTATCGCTATCGCTAATTGAGCGTTTTCATGATGTCTTAAAGCGTCGAAGCTGTTATTTTGAAGCGAATCCATTGGGCCAAGTGGTAGCCCCTATCGGTTTCTGGGTAGCTGTTCACAAGTGGCCTAGCCCTTATTTTTTGATGCAATTGCTCACCTAACGCTCTATATGCCTTTTGTGAAATAAGCTACAATTGGGCCAATTTTTTGTAGTGGGAGAGGGACTCCTATATGCCTAAATTGACCTATACCGAAGCACAACGCGCACTCGGAGAACGTTTGACCGCGGATCTCAAGCAACGGGGATATGATGCGACAAGCGCCCCGTTGATCGCGATCCTGCCGTTAAATGCGACCGCCGAACTCGCTTTATTTGATGCGTTAGATGCCCATCAGCAAGTGATTGTGATTGTGACGGATGATCAACCTTTGCCGAAATTGATCGACCACCTACAACCATTGGATTTTCGCAAAGGTGCGTACCCATTTGAATTATTGACCCGTGAGATCGATCGGCTACAAGCCCCTGATGCCCCCCCGCCGATGGTGGTGTTGACTCCCAAGCAGCGCATGGCGAATCGTCAGAGCGCGATCGTGTTTGTGTTGATGGCCCTCGTGATGTTCGGAGTAGGGATCTATTTGGTCGGTGGGCAGATCGTGCAGTTTCCGGTGGATGAATACAACCTAGTAGAGACAGAGCGAGTCGATCAACGAAATACGATCATTGCACCCACTGTAGAGGCCTTGTTACCACGCTCCACCGAACAAGCGTTGAACTTTGAATCGACATTACAGGCTGCACCCACTCGCTTACGTGAGTTTGCCCGTCAAACGGCCACGGCCATCGCCCCCTGACTCCTCGTAACGGATCGGCCCTCTGCTGAGAAGTAGGGGGTCGCATAAAAGTGTCTTCCATATTAGATCTGTTTTGATAGCGAATGACGAATGTGATCCGTTTTCGAGGGTGTATTAAGTTCGGCAGGATAATCGCTTTAAAAGACATCGGTGGAAAAACGTAACATTTGTTACGATTTTTTCGCTCATTTGTGCTATCATCCATTTAACATGACCGTGATCACCCTAAGGAGTTTCAGATGATCGTGCCGTTTGAGCTTGTTTTTGCGATTTCGTGTTTGCTTTTAACTTTGAGAAATGCACCTTTTTAATCTTACGATCCCTCTAACGACGTTGCCGCTGTCGCCGAATCTTTTTTTGGTCTTAGCCGCTACTACCGCCGCCATACGCAATCAACGAGTTTAGAACGAACTTGATCGTCTTGTGATTTTTAGATTACCCTATTAAATTCGGCTGTCTCATGGTGGTGTATTCGCAAAGTAGATAAACTTAGGAGAAGTCGATACAAGAAAGTTTCCCTTAAAAGCTTTGACACTGAAAACGGTGAGAAAGAGTCGTTATGAACTGTTAAACCTCATCCCTAACTCTACTCTATACATAGAAAAAGAAATCAACTCGTGTAGGATTCGTGGATCGGTTGCCATTGATGAGATAATTTTTTGAGGTTATTGAGAACGATTTGAAGGAATAATAAAGGAAGGTGAATCATGATGTCACAAGGCCTTAAATATGGCGGACTCTATGTTGAAGAATACGGCGCGGGCGATCCACTGCTGCTGATTCATGGTTTAATGGTGACAGGTGGAATGTATCGCAAGGTGATCCCCGTATTTGCTGAACATTATCGGGTGATTGTGCCGGATCTACGATTGCATGGCAAAACCGGGGCGCTGCCGGGGGATAACGCCTTGTCACAATTCGGTGCGGATATGGCAGCGTTATTAGACGCGCTCCAGATCGAACGCACGCATGTTCTCGGTTATTCAATGGGTGGGGCCGTGGCGCAAGAATTGGCGCGAGGGTATCCGGCCAAAGTGCGTTCATTAGTGCTGTCATGTACGTTTGCGCGCAATTTTATCAGCGTGGGTGATTACATGAGTTGGTGGTTGACACAAGGGTTACTCCGGGTGATGGGATTACGCCGATTAGCCGCAACGGTGGTTAAATCGGATGGTGGGAGCGCGGCTAACGCCGATGATGCCCAACGTTTGATCGATCTCATGGCCTCGAATGACACCTCCTTGATGATCAAGGCTTGCGCGGCCTTGACCGCTTTTGATAGTCGATCATGGTTGGGCGAATTGAGCATCCCTACGTTAGTGATGGCCGGGGATCAAGATAAGGCAGTACCGATCGCGTATTCGCGTTTACTGGCAGAACAGATTCCTGATGCACGCTGGAAGGTGTTTGAAAACGGCGGTCACTTCTTGATTAGCACCCATACCGAACTCTTTACCCGTGCCGTGTTGGATTTTTTAAATGAAATTAGTTAACACCTCAAAATTGCCAAGTATGGTAAGATTTCGGATTATTTAAATGGTTAAACATGGATGTTGAATGAGCCGGATTGTCGTATTGATCATGCTATTTATCTTGACGGGTGGGATCATTTTGGGCAATCCTGGCCCTAATGCCTCACCTCACTATGAGGGATCGAATGTAGCGTTGATGACCTCACAGCAGCCCATACCGCCAACTCCGACGGGGAGTCAGTCGCAACGACTCGGTATTGCACACATTAGCGCGCCGGAAGGTGGCACAAGTCCGGCACGCTATCAGCAAGCCTTGGCCTTGGGCGCGCAATGGAATCGTTACCCGATTTACTGGGATCGGATTGAGACAGAGCCGGGAGTCTACGATTGGGAACGGTTTGATATTCAGATCGCCGATGATCTGCGCTATGGGTTTTCGATCAATGCGATCTTATTAGGTCGTCCGGCGTTTCGGGCGGATGAAGGTCGGATTCAGGGGATGGACTTGCCGATTTTTGCCGATGGATCGGATATGCCGGCTGAAGGCAAAGCGATTAATCCGGAAAATTATTGGGCCGGTTTTGTGTTTGAGGTGGTCAATCGCTATAAACCGGGCGGGGTGTTGGCAGAGCAAGGTTTATTCCCCGCCGGGCAAGGCGTAAGCGTTTGGGAAATCTGGAATGAACCGGATTACACCAACTTTTGGAGCGGCACGATCCGCGATTATGCTCGGTTGCTGAAAGTGGCGTATTTAGCCGCACATCATGCCGATGCCGAAACACAAGTGATGTTTGGGGGCTTGTTATTCGGTACTCCGGACAATTGGTTGGCGCGAGTCTTGGCAATCTACATTAATGATCCGTTTCGCGAAGAATTTAACTGGTATATGGACATCGTCGCCCTCCACAGTTATGCGAGTCCCTGGCGCACGGGTTGGTTAGTGCGTTGGGTCAAGCAGACCTTGATCGCTTATAACCTTGATCGTCCAATCTGGGTAAATGAGACCGGGGTGCCGGTGTGGGATGATTACCCCGGCCCCACATGGGCCACGGATGCCGACGGGCAACCTTTGCGCCAAAAACGCGCCACGCAAGATCAACAAGCGCGCTTTTTTATCCAATCGGCGGTTTATGCGTGGGCCGAAGGCGCGGACGTGATCATCTTTCATCAATTGTATGATGATTGTGGCGATCAACCGCCCGGCACGAATTTTCCACCGCATGACGGGAGATTATGTCGTGAAGGGGCGGCCTGTTGGGGTGATGCTCATGGTATGTTCCGTAATTTGTCGTCATCGGTGTGTTTTGCACAGCATCCCCAACCCGGCACGCCGCGCCGATCCGCCCTAGCGTATCGACTGTTGGCGCAAGTGTTTCGAGAACCGTTCGCACGCGGCAAATACCTTGAGATCACACCGGAAGCAGTGGTGATCGAATTTCGACGTTTAGAACGCGATGAGCGAGTGGTGGTGATGTGGAGTCAGAAATTAAACCCGGTAGAGTTAGCCTTGACGGCCGAAGGGCGTAACGCTCAACTGATCAATCTCGACTCTACGGTCATCATCACACCCGATGCGGAGGGGGTGTATACGTTGCTGTTACCGGCCGCCGATCCGGATGATCATCCTGAACCGCCCTTTGGTGCGGACACGGCGATCGGGGGGACACCGTATATTTTGATCGAACAGCGTGACACGGAGATCACCCCGTTAGCGATCGATTTTAATATCAGCGCATTGGTGTATGAGCCGCCCGCGCCGATCATCGTGCCGACTCCGGGGGCGATCCAATTGCCAGTCCGTCCCACCGATAACCCGTTGAGTGATCAACGTCCGCCGACCGCGCAACTAGCGCCATTGCCAGAAGTCAGTCCCGCGATGTTTACGGTGACATGGAGCGGTGAAGATAACAGCGGGATCGCGCAATATATCATCTGGGTACGGGAAAATGGGGGGGCGTGGCGCGCTTGGTTAGAGACCGATCAGACCAGTGCAACTTTTACCGGAATATCTGGATCGCGCTATGAGTTTGACATCTGGGTGCAAGATTTAGCGGGAAATTGGTCGCAAAATGTGCAACTTAGCCCACAGATCGCTACTGTGGTTGAGTAGAAAGTGACGTTTCCCGAACAAAAACATTTTTTAGAACATTGGAAAGAGGCGCATTATGCAAACGACCGCTACGCAATTGATCCGACAGATTCTAAGCGCCCGTTACGAGATCGATCAAAATTATCCCGCTTGGGCGCGGCGCACGGATCCGATCGTGCGTCGCCAGTTGGGGGTCTATTGGCGAGTGATGACTCCGCAATTTGAGCCGATTCTCACTTGGTATTTTGTGCAGTGTGGGATCGTGCTGCTCACCGCGCCGTTACCATTTTTATTCACGATCATCTTGCCGTTGGTGATTGTGTCGGTGGGGGTCTTGTTTCCCGCGTTGTATTATTATGGGATGGTGTTGTATGGCTTGGCCACCGATTCAAGTCGCTCCATGGTGAATGAGGTTGAAAACAGCACCTTAACGCTCTTATTGATGACCCCAAAGCCGCGTTTACAGATCTTGTTAAGCAAGATCGCCGGGGTGCTGTGGAAACAAAGTGAGGGGATCACGATCTTGATTAGCATTGTGGCCTTAACGCAATTGCCTACGTTGATCTTGATGTATCTGAATTTGTATCTGCCACAAGAGTTCGGGATCATGCCACAATTGTTAGTGATTGCCTCATTAGGGGCATCGATCTTTCGGATTCCGCTAGAAACGTTTATGGTGGTCGCGATCGGAATTTATGTGGGCAAGGTGACTCCGGGGCGGAGTGCGGCCGCAATGTCTACCTTAGTCTTGGTGATCTTCTACTTCTTGCTGGTTAACATGCCCCGTATGATCGCGTTAACGGTGATTGCGCGCTTGGTGGTAGAAATTATCTTACCGTTGATCGCACCGTTGATCGTGATCGGGTTGATGATCGGTTTAACTTTACGTGAGTTAGATCACGACTGAGTTGTGCGTTTTAAGAGAATCGGGTAAGGTAGGTTGATTGGGAGTGCGCCCCATCCCTAGCCCATCCTCAACGCTGAGGAAGGGAACTGATGTGAACTTGGTGAATTTTAAAGTATTTATCAAGTTCATCACTCCCGATTGATTGACAAGGTTTGCCTTTAGGGTAAACTTTAGGATAATTTCGGTTTAGTTAAAATCGATCTGTAAACGCGCCGTTGGGCGCGGGGCAAGCTGCGAGGACAAGACATGATGCGTACACGTTCTTGGCGAATTATCGGCGTATTGATGCTGGCTTTTTTAATTTCGGGTTGTTGGTTGTCCGGATACGGTGAGTTTGATCGCCCCGTCTCACAAAATCTGCCTACCGAGACCGCGACTCCAACTGAAACGGTGACATTGACACCCTCACCCTTTCCCTCAGAGACCTTTACTCCCACTGAAGACCCAACCGTATCGGGCGAATTAGATGCAGATTTTGCGGCGCAAACTGCGGAAGAAACGGAAGAAAGCGCGTTTGCTGAAACGGAAGAAGTTACCCCGGAAGAAGTCAATGGTTTGATCTTTCCCACCGAAACGGCTACGCCTACCGAAACCGAAGCGCCAGCGATCGCGCAATTTGAAACCCTTGACCCGCGTGAAGAACAAGCGACCGCGTTGGTCGGCACGAGTACCCAAGAGATCTTAGATCTCACGGCCACGGCCGAAGCGATTCTTTTGATCACCTTGCAAGCTGATCCAACGGAAACTGAAACCCCATTCTCGGTGACACTTGCGCCGAGTCCTAGCCTTACGCCGGGGGTTGGAGGCGGGCCAGTTTTAAGCGGGAACGATTGTGTGCATGAAGTACGGGCGGGTGAAAACTTATTCCGCTTGTCGTTGTTATATGGAGTGGGGATTCGCGATATTGCGTTAGCCAGTGGTGTCGCTAACCCTGAATTGATCTTGGTCGGTCAACGCTTGACCATTCCCGGCTGTGGTACGACCGGAGTCAGACCGCCTGCGACCACGATCCCGACGCAAGTTGCGGCCGGGTCACCGGGGACAGGTGGAACAGGCACAGGCGGGAGTGCTGGCGGGATTACGCATGTGGTCGAACAAGGCGAAACGCTATTCCAGATCTCATTGCGCTACAATGTGCCGATCCGCGATATTGCTGCGGCCAACAATATCACCAATGTGAACTTGATCTACTTTAATCAGACCCTGATCATCCCGTGATCGGTGCGTCGTAAACACGACTGATAAGGGCGATCCCACCCGGATCGCCCTTTTTTAATAAGCGAGAAGTTATGGAAGAAAAAATCGTCGGTACACGCAGCATCTATAACGGGCGGATCGTGAATCTCTATGTCCATGAGGTCATCTTACCGGACGGACAACACAGCAAACGCGAAGTGATCAAACACCCCGGCGCTGTGGCGATCGTGGCGTTAGATGAGGCGCGTCAGGTGTTTTTGGTGCGTCAATTTCGGATCGGAGCGGGGCGGATCACAGTGGAATTGCCCGCGGGGGTGTTGGGAGCGGATGAACCGCCGGAAGAATGCGCCCAACGTGAATTACAGGAAGAGATTGGCTATAAACCCGGTAAAATGCAGGCGTTAGGGGGATTTTTTAATTCACCCGCTTACACCTCTGAATATATCCATCTCTACCTAGCGACAGAGCTAGAAGCCTCTAAGTTGAGTCAAGATCATGATGAATTTTTAGAGGTGTTGCGCGTCCCGTTTGAGGAAGCGTTGGCGATGATCGCACGGCAAGAGATCATTGATGCCAAGACGATCATCGGCCTCTTACAAGTGGCGCGCCAATCTGCATTATGAAGCGGTGGATTTGGCTGCTGCTGCTCCTGTCTGTGGGATGTACTTCTATAGCGGAGGTGACACCTACTGCGCCGATCGTTGCGCTTAAACAATTGGCTACGGTGGAGATCCCTCCGACTCCGGATCGCGCCCAACTGGAGGGAACACGTCGGGCGCAACCTCAACCCCCGACCGCGATCCCCCCGACTCCAACTCCGACAGCTACGCCATATGTCGGGGTGTTTATCGGCGCGGCGATCAATTCAAATAGCGTACCGTTCCAAGACCCCGGATTGGTCTCTGCCCCAACCAACGACACGACCTGCGTGATCCCCTTTGATGCGGCGTTTGGGGACGGGTGGCGTAGTAATCCGTCGGTCGCTCGGCGGGTGGGTTGTGCGTTGCAAGCGCGATTCGGCTTTGCGTCTAGTGTACAGATCTTTGAGCGTGGCGTGATGTATCGGCGCAACGATTCAAATGAAGTATGGGCGATCACACCGGGGAGCATCAGCGCCGGAAAATATTGGTACTTCGATAACACAGGATTGATCCCGCTCCCGTTGACGGTTACGCCACCGGAAGGGTTGCGCGTGCCTGTAGAGATGTTCGCCTTGGCTTGGTCTAATAACGAGGTGCGCGAGGCGTTAGGGTTTGCAACTACCCCGGAACAAGTGGCCGATCTGAATGTGCAACGGTTTGAGGGCGGATCGCTGTTTTTGGATGTGACGGTGGGACAGGTGTTTATCCTGTTTGATAATGGGGATGCGTTTGGCCCCTACTGAATGGGCGTGATCGGAGTGATCACGCCCAAGCCAGATCACTCAGGGACGCGGATAACTGGCGAACCCTGCCTCAAGTTTGGTGCATAGATCGGTATCACTAGCGACATAGAAATAATCGAAGGTGTTGCCTTCAGCGGTGAACGATCCCGATCCGGCGCAAGGTTGCGGGTCAGTTGCCCCTTGTGCGCGTGGGCCGGCACGCCCTAAGGTACAGCTTAACAGATTCGCAGCGACTCGCTCCCGATTAACCAAGACCAACATCCCGACTACCGGAGTCAGCGAAACTTGGGTATAAACGCGGGCATCGACCGCCCCGACTCCCTCAAGACAAGCGCGTAAGGTGTTGAGGCGTTCAATCGAAGCTGCGCCTAAGACGTTGCCAGTCGCTAAGGATGCGCCGCCGGCCACAACCGCGATACTTTGGGCAATATCCCCCACCGAAGCAGATTGATAACCAGAAATTTGCGGAAAAAATTGTTGAACCGCGGCCGCATCATTCGAGTCGTTATCGGTGCCAGCAGGTGAGCCGCCTTGGCATCCGGCCGCTAATAATAATGCGAGTAACGCGATCAATAAAGCTTGTTTTAACATGGGTGTTCCTTTCCTAGTGTCATGAATGGTCTAATCACTATTATATTGAGATTTCGTCTTGGTGTGTGGGAATAGCCTGTTTCTCACGACGCTCGATCCGCCAAGTGTCCAATAACATCAAGATCACACCTAAGACGATCGCATGATCGGCAAGGTTGGACACGTTGGAGAGCAAGCCCGGGATCTGATAGTGGATAAAATCGATCACATGGTCATAACGCAAGCGATCAATCGCATTACCAAGCGCCCCGCCACAAATCAAGCCGATCGCGAGTCGTCCGATGTGTGCGTCGGTGGGCAAGCGTGGGTAAAAATAGAGCATCCCGATCACCACAGCCACGGCCACAATCAAAAAGATATCGCTGGCATGAGGTAAAAATCCGAAGGCGGCCCCAGTGTTAAAGCTACGGGTGAGCTGGAAAAACGGATAGAGCGCGGGAATCGGTTGGCGCGACTCATACAACATCAAATTTTGAATGATCCACGTTTTGCTGACTTGATCGATCAGCAAGACTAAGCCGATTACGATCGCTAAAAAAATCCAATTGCGTACTGTCCGTGTCATAGGCCCTCCGAAGTTGGATTCTAACCTGTGAAGGGGAGTCTCACCAGTGTCTGGTTTTTTTTGCAGTCCGTAGGGCCACAAATGCGGCGGCAGGATGAAAAAGATTTTTTCGGCGGCGGCATCCTAAGCTTGACGGTAAGATCGAAGTAGGGAAAGTGAAAAAATCAATCACGGGACACTCCTTACAAATAGAACACAAAACCGAAAATGTAAATCGCGTTAGATAGAGCATAGCACAGGTGAGCGGAAAAATCGTGACAACTGTTACGACTTTTGGCCGATGTCTTTTCTCTACCAAATAATCGGGATCAAAAGCAAGCTATTGGATTGAACTCTTAACCGTCGTATAATATGTCAATACGCATCAAGCGTAGGGATTGATCGCATTTATTGAGGCGATGCTGCGGACTGCACTTGCTCACCCTTTTTATCTGTGAGTCGAACGGTCTAAGCATCCGGGAGTAAAAAAAGCATGTCTATAGATTTTCTTTCCCGTTTTGTAGGGATGGTGGTGTTCGCGTTGATCGGCGCACGAGTCGGTATCGATGCGTCCACCTTTATCGGTTATCCAAGTGAAGCTTCGGCCACGTTATTCGCTACGTTTGGGATTTTGTTAGGGATCATCATCACGCCGTGGATCACGGTGCGTCCATTTCGGATCTTGCGTCAAACGATCAATGAGATGCCGATCGAAGTTTTGATCATGGCGCTTGTCGGTGGGGCGATCGGGGCGGTGTTTACGTTGTTATTGGCTTATCCGATCTCGCTATTGGGCGCGCCTTTAGGCAATCTGTTACCCCCACTCTTGACGGTGTTGGGAGTGTATGTGGGTGCGACCACGTTTGCGGTGCGTGCGAGAGAGATCTGGTTTGTGGTGAGTCATCGGTTAGCGATCGGCAATACGGCGGCTCGCACGCGCACGCTGAATCAGACTCAGCGTCAATTGTTGTTAGATACCAGTGTCTTGATCGATGGTCGGATCGTGGATATTGCCAAGACGGGGTTTATCGGTGGTCAGTTGTTGATCCCGCGCTTTGTGTTGGCAGAATTGCATCAAGTGGCGGATTCGTCGGATATGTTGCGGCGGAATCGGGGGCGGCGGGGGTTATCTAAGCTCAATGAATTGCAACGAAACGACATGACGTTGGTGAAGATCATTGAAGAAGACATTGAAGAAGTGAATGATGTCGATAACAAATTGGTGGCGTTGGCTCAACAAATGGACGCGGCGATCGTCACCAATGATTATAACCTGAATAAGGTCGCCCAAGCGCAAGGGGTTGCGGCCTTAAATATCAACCTGTTAGCCAACGCGGTCAAGACGATCTACATCCCCGGCGAAACGTTTTCGATCCATGTGATCCAAGAAGGACGTGATATTGGTCAAGGGGTGGGGTATCTGGAGGACGGCACGATGGTCGTGATCGAAAACGGTAAAGGGTTTATGGATCGCACGATCAATGTAACCGCCACGCGGGTGATCACCCGTGATACCGGGCGGATGATTTTCGCTGTGCCGGAAGGTGATAAACGTGCTTTGGCTTCGCAAGCGTTGGATGAGTAAGCGTTGAATAAGGCGATAAACTGGTAAAAATCGGCAGATAAGGAATGATGAAATGGCCCGTTTAAAACGCTTGAAAGTGGAAAACTACAAAAGTTTACGTGACGTGGATCTCAAATTGCGTCCGCTCAACATTCTCATCGGGAAAAACGGGTCAGGAAAATCGAATCTGATGGGATTGATGCGATTATTGGCGAACGCCGTGCGCGATCCCAAAGGCTTAAGCGATACGATCAACTATGAAGGCGGTTTTCGTGCGATTATTTGGCGGGGTGGACAGGATAAAAACGAGTCGATCACGATTCAGCTTGAGTTCGATCAGATTACTTCTGTACCGAATACCGATAAGTTGTACTATGAAATTCAGATCGCCCCCCAAGCGAAAAACAATGCGTATTACATCAGCAAAGAAGAATTATCGCGTGATCCTTATGAAGGACATAGCAATCGGTATATCTTTTTGGGGGCGTATGACGGCCAATTGAAGATCTTGAACCTAGGTAAGGGTCAAGATCAAAATGAGGCGGAGTTGGAAGATTACAGCGATCAAGCATTGATGATCGGTCAATTAAGGACGAGTCGCTATCGCGTGATTAATGAAATTCGGGAGGCAATCGGAGATTGGGTGAGCTTTCGCGGTTTTGGAGAGGACGCGCTACAAAACATTTATGCCGCACAATCCTTGACGATGGACGCGCAACGTCCGCTCCGATTAAAAACGGATGGGTCAAATTTGATCGCGGTGCTATCCGCTTTAAAAGAAAACGGTGATTATGCGGATGCGTATGAGCAGTTAACAGAGGCGTTATCAGCTGCTTTCGGGGATTTTAAGGCGCTTCAGCTCCCTTCACGCTCATACGGGAATGCGGAATTGGAATGGCGGTTTCAAAATAATTGGCAATTTCCGGCGGGTTTGCTTTCGGATGGCACGTTACGATTTTTGGGGTTAGCGGTGTTGCTGAATTTACCTGACCCCCCCGCTTTGATCGCATTGGATGAACCGGAGATCGGTTTGCATCCAGAAATGTTACCCCTTTTGGCCGAAATGCTCAAAGCAACTTCACGCCGCTCTACAGTATTCGTAGCGACGCACTCACCGGAACTGTTGAGCGCGGAAGCGATTGAGTCAGGGGATGTGGTGACGGTTGAAAAAGAGGCATATGAAACCCGTCTTGAGCGTCCACAAGCTGAGCGTTTACGCCTTTGGTTAGAACGATATACCCTTGGAAATTTGTGGATGATGGGGAAGTTAGGTTGATTTCGTCATGCGCTTAGTGATTTTGGTGGAAGGCCATGTTGAATATCGAGTTTTGAAGGAGTTGCAATTTCTCAAACCGTTTACCACAGAATTTAAAAAAGTAGAGGTGTTAAATCTGGAGGGAAATGGTAACTTGATCAAGCGTTTCAAACAAGTCATTGAGGATGAGATTGAGAATGAACCCGATATATTTGTCCTAATCCTGATTGACTTGTTAGAAGCACCTTTTAAACCCTATCCAAAAGCAATTGAACGAGCTGTCAATCCTAATCGCGCAAGATATAGCTATATCCAAAAATATATGCGCGATCAAATAGATCTTTCTGTGCGCGAAAAGGTGTATGTTATTCCGGTAGTATGGGAAATTGAAACATGGCTTTTGGCGGATCGGGAAGCACTTGCAAATGATTTAAAGTGGAAGGAATGCTCCTATCCTGATCCAGAAGCCATTGAAAAACCTACGGACGAACTGAACACACAGTTTAAGCGATTAAAAGGGTTAGCCTATCACAAAATTAAAGACGGTGTCCGGCTTTTCGGTCAAGCTGATCCGCGACGCATTTATGATGATAACTGCCCACATTTTCGTGAATTGGTTGATGTATTGCGTAAAGCACAAGGAATTGTCGCTGATGCGGTAGATTTACCTAAGTCAAAATTTGATCTGTCGGTTTATCAGAAATTAGCTAAGCTGGAAGATGAACGCCAACGGCTTTTAGATCAGTTGACTGATGAAAACCTTGAACAAACTGACGAAAGAATCGAAATGATCGAACGTCAAATGCAACAGCTACTCGAATCGCTCATAAGGGATCTCAACGTATGACTTTGAAACTCTTTAACGTTCTCGGACGCGAAAAACAAGTATTTACCCCGATCACAGAAGGCCAAGTGGGCATGTATGTGTGTGGGCCGACGGTCTATGATCACGCGCACATCGGTCACGCAAAAAATTATGTGTCGTTTGACCTGATCGTGCGTTGGTTGCGCTATAGCGGTTATGATGTGCTGTATGTACAGAATATCACCGATGTCGGGCATTTGCTGGACTCTGGGGAAGATCGCATCCTCCGCAAGGCGACTCAAACCCAAGCGAAACCGATGCAGATCGTTGAAATCTATGCGCGGAGCTTTTTTGATGACATGGACGCGCTAGGGGTGGTGCGGCCGGATATTTCACCACGCGCCAGCGCCCATATCCCCGAACAGATCAAGATGATCGAAACGTTGATCGGCAAAGGTCATGCGTATGAGGCAAATGGAAGTGTGTATTTTGATGTCACCACCGCGCCGGATTATGGCAAATTGTCGAATCGGCGGGTCGAAACGCAAGAAGCCGGCGCACGCGTAGAAGTGCGCGGGGAAAAACGACATCCTGAAGATTTTGCCTTGTGGAAAAATGCCGATCCCGAACATATCTTACGGTGGGATAGTCCATGGGGTGAAGGGTTTCCGGGTTGGCACATTGAATGCTCTGCCATGGCGAAAAAATACCTCGGCACAACGTTTGACCTTCACGGCGGCGGGATCGATAACATTTTCCCACATAATGAATCCGAGATCGTCCAGAGCGAATGTGCAAATGATGCTGATTTTGCGCGTTATTGGCTGCTGGTCGGAAGTTTGAATGTGCCGGATATGGACGGGATTCCGGTCAAGATGTCCAAAAGCCTGAATAACTTTGTCACGATCAAAGATGCACTCGCTAAAAATCGGCCGGAGATGATCCGCTTCTTTATCTTTAGCGCACATTATAGCAATCCGGTCACCTATAGCGAGGAGTCGATGACCGCCGCGGCCAATGGCTGGGAACGGTTGTATAACTCGGTGCGCTTGACCCGTCAAATGATCGGTGATGCGCCGGAGGGTGATGCGGGTAATGGGATCTTAGAGCGTCTGCAAACCACACGGCAAAATTTCCGTGAAGCGATGGATGATGACTTCAACGCACCGAAAGCGATCGCGGAATTGCAAGAATTGACTCGTGAGGTCAATATCCTGCTCAATGGCGACTCCCAACCCGGCAAAAATACCTTGCGGGCGATCAATGATCTGTATAGCGAGTTGGGTGGCACGGTGCTAGGGGTGATTCCAAAGGCGGACACCACCTCATCCGATGGAAAACGTGAAGCGGGTTTGATCGAATTGCTGATCGATATGCGGGCGCGGGCGCGCAAAGACAAGAATTACGCCGAGTCGGATCGGATTCGCGGGGAATTGCTCAAATTAGGTGTCACATTGGAAGATCGATCTGATGGGACTGTGTGGCGAGTGAATTAGCTGATGCCAGAATTTTTATATGGCCATTGGGCGGTGATGGAGTGCTTGCGAGCCAATCGCCGTCCAGTTGAACAATTATTGTTGGCCGAAAAAGTGGAAGAAAAAGGGATCGTTGGAGAGATCGTACAGCTCACTCAGGGGCGCGGTATCCCGGTGAAACGCGTGTCGAAGCGCATCCTTGACGATCTCGCGAACGGTGCGAATCATCAAAGCACGCTGTTGCGGGTGGGTGGGTATCCGTATATTGATGTCAGCGTCGCTTTAGATTTTGCCCGGCAACGCAACGAAAAGCCGTTTTTTTTGCTGTTGGATCTCTTAAAAGACCCGCAAAATGTGGGATCGTTGATGCGTGTGGCCGATGCGGTGGGTGTGCATGGGGTGATCTTACAAGAACGGCGGGGCGTGGCGATTACGCCGTCGGTGGTCAATGCGTCGTCGGGCGCGGTGGAACATCTGAAGGTGGTACAGGTCAATAACCTCGTGCAAGCGATGAAAGACCTCAAAAAAGCCGATATTTGGTTAGTCGGTTTAGAGGCGGGGCGCGATATTCCACCATTGGATCAGACCAATTTGAACATGGCGATCGGGCTTGTCCTTGGCAGTGAAGGTGAAGGGATGCGACGCTTGGTGCGCGATACATGCGATCTGCTGTTGTCACTGCCGATGCGAGGACGAGTGGGAAGTTTGAATGTGGCGACCGCCGGAGCGGTGGCCCTCTATACGGCATGGCAAGCGCGTCAATGGGAAGGTTGGACTCCCTCTTAGATGCGCCTACCCCTTAACCTATGCGTTATATCGGCTATAATAGAACGAAAGTCTTTTTGAGATCTCAACAAGGTTCATGAACAATGATTAACGACATTACCAACGAAACCAAGTCCAAAATGAAAGCGACACTCTCGGTATTTGAGCAGGATCTACAAGGGATTCGGAGTGGTCGTGCCAGTACCGGCCTCGTGGATCGCTTAGAGATCGATTACTACGGACAACCGACGGAATTACGGCAATTGGCGAACATCTCTACACCGGAGGCGATGCAGATCTTGATCCGTCCGTATGATGTGGGTGCGGTGAAAGCGATCGAAAAAGCGATCAAAGAAGCCAATGTGGGCGCAAATCCGAATGTGGACGGGGCATCGATCCGCTTGAATATGCCAGCATTGACCCGTGAGCGTCGTCAAGAATTGGTGAAAGTGTTGCATAAGCGGATGGAAGATGCCCGCGTGTCGATTCGCAATATTCGGCGGGGTGCGATCGATGATCTGCGTGATTTTGAGAAGGAAAAGATGATCAGCGAAGATGAACTCAAGCGGGGTGAAGCGGAGATCCAGAAGCTGACCGACGATTTTATCAACAAGATTGAAGAGTTGGGCAAAGTGAAAGAAAAAGAGATCACTGAGATTTAGCATAGAGTTTCAGACATTTACTCAGATACGGTGTATGATCTAACAAACGCATCACACGTCAAGTATTTTTGATTCACGTCACGGGGGCAGCATGGCATCCCTAATCCGTAACGCACAAAACACCACTAAAACACCGGCCTTACCGGCTATTTTGCCCAAACACGTCGCGATTATCATGGATGGTAATGGACGGTGGGCGCGTTCGCGTGGATTACCGCGCAGCGAAGGGCATCGGCAAGGCACTGAAAATCTACGACAGATCATCCGTGCTGCTGTTGAGTTTGGCATTGAGATCATGACGATCTACGCCTTTTCGACCGAAAATTGGGGACGGCCGCGCCGTGAAGTCCAATTGTTGATGCGGATTCTGGAAATGGTGATCGATCGCGAATTGGAAGAATTGAATGGCGAAGGGGTGCAGATTCGACATATCGGGGAACTGAATGGCATTGAACCGCGCCTGCAACGCAAGGTACGGGAAGCGTGTGCGATGACTCAATATAACCAACGATTGATCCTCAATGTTGCCTTTAACTATGGCGGGCGGGATGAGATCATTCACGCGGTGAAAACGTTGATCGCAAGCGGGATTCGCCCGGAAGAGGTGAATGAAGAGGCGGTCTCTAGCGCATTATATACCCATGGTCTTCCGGATGTGGATCTGGTGATCCGTACCAGTGGGGAGCTTCGCATCAGTAACTTCTTGATCTGGCAAGGGGCGTATGCCGAATACTATGCGACCAAAACCTATTGGCCCGACTTTGATAAAGAAGAATTTCGCACCGCTTTGTTCGATTACAGCAATCGTCGTCGTCGCTTTGGCCTCACGGATGATCAACTGAACGATTTAGCGGATAGTGATGATGACCGCACGCGGGGTTAAACCCTACCCGCGCTTAGGGCGTGTCGATAGACGATGCGCCCTACCCATTTGGACAGGGGATCCCCGCCCCGCTTGTCGAGTCACCCCGTTTGGGTTTTTAATAGAAACAGCATCTGTATTCTAAAGGACACCGCATGTATACCAATATTGATCAGGTCACAAAGGCTTTGGCCGAACAGCAGTACATCGCGACCGATGAGATCGCCACGGTGATGTTTTTGGCTAATCAGCTCGGTAAACCCTTGTTGGCCGAAGGCCCCGCCGGAGTCGGGAAAACGGAATTGGCCAAATCGTGGGCCAAAGCGACAAAACGCCCGTTGATCCGTCTACAATGTTATGAAGGACTCGACGAAAGCAAAGCGTTATACGAATGGGAATACGCGAAACAAATGTTGTATACCCAACTGTTGCGCGATAAATTGAGTCAGATCCTCTCTGAAGCGAGTACATTGGCCGAAGCGGCCGATCGGTTGGGACAAGAAGAAAATGCGTTCTTCTCGGATCGCTTCTTGTTGGCGCGGCCGTTGTTAAAGGCATTGATCTCACCGGAGCCGGTGGTGCTGTTGATTGATGAGATCGATCGGGCTGATGCCGAATTTGAGGCATTTCTGTTAGAGATTCTCAGCGATTTTCAGGTTTCGATCCCAGAACTGGGGACGGTGATGGCCAAGCATCAACCGGATGTACTCTTGACTAGCAATAACACCCGTGAATTGTCTGAAGCGCTCAAGCGGCGGTGTTTGTATCTGTTTGTCGATTATCCGACCCAAGAGGCTGAACTCAACATCGTGCGGATGCGTGTGCCGGAATTGAATCAAAAATTGGCCCGGCAAGCGGTGGAAGTGGTGCAGAATTTGCGCCAACTCGACCTGAAAAAAGCGCCAAGCGTGTCGGAGACGATCGATTGGGCCAAGGCGTTGGTGATGTTGAACGCGGATAACCTTGATAAAGAGGTCTTGCAAAATACGCTCACCGTGTTGTTGAAGCATGAAAGCGATGTGCAGAAGGCACGGCGGACGCTGATCGATGGTGGTAAACCGCATCCGTTGGATCGTCCGCGCCGGAACTTGGGCGGCCGGTGGAATAACTAACCCCTATGATAATCTACAGCCCTTCTGAAAATGATGGAAGGGCTGTAGCCCAACTTCCCCTAAAAAATCCACATTTTGTCGCAAAAGATCGGCTTTTTAAGGCGCTTTTGACTATTGGCTATGTGGTAGAGACAAGAAATATGTTAATGAAGGTTTGAGCAAGCTGTTAATTTACTATTGTAACGTAATTGACAGAAATTTTTAGATTTAAAAAATAAACCCTTGAATAAGGATAAAAAGACGTGATAATCATTTTCAGTGACTCAATGACACTGAAGGAATGATCTATGTCACCTTTTGTTACACTTTTAACGAGCGTCCTTAGCCTTTTGATTTTTGGAGCAGTTTCGATTTCTTCGCGAGATCAACCGATTATCAATAATCTATGCGCCTCCCTTTAGGAGAAAATATGTCACGTCAAACCACACTTGCTGCAATCAGCCTCGGTGTTTTGTTCTTTAGCACGTTAATAATTTCCCAGTTGCTCTTTATGTCCTCATCAGCATACGCAACCTCTTCAAGGCCTGACTGTATTCCTGATCCAGAGCTTATACAATGGGCAACCGAAGATGGGTGGATGACTTTTGAAGATCTGGTTGAAGAAGGAACACAGCTGTTTGGAAATCAGGGCCATTCCACGCAAATTGATTTTCACCAAGAATTACCGATGATCGGCGCGTTAACCGACGCTGCTTCAGAAGGGCAACCGATTTCATTTGATTTTCATATCCATTACCGCTCCGATGAAGAAGTCAAATACGTTTATCGCCTGATTTTGTTGTTGAATGAACAGCAAATCCCAATTGTGACTTCAGAAGGGCAGTTTGATTATTACGATGTACAGTTGCGTTCCAACGTTTCGTTAACCGTTCCAATGCAATTGCCACTATTAACGGCGGGTGCTTATAACATCACCGTTTTGGCTATTCGTGAACCGGATAGTTATCCCTCTATCCTAGAAGAGTACATTTTGGTTCACAATATCAGCTTAATTGTGGATGGTGCAAATGCGGTTCGCCCTGAATACGCTTTCACCCGCTTACCCGCCGTTGGTTTGGTCGGACGAGTGAACACGCCAACCGTTGAGATCATGAATACGTTGGATGAGGATGAATTGGCTTTTTGGTATCCTAATGGCGCGTTACCCGTGGAACCGGATGCGCCGCTAGATTTCACCATTAAGCTGGGTTATCAAGCGGGTAATCCATTAGGCGCATCAACCGCACGTTTCGCGGTGCTGATGTTCGTGGGGTATCGTCAAATTCCGTTTGATGAAGATACACTGGTGTTCTATGGTGAGGTGGATGATCAAACCGCGTATGCGAATCTCCCCGTTCGTTTGACCACACCGACTGAATTAGGTAAACATGATATTTTAACTGTAAGACTTTCAAATCCGGGTTATGTATTGTGCGAATTGTATCAGATGAAAAATGGATCGACACATAGAGTATTTGTCAGCCGCTCATCGATCGAAGTGATGCCTCCTCAAGAGTAATAAATGTGGCACAGATTGAAGTGATGAGGGCGTTTCTTTTATCTAAAAAGGTTGGGATAGATGTTGAGACAAAGTGTATGGCTGACCGGAGCGTTTAGCGTTTTGGTGGTGTTTACCCTAACAGTTTTTTCGCAAGAATCGACAGAGTTTCCACGTTATTGTAGCAATTATGAAGAAGCGGTTGAGGAAGCACAACTGGATGGAGAACAAACGTTTGAGGAAATCGTGGCGGAAGTGGCTACATTCTCGTCAAAGGGTCAAATTGCACAAATTGATCTCAAACAATCACGGGCCGGATTTGGGACTTATACAGCCGATAAAAGTGAGATAGTTACCTTTGACTATTGGTTTTACGATATGTATGTTGAAACC
Organism: Anaerolineae bacterium; assembly: GCA_025454525.1. Lineage (GTDB taxonomy): Bacteria > Chloroflexota > Anaerolineae > Aggregatilineales > Phototrophicaceae > JALOOG01. The sequence continues at coordinate 43,190 of JALOOG010000005.1, read as the reverse complement.
CGTGAAACCAAGATGCGTTTTATTGTTCTGGTTAACGAACAGCAAGTTTCTGCGATCGTCAATAGCACAAACGAATATTATCATGATATTCTTGTAACAAGCAACACGATCGAAAAATTTACAGTGCAACTTCCATCGTTAAACACCGGTTTGTATAACATTGCAGTGGTCTCTATCACCGATCCCGACAGTTACCCTGAACTCGGTGATGATCAGCTTATCTCTGCCAATGTGTTTAGTTTGATTGTAGATGAGCCGAATGTGGTACGCCGTGACTTAAGCTTTACTCATTTAGAAATGTTTGCCCAACGCGGCCCTAATGTCCCAACTTTAGGGATTAGAAACATGCTAGAGGAAGATAGTCTGCAAATGTGGTATCCCGGCGGGGCGTTAGAAGTGCTTCCCGATACACCTTTTGATTTTTTCATCAAATTAGGCTATATCCCCGGTAGTCCGCTTGGGCCGCAAGTCTCACAATTTGCCGTGTTGCTGTTTATGGATTATCGTCAAATTCCGTTTGATGAAAATACCCCCGTGTTTTATGGTGAGGTGGATGATCAGACCGCTCAAGCACATATCCCAATGACTTTGACCGCGCCTAGTGAGCCGGGAAAATACGATATTCTTAGCATTCGCATTCTCAATCCCGGTTACGTGATCTGTGAGACCGTTGAAGTCCCGGAACGTTCGATCTTTGAGATGTTCGCGGAACGGGTGTCGATTGAGGTTGTGCCGTAGTTTATCCATTGGTGAAAAAATCCATGCGGAACGCGATTTCTGATTAGATTCCGACGTTTGATCCGGCACAATCAGGAAAGCATAACGGAGGAGTCCGCATGGATGCAGAATTACGAGTGTTGGTGATCGCTGATCACCTGTTGACACGCACCGGGCTAACCGCGCTATTGGCCGCACAAACCGATCTGCAATTGGTGGGGCAAGTGGCCGGAAGTGATACTTTGTCCGATGATTTAGAGGTGTACCGCCCGAATGCAGCGATCTATGATCTGGGTTATGATCCGCTGAACGCGATTCCACATCTGGCCCAACTTGCGCCGCTGCCGGTCGTGGCGTTGTTACCAGATGCAGAATATGGGAGCGCGGCCGTCGCGGCCTTAGGCGAAAGTAGCGCGTATGCGTTGCTGTTGCGCGATAGCTCACCCGAAAGCATCGCCACCGCGCTCAATGCCACTGTTCAAGGGTTGATCGCTATTGATCCCGTATTGGCACGGGCGTTAATTAGCGCGGATGCGTCCGCGTTAGAGGTGCAAGGGGAAACGCTGACTCCGCGCGAAATTGAGGTTTTACAGTTGGTGGCCGAAGGGTTGCCGAATAAAATCATCGCGCAACGACTCAAAATCAGCCCGAATACGGTGAAATTTCATATTAACGCGATCTTAGGAAAGCTCAACGCGCAAAGTAGAACTGAGGCTGTTGTGCGAGCCACGCGATTAGGTTGGGTGATCTTATAGATTATTGATAGGTATCAAAAATCCGGTAAAGCAATTGTAAGACGACTTCACGCACGGTATCGGCACGATGCGCGATGCACGGTAAGACCGGAATATCATCTGGAATGCCTAAACCGATCCGGACATCGTTGGCGCTCCATGCGTCCGGATGATCTTGTTTGTTGACAGCCACGACACACGGAGTCTCTTCATGATAGGCGCGGATCGTTTGGAGAATCGAAATCGCTTCACCAAAATATTCGGGGGCGGTCGCATCAAACACCACGATATAACCGGGGACATCAACTGAACCGATCAATTCACGCATCCATAGAAAATCAAAGCTGCGATTGGCTGGCGGCTCTAAAAAATTGAGCATCAAGGAATCGTCTACCATGAGGCGGCCGCTATGCCAACCACGTTGAGGCGAGTCGCTCCATTGGCTTTGTTGGCTGATAGAGCGCATTAGCGTTGTTTTGCCCGCGCCGCCTAATCCGATGACAATTACCTCTAAAATCGTCACATCTACTTGTGTTGCGGTGGCCATAGATCACCTTTTTGACATAAGACCCTAACGTTTTTATGATTTTTTTACAGTGGCACAATCTAAGCGTATCACGATTTTTTTATTTTAGCTGTTACACAACATTACAGTTTGCAAAATTGACCGCTTATCACGCAAAATTGAGGTGTAAACTAGAGTCAGTCAAAAGCTTGATACAGAGAAATTTCTGTTAAACGCTTTAAACCACAGAGGAAGAACATAGAGAAAGAACTATTGTGAGCTTATTGTACAACCCCTTCCCTAACCCTTCCCCAACCATGGGGCAGGGAACGGACTTGCGTGGGATGGGGCGGGACATCTCCATGATAAAGGTGCTTTTCTGAGTTTATTTCAGGATAAACGACAGGTTTTATGAAAAATTCTTTTCTAAAAACACTACTCAACTTTCCGGTATGGATGTATCGATTGGGGCTAGGTTGGATCGTAGGATTTGCGCCTATTTTGATCCTCACCACACGCGGCCGCAAAACGGGACTCGCACGCTATACCCCGTTAGAGTATCGGCGACATGGCTCAAAAATTTACGTTGTGGCCGCATGGGGCAAGGGCGCAAACTGGTATCAAAATTTGTTGCATGATCCAGAAGCAACCGTAAAAGTTGGCACACATACCTATTGTGTTCAGGCGACTCCGGTGGAAGATCGGGCCGAAGCGACACGAGTCTTGTATATGTTCCGACGGTTCGCACCCCAGTTATACGATCCGATCCTGTTGTACCTAAGCGGCATAAGCCAATTGAGTGAAGTCAACCTCCGCACGCTGCCCGACATTGCCCTAGAGATCGCGCTGATCCGCTTAGACATTCGCGATCAACCGCCGTCGTTACCACCGATTGCACCGGATCGGGTTTGGGTGATCCCGCTGTTATTGTTGATCGGGGTGGTGGTGAGCATGTTCAGGGAAATATGGGATCGGTTGCATCGCGGAGAAATTGAGAACAATCAGCCATGATGGATCAAACACAACTTTTACGGCAAGTGCGACAAGCGTTGCAGACGGGTGATTATCAAAAAGCGGTGGAAGCGCTAAAAACCGCAGCGGAGATCGCGCATCGTGAACAGGATCGTGGGGCAGAAGGACGGCACTTAGGTAATCTGGCGCTGATCTACTATCGCATGGGTCAACCGGAACGAGCCTTGATCTTTTTCCAGAAAGCGCTCACTTTTGCCCGTGCGGAACAAGATCAACTCACTGAAAGTGGCCTGTTAGGCAACATCGGCAACATTCAACGGGAATTAGGACGTTATCAAGAGGCCAAAATCCACCTTGAGCAGGCGCTCAAGATCGCCGAACAAAATGAGGATCTTCGGGGGCGCGGGATCTGGTTGGGGAATTTGGGATTGGTCTATGATGACCTTGGTGAGTCCGCGCAAGCGCTCCCCTTGCATCAAAGTTCGGTGGAGATCGCCCGTCATCTACAAGATCAACGCGGGTTGGCGGCGCGATTAGCCAACTTGGCCACCTGTTTGACTGGATTAAGTCACTGGCAACAAGCTATTGAGGTGTGCGAAGAATCTTGGGCGATCTCCGAAACATTAGGCGATGTGTCAGAGGTGCTAAAACGTTGTGAGCAAGCGGGCAATCTCTATAGTCAATGGGCAAGTACGGTGACAAACCGCTCTGAGGCACATCAGTACTTTAAGGCGGCGGATGCACGTTATCAACACGGTTTGACGTTTAGCGAGAAAACACAACAACCGGAACAAGCAGCACGGTTTTGGATGCTGAAAGGCCATGCCTTAGGCAATTCACAACAATTTCAGCAAGCGATCTCTGCATATCAAGCTGCTTATCGCTTATTTGACTCCTTGGGGATCGAGGGCCCCTTGGATGATTTGCGGGCCAGTATCGCGCTTGCTAAAAAGCTCCAAGGAGGTTAACCGCCATTGCCGCGTCGGGGTTGGCTGACTCGTAACCACCCCCGCATAATCGACCGGGCCTCTTCTAAAGCGACAAAGGCCGTCGGATCAATGCGATGTACGGTGTCGATCACATCCCGCGCATCGCGGTTAACGACGGTACTTCGCAACATCACTACGCTCCCGCTACGCCCTTCGCCGATCGTTTCGGTGACACCATACCCCTGTTCGCGTAAAGCTACCGCGATCTCATGGCCATTTTGATTCGCAATGATGTTCACCGTCACATAGCTGGTGATAAAGCGTTCTTCTAGGAGCATCCCAACATAACTTCCGACGGATGCGCCCAAGCAATAAGCTAACAGATAGAGGAGATTACTTAGGTCTTGGACGATGTTGGCGATCACCACCACAAATAAAAATGCCTCTAAAAACGCTAAGGAGGCGGAAATTAACCGCCGTTGTCGGGCGATTGCCACGGTGCGGATCGTGCTGATCGCGTAGTTCATCACCCGTAGGGCAAAAATTAACAGCGCCCCTAACACAAATTCAAGGGTGATCATAGGATTTTTCCTTATATGGTTTACCGTAAGTGAGGCGCGAGATGATCGCGCCCGACTCGCTAAGAAATTAACCGTAAACTAAGGCCTAAACGTCGCCCTTTGCCGTCAATACTCAAGATCCGGGCGCGGATCGTTTGACCTTCGGTGACGACATTACGTGGGTGCAAAAAATGACCTTCTGCCAATTCAGACACATGAATCAGCCCTTCGAGTCCTTCTTCGATACACGCAAATGCCCCAAAATCAACCACGTTTGTAATCACCCCTTCAACCACCTGATCCACTTGATAGCGTTGTTCCACCGTCTGCCAAGGATCGGGATGAAGGCGTTTGAGACTTAAGGCGATGCGTGAGGCCTCTTGATCAACCTCTAAGACATAAACGGCGACCTCTTGACCGCGTTGTAAGATGTGTTCGGGATGACTCACCCGTCCCCAACTTAATTCGCTGATGTGGATCAAGCCTTCTAAACCACCCAGATCCACAAAGGCACCAAAATCGCACAAATTGGTCACTTGTCCGGTAATGGTATCGCCGGGATGCAAGCGATAGAGGATGTTGGCGCGTTCGCCGGGTTGTGCTTGGGCAGCGCGCTCCGATAGGATCAAGCGGTTTTTTTCGGGATGAAGTTCGATCACCCGTAAACGTAATTTTTGGCCGATTTGACCGACTAAGGCCTTACGCCGCACGATGCTGTTTGCTGTAGCAGGAAAATTGACCAGTTGGCTAGCCGGCACAAACCCCCGTAAAGAGCGCCATTCTACCAGCAACCCCCCCCGATTAAAGCCGATCACGTTGAGTTCAATAGCCTCATCTTGATCGGTGATCCGTTTGATTTCCTCCCAATCTGCGGCCGAGGTGTTGTGATCGGGTGAACGCGCCTCAAAGTGTTCGTCAAGGTGTTCGTCCCCGCGCTCATGGATCGGTTTAGCGTATTCGCCGTCGTTAAGCAGCGCCGTCCAGTAGCCTTCGTCGAGTGTTGGTGGAATCGCTTCGTGTCGTTGAACATCTGTTGACATAACCGTTCCCTCATTAACAATAAGTCTGTTTCTTGAATTTGGTGAGCGTGCCACTCACCCCCCTTTGCTTAAAAGCATTATAGGGAGTCAGAGGGAATATTGTCAAACAGGTTACAGCCCGAATTTTAAGCGCGTTTTTTAGTTAAACGTTGCACTAAACCCGTGAAACGTTTCGAGACTTTGTTATTATTCACGGCCATGCCGACCGCTTTTCGTTCCCCGACCAAAACCACCATACGCTTTGCACGGGTGATCGCGGTATATAACAAATTGCGTTGTAGCATCATGTAATGTTGACCCAAAAGCGGCATAACGATCACCGGATATTCTGATCCCTGACTACGATGCGTGCTGATGCAATAGGCGTGGATCAAGTCTTCGGCGGCTTCGGTGTAATCGTATTCGATGTTGTTGTTATCGATCAACACATAGATCAAATTCTCGTTATCATCGATGCTCTGGATAAAGCCGATGTCACCGTTAAACACGCCTTTTTCGTAGTTATTGCGGGTTTGCATCACTTTATCCCCGATCCGAAACACCCGCCCGCCTAATTTTTGTTCAGCTTGGCGATGATTGCGATTCGGGTTCAGAGTCGCTTGTAAGGCCTCATTGAGTGCATGTACGCCGGCCGTGCCGCGATACATGGGAGAGATGACCTGTATATCGCGCACGGGATCAAGGTCAATTCCGGTGAGTTCTTGGTATTTGCGCGGTAAACGATTCCGCACAATATCGACCACCAGATCCCCGGCAATGGCGGCATCTTGCGCGCCGAAAAAGAAAAAATCGCGGCTTTGATTGTCCATGAAGGGCATCTCGCCTTGGTTGATGCGATGGGCGTTCACCACAATATGGCTGTCTTCACTTTGTCGGAAGATCAACTCTAAGCGGGTCACTTTGATCAGATGGCTATCGATCAGATCGCGTAAGACGTTGCCTGCCCCCACACTAGGTAATTGATCCACATCGCCCACCAACATCAGATGCGTATCGGGTTTTAGAGCCTTGAGCAGATGATGGAACAAGAACAGATCTAACATGGACGCTTCATCCACAATCAAAAAGCTGATGTCCAAGGGTTGATCTTCATCCCGTTCAAAGCCGCCTTCCGATGGGCTATAGCCTAATAAGCGGTGGATGGTGGTGGCTTCTTGTCCGGTGGCCTCTTGGAGGCGTTTCGCGGCGCGGCCGGTGGGAGAGGCCAAGGCGAACGGGTAATTTTCTTGTAACAGCGCGTTGATCACCATTTGTAGGGTAGTCGTTTTCCCCGTGCCGGGCCCACCAGTGAGGATCGAAACTTTGCTACTTAAGGCAATTTTGACCGCCGATTGTTGCTGTTCACTTAACGAGACCTGATTCGACTTGGCTAGATCCGCGAGGTAACTTGGCCATGCCACATCCGCAAAATCTCCGGTAATTTGAGACGGTGTGTTGATCAAGCGGCGTAACAATTGGGCAGAGCCGGTTTCGGCATTGAAATAAGCGGCATGATAGATCGCATCGATCTTCTCCCCTTGCAAGTTGATGTCGTCAGCGACTAATTTTCCGGTGGTCAACTGCACATCTAGGATCGCGCTAAGATGATGCTGATTGTCAGTGTCAATTTTGAGCAGTTCACACGCGGTTTCCAATAAGAGCGGGCGCGGTGCGAATACGTGGCCATCGCCGGCCAATTTATTGAGCGCATAATAGATGCCGGCCCGCAAACGCTCTCGTGCGTCTAATTCAACACCCATTTTTTGCGCGATCTGATCGGCCTTGATAAAGCCGATTCCGTAGACTTCATCCGCTAATTCATATGGGTCTTTTTTGACTCGATCGATCGTTTGTGCGCCGAAATGGTTATAGATGCGCGTGGCCATGCGGCTACTTACGCCGTATTGCTGCAAGAAGATCATCGTTTGACGGATGTTGACGTTTTCAGACCATGCACGGGCTAATTTACCCGCGAGTCCCTTTTTTAGGCTGTGGACTTCTTCTAAACGTTCTGGGTGATGATTGAGGATGTCGATAGTCTCTTCACCAAAATGATCGACGATCTTACGTGCGGTGGCTTCACCGATCCCTTTGACGATCCCACTCGAAAGATAACGTAAAATGCCGTCTTTGCTGGTCGGTTGGATCGGCGTGACCGTTTCGACTCGGAATTGTCGGCCATATTTGGCATCATCAATCCATTGGCCGGAAAACTGGACGTTTTCGCCTTCACCCAGTTCAGGCATAATACCGACTACGGTGATCGTGCCGTCGCGTGCTTGGGCTGTATACTGTTTTTGATCGGGTTTGATCCGTAAGACGGTATAACCCGTTTCGTCACTATAGAAGGTGATGCGTTCAATCGTTCCTGTGATCGTATCCATGTGGCCCTAAAACGAAGTCCATAAGCAGGTTAATTTAATCATACCTGATTGTCGCAAGCGATTCGAGGTGAAAGCATGTCGGAAGATTATCAGTCCGCGTTGCGGACAGCGATTTTAGATGAACACAAATTGATCCGCGCTACTTTTAGCGGAGTCCAACACAAACAGAGCATGACTTGGGTGAAATTGGTGATCCGTCCGGTGTTGATCAAACAAGTGCGACACTGGCAATTTTCATGGTTTGATGCACGTCAAAATTTTGTGAAAAACTACGGGCGGGATCAAGTCGCCACCGCATTAGACGACGCTTTCGCCTTGCCGTTTGCAAATGTCCATATTCAAACCACCGAGGAAACGCTGCAACTCCGCATTAGCAAAAAGGGCAAACCCTTGTTGAGTCGTCACGCGCAAGCCGAGTCGATCCAACCCGATCTAAATCACGATCGGCAAAAACAGACGCTGATCAATCTGCAAGACAGCGCGCCCTATCTGCAAGCGGTGGGCATTATGACCCAAGACGGCAAGATTAGGGCTGATATGCGAAGCAAATACACCCAAATACGCGAGTTTTTGCGGTTATTGGATGAAAGCGGCGCGTTTGCGGATGGCCAAGATCGTCCGTTAGCGGTGGTGGATGCCGGATGCGGAAATGCGTATTTGACGTTTGCGATGTATCATTACCTGCGGTATGAACGCGGATGGAATGTAGAGATGATCGGGATCGATCACAATCAGCGCTTGATCGCGAATCATGCGGATAAAGTGACTGCGTTGGGGTGGGATCAATTGCGTTTTGAGGCATGTCGGATTGAGGATTATTCCCCCGAACCTCCGCCAGAAGTGGTGATCGCGCTCCATGCTTGTGATACGGCGACGGATGATGCCATTGCTTTAGGGATTCGCGCTCAAAGTCGGGTGATCGTGGTCGCACCGTGTTGTCATCATCATTTGCAAGCACAATTGAACGCGGGAGATCATCCTGCGCCGTTTGATGAGGTCTTACGGTATGGGTTGATGTTACAGCGCACTGGAGACATCTTAACCGACTCGTTTCGGGCGTTGTTGCTACGGATTGCCGGATACCGCGTGGAAATGGTGGAATTTGTCGGAACAGAACACACTCCGAAAAATTTAATGTTGCGTGCGATCAAAACCCATAAGGCGGGGGATGCACGGTTAATCGAGGAATATGAGCAGTTGAAGGCATTTTGGCGAGTGACACCGTATTTAGAAACGTTAATCAAGGTGGAATAGACCGGTATGAAACCGACGCGGGTGATCATTGTACTGCTCATTTCGATCTTGATCGCGATTATAGGGAGCGAGCTATTGATGCGCGTGTTTGATCCGATCGGATTAGCATTTTTTGACGATATTGCGTATTGGAATGAAGCGCTGTTACCTGATCCTGAAGGCTACCGAATGGCGGACGGTGTGGTCTCCTTGACGCAATGGTCTTACACAGTTGAAAATGATCGTCGGATCACCCCCGCAAATAATCCGAATGGCGAAACGGTATATTTTTTGGGGGATAGCCTCACTTTTGGTTGGGGAGTACAGGATGATCAAACATGGGTGAACTTGATCACCAATGAGTTGGCTCTCAATGGGATCAACGCGGGTAAGGCTGGATATAACATTGATAATCTCCTTGCACGGGTGCAAAATCTGTCCGCTGGAGCGTGCGTGATACATTTGATCATACCAAACGATTATGAGATGGGTTTTTATGCTGGCACAACAGATCACGAACCATTACCTACCCGTTGGTCACAGTTGTTTTATTTTTTATACTCGCCCATTACACAATCCCCACCCCCTAACGAGACCTTTGATGAGGAATATCAGGCGAAATTGCAACAGATGCAAGCCCATTCAACGCGGTTTTTAGCGATCGCTTATGACCCGTTGATTGTGGAGCGTTTAGCTGATTTTGATGTAAAGGCCATTTCACCCTATACCAGCAAAATCAGCGCGGTCGATTCGCATCCAGATGTGTTAGGTCATCGCCAACTCTATAATGGGATTTTGCCGATCGTGCGTGAATTTGTGCAACAGCACGATTGTCCGGCCCTCTAACGGAGATTTAACAAGCGTGCTATTGCATGTCGCTTTTGATGCTGATACACTATCGATCATTGATAAGCAAATGCGATTTGTAAGTTTAATGAGAAAATCGCGTGTCTAAATCGAAGAACGCTCCCGAACGACCTCCTGAACGTAATCACATAAAACAGGTTTCAGCCGGATTCTTCCGGTTTTTTGCGTTAGGGTCGTCTTGGGATAACAGAAGGAATGTACAACGTTGGACGACGGTGGTTTATCTAGCCTGCTCACGATCGCGATTCTCACCAGCGCACAAGGGTTATTAGCCCTCGCCTATGGTGCATTGGCCAATATTCGATTAAATACGTTTCGCGATTTGGCAGAGGCCGGTAATCGGCGAGCAGAGCAGGTGCTTCAACTAACCGGACAAAAAAACTTGCGAGTTACCCACCAAGTGGTCTCCTCGCTTCTCAAAGTCGCGATCGGCGGAGTCGCTTTGCTAGGGGTTGCCCCTGCGATCGTGTTTCATTATCCCAGTTTACCCCCCGCTGGGGTGATCGGTGTGATCTTGTTTTTCAGCGTGGCGATCGTCTTGATTTTTGGTGAGCTGATCCCAGAAGGGATCGGTAGCGTTTACGCCAATGGACTCGCTTTATGGGTGGTGATCCCGATCCGGTGGTTGGTGATCTTGTTTGCGCCGTTGACGATCACCTTTGTCGAATTGAGTAAAAGCATTTCCCGCGCTTTGAGCAGTGCTGAACTGGTCAACACGGTGACACAAGAAGAAATCATGACCCTTGTCGAGTCGGGTCAAGCGGAAGGCACGATCGAAGCCCAAGAGAAAGAGATGATCTTCTCGGTGTTGCAATTGGACTCGACGCATGTCAGCGAGGTAATGGTGCCGCGGATCGATGTACGCGCCTTAGAGATCGACTCGACGTTAGAAGAAGCGCGTGGGATCTTTATCCAGAGCGGTTTTTCGCGGATTCCGGTGTATGAGGACACGATCGATAACATCAAAGGACTGCTCTATGCTAAAGACCTGTTGGTGCATCTGAATGAGAAACGCAGCTTGCGTGAATTGATGCGGCCGGCTTATTTTGTGCCGGAAACCAAACCGGTAGACGAATTGCTCAAAGAATTACGTGCTAAACGGATTCATCTGGCGGTGGTGGTGGATGAATACGGCGGCACGGCCGGCATTGTCACCATTGAGAACATCATTGAGGAGATCATCGGTGATATTCAAGATGAATACGATCATGAAGAAGAAGCGGAATACATCCAACAAGGTGATGATGCGTTTATCGTGGATGCCAGCATCGACATTGATGATTTTAACCAGTTGCTCAATGCCGAAATTCCGAACGATGAATCAGATACCTTAGCGGGTTACATCTATTCGTATTTCGGACGTGTGCCAGAAGTGGGTGAGGAGATCACGCCGGATAACGGCAAATTGACCATGCGAATCGAGTCAGTAGATGGGCGACGCATCCGTAAAGTGTTTGTTCAGCGACAGGTGATCATCACCGAGTCGACATCAAACGATGAACCGCGCCTCTCGAATACCGAAGCGAGTGGACGATGACCCTTGATCGGAAGTGGATCGAAGCGGCGATTCAAGCCGCACAACATGCCTACGCGCCTTATTCATCGTATCAAGTGGGTGCGGCCTTGGTCACCTTGGATGGCACGGTCTTTACTGGGTGTAACGTCGAAAATGCGGCGTATCCGATGTGTATTTGCGCTGAGCGTACCGCTTTGGTCAAGGCGGTGAGCGAAGGTCAACGTCAATTTGGGGTGCTGGTGGTGGCGACCCGTGACGGGGGATCACCGTGTGGCATGTGTCGTCAGATGTTGTATGAATTTGCACCAGAGTTAGAGGTGGTGATCGTGGATTTTACTGGACACGTTCACCACCAGATCGCGTTAAATCAACTGCTCACTTTAGGGTTTAACGCGGCGAGTCTGAAGTGACCCATCATGAGCGCTCTTTTCGCACCAAAGCGTTGATCCTCAAGCGGCGCGATTTTGGTGAAGCGGATCGTTTGTTGACGATCCTCACGCCGTCACGCGGAAAGTTAGAGGTGGTGGCCAAAGGTGCGCGTAAACCCACAAGCACCAAAACCGGCCATGTCGAATTATTCACGAAAGCGGACATGCTGATCAGCAAAGGCCGTAACCTTGATCTGGTGTCGCAAGCGGAGATGATCGCGCCTTATTTGCCGCTACGCGAAAGCTTAGAACGGGGTGCTTATGCCAATTATGTCACCGAATTGACTGATCGTTTTATTGCAGAAGCGGATGATGTCAACAATCAAGCGGTGTTTGAATTGTTAGATACCGCGTTTGATCGGTTGTGTCAGGATGAGGATGTGCGCTTGGTGACGCGCTACTTTGAATTGCGCTTATTGGATCTGACCGGATTCCGCCCCGAATTGCAACAATGTGTGATCAGTTATCAACAGGTGCAACCGGAAGATCAATATTTTAGCTTTGCTGAAGGCGGCGTAGTCACTCCGGCACACGCGCATCATGCGACCGCGATCACCCCGATCAATATGGTCACATTAAAAGTGTTGCGACATTTACAACGGAGCGCTTATGGCCAAATTCAATCGCTCCAGATTGCCCCCGCCTTACATACCGACTTAGAGCGCGTATTATTAGGGTACATTACGCATATCTTAGAACGTAAATTACAAAGTGTCGATTTTATCCGCAAAATCCGCCTCTAAATGTAATATTCTCTTTTTAAATTCTCACCTTGAAAACGGTTACAGACATCTATACTATGTGACAGGTATGTTAGGGTTGAATTGAAATCCAACCTGTAAGATTGAAAGGATCATTCATGCGAATACCGTCACCTTCCTCAGAGTTTTCGGTGTATGCTTTAATTGACTGGAAAAACGTATTTAATATTTTTTCAGAGCGTCGGGCCTTGTTGGCCCATTGGTCAAAAACGATCGAAGAAGCGGTGATCGATTATCAGCTTGAGACGGATGTATTTGCAGGTTTTCAACATTTGCATTTCATTGTGCCGATTTTGATACGTTATCAACAACTACAGCAGATCGCTTCATCGGTATGGTTATTTGGTACCTCGGATGAACGTGATCCGGCCCTAGACGGGTTTCGGTCAGTGATTTTGATGCAAGACGATCTCTTGGTACGTGAATGGTTTTTGGTGGTGGATCATCCCCGCTATGCACGGGCGATCGTGGCCCGCGAGATCACGCCACCCAATACCAAACGGTTGGAACGGAAGTTTCAAGGGGTATTGACCAGTGATCGCAAGCAGATCAAACGCTTGACTAGTGGCTTACAAGACGCGCTGTCGATCGAAGCGGTATGAGTCACCCGCCGTATTGCAGGACGGCGGGTACAACTCACGGATAAAATGAGCTAACTCTCTTGGATCGTCACGCTCTCCATGACATCCCCTTGACGAATGGCATTGACCACCTCTTGCCCATTGCCCATAATTTGACCAAAAACAGCATGTTTCCCGTTAAGGTGCGGTTGTGGGCTGTGGGTGATAAAAAATTGGGATCCGTTGGTATTGGGGCCGGCGTTGGCCATGCTTAATGTTCCGGTTTCATGACGCAATTTTAGGGCGCTAAGTTCATCGTCCCATTTGTAACCTGGGCCGCCGCGGCCGGTGCCGGTAGGGTCGCCGCCTTGGATCATGAAGTTATTGATCACCCGGTGGAAGATGATGCCGTCGTAAAAGCCTTTACGCGCTAAAAACACAAAGTTATTGACGGTGGTTGGGCAACGAGAGGCGAATAATTCCACCTCAAATTCGCCTCGATTGGTGATGAAGTGCGCGACATAACGCTTAGCCGGATCGATCTGCATCTCCGGCGGGTTCGTGAAACTCTTGGTCATCGAAAATCTCCTTCTGGAAACGGTTAAATCCTACAGGATGTAGGATAACAGGAAATGTGATCGTTTCCAAACCAGCAGAAGCTGGTTAGAATTTCGGATCATTACTAGCACTTTGCACAGCTTTGCTCCATAATGCAAACGATCAGGTGTGAGCGGGCGGGTTAAACTGGATGTTGCTCCCGCAAAATATCGAGGCCTCACGTTTAAGCGTAGGGGTATCTCGCGCCGATTTTAATGAAAGTTTGTAGTAAATACGGGGCCATCGGTTATAATAAGTATACCGTTAAGGCTTGTTGCAACATCAATCAGAGGAAAAGGTCAATGCCAAGAATTCTGTACATTGACGACGATCTCTCCAATCGCTTACTGGTACGGCGGGTGTTAGGCGCATCGGGAATGGATGTCGAAGACGCAGATAACGCACGCACAGGAATCCAAAAGGCGGTTTCTAACCCGCCGGATCTGATTCTGATGGACATCAGTATGCCAGATATGGACGGATTAGCGGCCACCGCAGAGATTCGGTCGATGCCAATTATTTGTGAAATTCCGATCATCGCCTTAACTGCTAATGTCATGCAAGGCGATCGCGAACGGACGTTAAGCGCGGGCTGTGATGGGTATATTGGTAAACCCATTGATGTTGATACTTTTGCCGAGCAAGTTAGCCAATATCTGAAACTGAGGTAAAAATGGTAGAGCGGGTAGAACGTAAACCGATTGATCCCAGTGAAGCGCATGTCCTCGTGGTGGAAGACAATGTGCCGAACTTCGTCTTGATTGCGCGTATGCTGGCCGTGATGGGCGTGCAGCGTTGCGAATGGAAAACCTCCGGCTGGCAGGTCGTTCAATTTGCCGAAACCTTGCCGCGCATTGATCTGATCTTGATGGACATCCGCCTACCCTATGAGGACGGTTATCAAGCCTTGCAAAAGGTGCGCGCCCACCCACGCCTAAAAAATACGGTGGTGTGTGCGGTGACGGCCGAAGCGAGTGAAGATCAAATGCGCCGCGCCCAAAAGGCCGGTTTTGATGGCTTTTTAGGCAAACCGCTTGATCCGGATCGGTTTCCTAATCAAATTGCCCGATTGCTCGCTGGCGAACAAGTTTGGGAATGGCGCTAACCCACACCCCAACCGCCATTTCCCGGAGCTGCCAATGAGGAACTTTTTATGAGCGTAGCTACCCAATTAGAGATGATCGCGACCTTCGATCAATGGGCGCAAGGCAATCAGGAGATCGCCGACCTGCTACAATTAGCCGTCCGATACGTGCAGTTGAGGATCGCTACGGACTCGCTACGCTTGTATCACCAAAATGAACGCTATGTGTGGTTGGGCGCGGAGATCGGCGAAAAAAGCGGAGTCGGCTTGATCCAATTGGAAAGCGATCCGCAATGGTCACAGATCATCCAACACACAGAACCGATCTACGAGATCGGGCGATGGTTAGTGCCGTTGGCTTGTGATAACGCCTCATTTCGTTGGCTAGAGGTGAGCGTTACTTCTGATGAACACCCAGACATCCGCGAATGGTTGATGTTGATCGGCGCGTTATTGGCCCAAGCGTTGGATATTCGTACTTTACGCACCCTCTCGCATCAACTGGGACAGATCTCCAGTGAACTCACCCGCTCTACTACCTTTCGTCAGATCGCCGCGATCCTAGCGAAGTATCTGCTTCGGCGCGGACAATTTATCTCGATCAACCTGTTCACTTATGACGAAACGAACACGGTGAACGGGTTCAAAGTGATCGCTACGGCCAATCGTAAGGCCGCTTTTGATACGGATCAAAGCCTTACTGGTTTTACCGTTGAACAGATGGGGATGTTAGCCAGCGAAATTTATTATGCGCGGCGTTTCACATTGGTGAGCGATGTCAATAGCGAAACTTCGATCTCATCGTATGTGATCCAATGGCTACAAAATGTGGGGGTGATGGGGATCTGTTCCTTCCCGTTGATCTCACGCGATGATGTGTTGGGGTTTATCTCGATCAACAGCACGGCCGATCCGCTGTTTTTGGCACAAACCGAGATGGAAGCTTATCAGAGTATTTCGGATCAAGTGGCCGGGTTGATCCAATTGGGGCAGGTATCGGAACAATCGGATTATCGGCAAGCGATCAGCGAACGGCAAAAACGGGCGATCAATGAATTGGTCGCAGGTCAAAATTTCGACGAAATGGCCGGGATCATTGCTCAACACATGCTGCCGCAAAAGGGTCGGTTCTTAGCGATCAACGAAATTTTATATGACGCGCAAGGCGAAATGAGCGGTTGGCGGGTGTTGGCGAGTGCGAATCGACTTGCGTCTTATCGTTGGAATGAAAATTTTGTCGTGCCGTTAAACGAACTCAAACGCGAATTTTGGCTTAAGATCAAAGAGGGCGAAGCATTTTTCCTCGAAAATATCACGCCTAATGTTGAAGAAATTGCCGGCCTTGAGCTGGCTCAATGGTTGATCGAAAACGGGATCAAAGCGTACTATTGCATTCCGATTACCTTAAATGAGCGCACCGTGGCCGTATTGGTGATCTTGAATCGCGAAGAGATCGCCTTTGGACGCGATGAGACCAATGCCTTTATCAGCATCGCCGAACAAATGGGAACGCTGATCCAAGTGCGTCAACTTTTGGAACAAACCCGATCATCGCGGCAATTGATCGATAACCTCTTATTAGCGAATCGTCTGGTCGTGGCGGCCTCAGATGCTTCGGCGGTCGCCCAAGCGATCATCTATACTTTAGCCCGTCAACTGAAAGTGGTGACGATCCACCTGTTTGAGCCGCCCGTCGCTTTTGGGGATGTCCCCACCACCCAACAGATCATCGGGGCAAGCGATGCGAACGATGTGATAATGATCGAGACCTCTGTTCGTTACCCCGCGCCATTTTCGGGTGAGCAGATCAGCCGCTTGTTTAGCAATTTGCCGTTGATCACCGACGTTGATCAACAACCCGAAGCGTTACAAGTTTGGTGGAACGCACAAGGGCTACAATGGGGCGCGCTGTTTGGGATTCGGAGCGATGAACGGGTGATCGGCACTTTAAACCTGTTACATTCACAAGCGTACCCGCTGTCGAATGAAGAAATGGAAGCGTTTTCGACCGTGGCCGATCAGATCGGTGTGAGTTTGCGTGGGCGGCAATTGTTCACCGAATCCGAAACCGCTTACGCGATCGCCTCGCAATTGGTGGATGTCAACCTAGCGGTTTCCACTGCGGACGATTACGATGAGATGATGCGGGCCATTATCGCCAATCTACCAGAAGCGATCGAATTGGCCGCATTGATGTTATTTAATGAGCCTAGCACCCTGCAAGAACCGCCGCAATCGATTCGCATCGTCACCCTCGCTACCCGCGATGAGGTCGCTCATCCCGATGTGATCGATACGTTAGACCCGGAAATGTTAGAAAAAACCGGAGTTTTTAAGACCTTTGTCGATAATGAACTCTTGGTGATTGACGACATTCGGCAATATCGGCGGTTACTGATGCCCAATTACGTGAGTACGCTCTTAGCACGCGGCATGAACAGTTATATCGGGATCGGATTGCGCGTCGGAGCGCGGGTATTAGGGGTGGTCGCTTTTGCGACTTCTAAATTGAGCGCCCTCACCGACTTACAACGGGATCACTTGCGTGCGATTGCCAGTCAGATCGCGGTGGCGGTGGAAAATCGCTTTTTGATCAATCAAACCACCGATACACTAAATTCCGTGGCCTTGCAATATGAAACCAGCAACGCGGTGTATCGTGCGAGTGGCCCTGCGGAAATGTTGAGCGCGCTTACTCGCTTAACCAATCCCAGCTATCAACGGGCCGAAATTGGCATTATTGACTCTGAAGCCCCCGATTATGTGCGGATCGTGGCGCAATTGGATGTAGATGGCTCCTTGGTTGAAGCCAATAGCACCACCGGCACGATTATCAGTTATCCCGTCCCACCCGATCTGCAACCTACGCGGGATGTGCTACAAAGCCCGGATAAATTTAGCTTGAGTTTGCCGTTGCTTTCCTCTAAGCGCACCTTGATCGGCTTGGTGACACTTAAGGCCGATCATCCGGTTGAGATTGCGCCGAATAACTTACGGGCTTTACGCACGTTATCCGATCAAATGGCGATCACATTGGAAAATCGCTACTTATTGGAACAAGCGGAACAATCGTTTGAGGAAATTTTACGCCTGTATGATGTCAATAATGCCCTAGTGGGGGCCTCCGATCCCTTAGAGGTACTCCGGTTGATCCACGATCTGATCGCAAATGATGCGTATCAGATCACCTTAAACGCCTTGGAGTATGACCTGATCACCGAACAACTGACCACCTTTGTAATCGACTCGGTGATCGATGCAGAAGGCAAGACGGTTCGTTTACAAACCCCGTTGCATCCCTCACTCGGCACGGAGCTGTTGAGCGCGATCGGCGGTGATCTTCAAAAAAATGCACAAGAGATCCTGTTTTTAGAACAGATCAACGATCGGCGTTATGTGCAGTTGTTCCAGTTATACGATGCAGCTGGGCCGAAGATCGTGAGCGCAGTGTTGATCCCGATCATGGAATACGATCAGGTCAAACAGCAGATCATGGTGTTATTCACAAAACCGCGTGCGTTTAACCTCTCACAACGCCGTCTGTACAGCGCTTTACGCGATCAATTGACGATCGTGTTACAAAATCAACGCTTGTTGCGCGATACCCGTAACAGCGCCGCGCAATTGGGCAACCAAGTTCGCATCTTACAAACCTTAAATCAATTGACGCTTAGCATGATCAATACCCGCGATGAACGCATCTTGATCGATGATGCGGCCCAAGCGTTAGTCACCGCCTTACGGATCGATCATGTGGGTGTGGCGATGATCAACCCGGACGGGAAAACCTCCACGGTCGTTAGCGAATATCCGTTGACCGATGATCGCATGGTCGGGTTTAAGATCGAAGGTGAGGACGAGATCCAAAGTCTGTTACGTCAAACCAAGCAACCCGTTTTGTTGCGCGATATTCCCACGGACTCGCGGATTTCCGCTGGAACTAAAGCGATGATGTCGGCGCTCAATATTTATTCCATGTTGATCTTACCGATGATCGACGCGCAAAATCAATTGATCGGGTCGGTTGGGTTGGATATTCTGAACCCCGAACGCCAGATTACGAATGAAATGGTGGATACCGCCCGTGCGATCACCGCGCAATTGATCATCAGCTTACAAAACTTGCGCCAATTACAGGCCGCTCAACGTCAAGCCGCTCAATTGCAACGCTTAGCCACGATTGGACAAACTTTACAAACCCAATTTGATGTCGAGTCGATGTTGATCACGGTGGTACAAGAAACCCCTAAGATCATCACCGCCGATCAAGTCGCTGTGATCTTATTGCCGATTGAACAACGCACGCCGCAACTCGCGATGACCTATACCCAAGGGGAATTAAACACCGTTTCCCGTCCGATTGACCTCACAGGCAGCGCCGCTGAACGGATCACACAAGGCGAGAGTTTTGTCTATCTTCCGGTGATGTCCGATCAAACGGCGGTGAAACACCTGTTTGATCGCGAAATGGAATCGGTGTTAGCGTTACCGATTTTCACACGGGGTATGGCAATTGGGATCTTAGAGGTAAGCGCGTTAAAACCATTTGCCTATAGCGAGACCGATCAATTGATCTTCCGTCAATTGGTATCACAATTAGGCGGCGCGCTAGAAAATGCCGAGGCCTATACCCAAAGCCAACGAGTCGCCCGGAGTAAGGCCTTGGTCAACGAGATCACCACGCAACTTCAACGCCAGATCGATCTAGACGGGATTTTAAACGTCACGATGGGCGAGTTAGGCCGGGCGTTAGGGGCAAAACGCGGGCGGATTCGACTCGGCACTCAAACCAGTTTACCGCCCAAGACGGAGTAATCAGAGCTTATGTTGGCGCGACTTAGTGAACAAGTGTTAAACATCAAACAATATCCCACCCAGTTAGCCCGTAGCGAGGCACGCATGGTCTACGGGGTGATGGTGGTGATCTTGGTGTTGTATACGTTCTATGGCTTGTCTGTCCCCCAATGGTATACGCCGAGTGGTTTTTTGCCCTTGCTGACCGCTGTCCTCCAATATGGTCAACTCGATCCGTTGGTCACATTTATGTTCGGGTCGATCTACTTTTGCGCCGTGTTGATTGTGGGGGCAGTGCGTTTCGGGTATTTGAACATTGGCAAATTGACCTTGTTGGTCATGTGGTATGTTAGCGGGGTGTCCTTACAAATTTACGCCTCGCCATTGTTACAGTCTAGCACAAACTCGCTGTTATTGTTCATCCTGATGGCCAGCTTGTTATATCAACAACGCGGGTTGGTGATCAGTACCGCCTTGAGTCTGCTCACGGTGGTGATCGCCTATTTGCTTAAAGAACCGTTTTTGTTGTCGGTCGAAAACGCCGAAACGGTGATCGCCATGCTGAATCAGCTTTTCGGCGGGGTGTTGATGATCTGGCTGTTTTTACGTTTGTTCCGAGTCTCGCTTTCACAAGAGATCGGTGAAGCGATCGATGAACGTGAACAGTTGAATTTGATCTTAAGCGAGGTGTCTAAGCAGGTGGTGCAACGGCGATCGCTACGGGAGGTGATGCAATCTTTAGCCCAACAGATCACCTCACAATTTGACTTTGTGCAACGCACCCGCATCTATCTACTCAACGGCAATCGCTTAGAAGTCGACATCCTTGGCGACTCCGGTTTAAGTATTTTGGGGCAAGTTTACCCGTCTACGATCAAGTTGAATGCTATCAGCGGGGCGTTAGCGGATGCGTTGCTCAACGGACGCGAAACGATCCAAAATAGTGAAAATATTCGCGATCGCACCGCTACCGAGGCGTTTTTCCCGCTTCAGATCGGCGATCAGATCTTGGGGACAATTGAGTTAATCAGTGAGCGCCCACAGGTTTTCCAAGCGGATCACATCAAACGTTTGTTCCGAGTTTTGGCCGATAACACCGCGTTGAATATCGACAACCTGCAACAATTTGAGCGCGCTGAAAGCCGCTTGCGCGAAAACGATATGTTAGTGGAACAAACGCGCAAGACATTACGCGATGTGGAGCGTTTGAATCAGCGCTTAACGGGCAATGTTTGGGCCCAATACTTCCAAAACTTGGATGATCAACTGGGATTGGTGGTCGATTATCAAACGGAACAGATGATCCGTGAAGCCAATTGGACGAACGCCTTACAAAGCGCCACCCAACAAAATCATCTGATCCAAGAAGTCACCCAAGAGGCCCAAGTGATCGCCGTGCCATTGCGCGTGCGGGGTCAGATCATCGGCGCAATGGAATTTGAACTTGACCCAGAGCGCACCTTTACCCCAGAGGACTTTGAACTGATCCAAGACGTGGGAGAGCGGTTTGGACTCGCGGCCGAAAATACCCGTCTCGTGGAAGAAAGTCAGCGCGTGGCGCAACGTGAAGCGATCGTGAATCAGATCAACGCCCGCTTACAGACCACCAATAGCGTAGACGCGACTCTTTCTGAAGCGGCGCGGAGCTTGCGCGAAGCCCTCAAGGCCGGACGAGTCGTGATTCACTTAGGTAAACCGACCGCTACGGTAGCCAAAACAGAGGATCATGAATCATGGGAATAAGAGCGGCTACCTCCTCGAATCCAATTGTGGATTTACGGCAACGATTTTTGACGATCCTACTCACCTTATCGCTGTTCGGCGGATTGTTAGAGATCGCGATCCTCTATGCCTTCGCACAAACCGCGAATAACGCCACCTTGATCGCGCTGATCTTACAGGTCACCATTAGCGCGTTAGGTTTGTTGATCCAACGGCGGAGTTATACGATCGCCGCGAATTTGATCATGGCGATCTTGTTATTTAATCTGATTGTGTCGGAGCAGGGTTACATCCAATTTTTAAGCGCGGCGCTTTTGCTTTCTTTAGCGGCCGCGTTTAGCCCGCGTTTATTTGGGATCTCACCGCGCTTGATCTATTTTGCGCTAAATATGATCATCTTTGCGCGATTGTTGACCAACCTCTTGTTGATCGAAACGTTAGGCGGCTTGTTTCTGCTCACGGGTTCGATCGGCGCGTTGTTGATCGTGAGTATTGCGACACGGTTCTTTGTGACCACCGCTGAACGCATTACAGAAACTTCGGTGCAAACCAGTAACTTGTTGCAAGCAACGGCGGAGATCGGCCAAGTGATCTCAAATGTGCTGGACTTGGATCAATTGTTTGAGCGGGCCGTCAACTTGATCCGCGAGCGTTTTGGGTTTTACCATGTGCAGATCTTTTTGGTGGATGATGAGCGCAAATGGGCGAGACTGGTCGCCAGCACGGGGGAGATCGGTCAACGTTTATTGATCCGCGGGCATAAATTGGAAGTCGGGTCAAAAAGTGTGATCGGCCGGGTCACCCAATTAGGACAGGTGATCGTGGTACGCGATACCGATCAAAACGTGATCCACATGGCGAATGAGTTACTATCCAACACCCGGGCCGAAATGGCCTTGCCGATTGTGGACGGGGAACGCATCATCGGCGCGTTAGATGTGCAAAGCACGCGCCCCAACGTCTTCACCGCCATTGAGACTCAAGCGTTACAGGTGATGAGTAACTTGCTTGGTAGCGCGATCCGCAACGCCCGCTCTTTCCGTCAACAAGCGATCAATGTTGAAGATAACAAACGCTTGCTGTTAGAGGCACAGATCAACCTACGAGAGATCCAACGCCTAAACCGTCAATTGACCCGTCAAGCGTGGGATAAATACCTTGACACCAAAGAGACGATCGTCGGTGTGCGTTTAGAAAATAACCGACTTTCGACTGAAGTCCAGTGGTCAGACGGCATGAGGCAGGCCGTAGATGACTTACGCCCGATCACACACCGACAAGGTGAACAAAAAACGACGGCCGTGCCGATTATCTTGCGCGGGGAAGTGCTAGGTGCGATCGAAGTGACCACCGAGGCCTTACGGGAAAATGACCTGGTGGAAATGGTGCAATCGGTCGCGCAAAACTTGGCCGTAAGTTTGGATAACGTGCGCTTGTTTGAGGAAGTGCAACAATCCGCCACACAAGAACAATACGTCAGCTCAATTGTAGAACGGTATCAATCCGCACAAACCGTAGATGATCTACTTAAGATTACGATGTCTGAATTGCTTGCGACATTAGGTGCAGAACAGGGTACAATTCGTTTAGGTAACGTCGAGACAAACGGTCAACCTTCCCATGAATAATCTTGATCCGCGCTTTCTATTTACCGTCCGTTATCGCTATCGCGATCCCTTGGACATTCAACGCGCTCAAACGCTGTTGGTGAGCAATTGGGTATTATTTTTGCTTCAATTGGCGGGCCTAGTCTTATCCGTCCTCTTGATCCCACCCGAATTGATCTTATCAACTGCTGTCTATGAGTTTGCGCTCCCGTTGATCATCTTGGCCACGATCTTCACCTTGGGGGCCTTTTGGATGATCCAAAGCGGACGTTTGACCACCGCGATCTGGTTGATCTTGTTTGAGATGTTGCTGGCCATGAGCAATATCGCCTTAAGCGGCTTGTTCGGGAGCGCGTTTATCTTGCTGATCATCCCGATTATTGTGGCCGGAACGCTGTTTGAGCGCCCCGTTTATCTGTTTTACCTGTGGGTGCTGTTATTGGGGATTCTGTTATTTGCCGCTTATTCCCAAAGCCAATTGACTCAACCGGTGATCCCAGCCAACCGCGTCAATATTGATTTTATCACGATTCTGTTAACAATATCGGTTGCTATGGTCTTGTTATCGTTCTTAAACAGCACCACGATCCGCACAGTGCGCGTAAATCGCCGTGAGATCGACTCGTTACAGAAGGTCAATCGCTTTTTGCAACAATTGACTGTGACCGATGAAGAAGATGCTTATGCAGAGACGATCTTGTTTATCCGCGATGAATTGGATTATGTCTTTGCCCAAGTGTTTTATATCGCCACAGACGGCACCTTGAGTCGGCGTGTGCGGGCCGGTTTAGGGGTACGGGCGGCTTCGGATCGGAGTCAGGATGTGCGCTTGATCCAAGGCAGTTTGATCGATGAGGCCGCACAAACAGGTCAATTGGTGATCGCAACGGTTGAGGATAGCGGGGAGTTGCGCCGCTCTCACTTTTGGACATCTTCCTACTTAGGGATCGCCTTACCATTGATCGCGCAAGGGCGTTTGTTAGGGGTGTTGGATATTCAAACCGAACGCGAGATGATCACACCGGAAGATCTGCGCGTGTTACAAGCATTAAGCGAGGGACTTTCATCCACGATTGCCAACCTCCGGTTAAATGCGGCCTTGCGTCAAAACATCCGCGAACAAGTGGAGATCACCAATACGCTCCGCTTACGTTTGCAAGAGCTTAGCTCCGAATTGGTAGGGGGCAGTTCATGGGAAGGGTATTTGCGGCAGCGCGGAGAAGCCTTATTCGGCTTTAACCTCGCAAATGACGGAAAATTTATTGCCGCCGGCGATCTGCCTGCCTCGTTGCGTCCGGTGTTAGAGACGGGCGCACTCCAGATTAACCATGAAGGCGATCTGAAGATCGTCAATGTGCCGATCAATCTACGCGGTGAGATTTTGGGCGCGATGTCGTTTACCCTTCCGAAAGATCGGGTTTTGAGTGAGCGTCAACTGGAGACAGCGCAAATTGTGGCCGATCGTTTGGCGTTGGCACTCGAAAATAAACGCTTGTTTGAGCAGACCCAAGCCCAAGCGAAACGCGAACGCAAGGCCAATGAAGCCACAAACCTGTTGATCAGTGCGACCAATGTTGAGGCGGTGATGAATGTGGCCGCGGCCAGCTTTAACGAAGCGTTGGGCGCGATTAGCACGCGCATCCACCTGCAACCGTCCGTAGTGGCTGACGCTGAACGGAGTGATATGTTGATATGAGAACCTTACTAAATATCAATCACTGGTCAATTCAGAGCAAATTGTTATTCTTTTTGGCGCTTTTGACCTTGATTCCGGTGTTGCTGGTGTTGATCACCTTGCAACGGAGTGCGGAAACTCGTGATCAAAACATCACCGAACGTTATGTGCAACAGGTGGGCGAAGAACGCTTGGCGCGGCTCACCTTCTCATTACGCCAAAGTACCGAATTACTCAATTCGCTTACTGAAAACTTGCGCTATCGGCGCACCTTGATCAACCTGTTTGAAGGTCGCAACGATCGCTCCACCCGTCAAGAGATCATCAGCCTGTTTTTTGATCGGTTGGTTGAACCGAATTTTTACCGCGATGTGCGCTTCTTAAATGCCGATGGGGTCGTAATGGGCAATACGATCACCACCCGATCCACCAATCGCTTAGACGGACGCGATTTCTCTGATTCGCCGTCCTATTTGGCCGGGCAAAGCGCACGCTTGTTAAATGAATCACAGCGGATCGTGATCTACACTGAAAACGATCAGATCATTATCGATATTGTGCAGGTGGTTTACTACGGGGATCGGCGTTTAGCGGGTTATATCATCGCGACACTCAACAATGATCAAATTTTGATCAATAACTTGATCAGCTTGTCTACCTTTGCCCCTGTATATAGTTATTTGACGACAGCGGATAATTTGATCATCGCCCCAGAAGAATTTATGGATCTTGCGGAAGAATCGCGCCGTCATCCGTTTATTCAACAAGGGTTGACCGGACAAACCCGCGTTACGACCGCTGCCATCGCTGACGATCAATTTACCACCCATTACGCTACGATCCCGAATACCCGTTTGATCTTGATCACCGAAACTCTAGAAGAGATCACCTTTTCACCGCCTTTCCAAGAATTTATCAGCGAGGGCGGTCTGTTAATCAGTTTGATTTTGGTGGGGTTGGTGGTGATTTTTGCGGCCTTTTTGGGGACATTACTCGCTAATCCGCTGAATGAGATGCGGTTAGCCTTACAAGAAGTGGCCCGGGGAAATTTTGAGACTCCGCTTGCATCCCGCTCTCGCACAGATGAGATCGGGTTATTGGCACAAACCTTAGTGAGCGTGCGTGAACAGATCCGTGAGACGATCGCCGGTTTACAAGAAAATGTCGCTGCCCGCGTGCGAGATGTGCAAGCGACCCAAGAAGTCAGCCGCGCCGCGTCCACCGAACGCGATCTCCAAAAATTGATGGATAATGTGGTCAATTTGATCGTGCAACAATTCCCGAATATCTATCACGCGCAGATCTTTTTAAACGATAGCGAGGGGATCTACGCGGTGTTGCGTGCCAGCACCGGAGAGGCCGGGCGACAATTATTAGCGCGGGGACATCGACTCGCCATCGGGAGTACCAGTGTGATCGGTCAAGTGACCGGAGACGGTCGTCTTACCCTCGTGCGCGATATTACCAGCAGTGAAGTGCATAAACGTAACGAGTTTTTGATGGAAACGCGCTCCGAATTGGCGATCCCTTTGCGGGTTGGAGAGCGTATCATCGGCGCGTTAGACGTACAGAGCAAACAAGACAACAGCTTTAGCGATGATCAAGTCAAATTGTTACAGGTGATGGCCGATCAGATCGCGATTAGCTTGGATAACGCCCGATTGTATGAAGAGTCGATCCGCCGCTTGGAGGAGATCACCGCTACCGGCCGCGAAAAGACCTTTGCCGCATGGCAAGAATACCTGTATGCCAATCGCGCTAAACAACTGACTGCCAACGCGGGCCTCCCGATAGATCAAACACGCACAGAACTTTATGACCGAGCGATTTGGGAAGGCAAAACCCAGATCGGCAAGATCACCCCACAAAATACGATCCCGTTTGCAGTGCCGATCCAATTACGTGGCCAGACACTCGGTGCGGTGGAATGGGAGATCCGCTCAACCGATTACACTTACGAGAAGGTGCAATTGGCCGAAGAATTGGTGAGCCGTCTCGCGATCAGCTTAGACAATGCACGCTTGTTCCAACAAAGCCAACGCTCCACCGAACGGGAGCGGATCGTGAACTACATCGCTTCACAATTGACCGGACAAACCGATATTGACGACATCTTACAAACCGCTGTGCGTGAAGTGGGGCAGGCCTTGCGTTTGCCAGAAGTGAACATCCGGCTTAACCTAACCCATAACACCAGCAAAACTAACGGCCACTATAGTGATGATTTAGAATAAGAAGAAGTGCCGCGATGAGATACTCGATCCAGACTCCCAAACTCCGTCAACAAATTATGAAGCGGATCAACCCCGTGATCGTGATCAGCTTGATCTTGGTGACGTTGCTCACAATTTTTATCTTGCAATACAGCGGGTTTGATCAATTTTACCGTAACCGGGCCGCCACGTTTGAGACGCTTAACGCCACGGTTCAATCGCAATTTGAGCAGAATATCTATACGTTGGTGGAATTAGCGCGTGATTTTGAGGTGAACGCTTATGCGACGGCGATCGCCAACCGCGCACAAGGGATTAGTTCCGCCGAGATCGCCCGCCGTTTTACCGAACAAGTCCGCAATCAGCCGCAATCATTGTTAGCGGTGCGCTTCATCAACCTTGAAGGGCGGATCATGGTGGAGGCGGTCAACCAAAATAACGAGGTGACGCTAGGCCTAGAGACCCGTCCTTTAGAACAAGCCAATGATGAGGCTTTTCTGCTCGCCACTAACCCAAATCGCAATTATCCGGCTACGATTAGCCGTCCTTTGCCAAATCGCTTCTTAGAGACGGTGATCTACCTGTATCAACCGCTATTCCAAAACAACGGCGATTTGAGCGGTATCTTACAATTTGAGATCGCGATCGCCCCCTTGAATGACAGCATCAATCGACTCAATCAAGACCTGCTCACCTTTGTACCGGGCCGTGAGATGTACGTGATCACCGAAGACAATGAAGTGATTTTAAGCTCAGTGTTAACACCTGATCTCGATCACCTCGCGTCATTTTTAGAGGCAGCGGGATCTGAATGGGAAAATCAAGGGTATAACACCCTGACGATCTCTGGGCAAACCTTGCGCCCATCGGTGTTATCGCCGTCTCCCTGGCGCTTGATCTTGGTTGATAATGTCTTGTTGGCTACCCAAGTTCAACACGCCCTAAGTCTGCTGGTGATCTTGGGCGCGGTCGGTGGGTTCATGCTGTTGCAAGGGATCGTACAGACACGACTCAACGAAAGCCTACAACCCCTAGAGACCGCGCAAACGTTGGCCCGTCAATTGGCTAATGATCAAACCCGTCAAACGTTGGTGGGACAAGATGACCTAGAGAGCATCATTACCTCCATGAATCAAGCTTCGGAGCGGATCAGACAACTCAATGAACAGGTGAATGAAGAACGCACACGACGCTTGCGTGATATTGAGATCGCCGCCCGGATTGGACGCGAAACTTCTAATCTGTTTGATTTACAACAACTGTTGCAACGCGCTATCGAGATGATCTGCCGCGAATTAGGTTTTTATCATGCCCAAGTGTTCTTGAATGACGATGTGAATATTCATGCCGTCTTGGTCGCTAGTCGGGGTGAGGCGGGTAAAAAACTCCTTGAGCAGAAACATAAGATCTTGATTGGCTCTAATTCGGTGATCGGGCAAGTGATCGCCACGGGAAAACCGTTGATTGTGAACGATACACGCGATCCCAACGTGATCCATAGCTACAATGCCCTGTTATCTGAAACCCGTGCCGAAATGGGGTTGCCGTTAATCGTCAACAATCAGACGATCGGCATCTTAGACATCCAAAGCCGTGTTCCGAACGCCTTTTCTGAAAGCGATCTGCCAACTTATCTCTTGTTGGCCGATCAGATCGCGATTGCAGTCAATACCTCTGAATTGATGACCCAATCTAGCAAGCGTATTCGGCAAATTGAGGCGCTTAACCGTCAATACACCCGTCAAGCATGGGAACAAACCGAAGAAACCCAACTGCGGGCGAAGGCCTATCGTTATAACTTGGTCAGCGTAGATGAGATGTCCGAAGGGGATCCCGCCGCCGATAAAGGCAGCGGGGGGCTTGCCTTACCCATTAGCGTGCGTGGTGAGGTGATCGGGATGTTGAGCGCCGCCTCAAATGAAGGGCAATTCTTCACGGAAGGCGATCAAGTGGTGTTACGGGCGGTCGCAGATCGGGTGGCGATGGCGATCGAAAACGCCCGCTTGTTCCAAGAAACCCAGATCTCCTTAGCGGAAACGTCGGTCTTATACCAATTACAACGCTATCTGAATGAAGCGAATGCGCTCAAAGACATCTTACAAGCGGTGATCGTCACGGTTGCCCCCGATGCAGAAGGTGGGCAGATCTGGTTATTTGATGATTACTTTGAAACGCCGGAGATCATGCGAATCGTGAGCGATCTGTCGATCGGTGAACGCGATGAAAATAACGCCGATCTCACCGGCCTGCACTTGACGATCAAAGATCACCCGTTGTTAAAACGTCTCACGAGTAATCAAGTGGTTTTGATCACCGATACCCTCAAAGACAATCGTTTAGGCACGGGCCCGGGGCTGCCACTGGTCTTCCGGCGTATGGGCGCACGTTCCTTAGTGATCATCCCGTTAAACGTGCGCGGGGAATGGCCGGGCTTGATGATGATCGAATACGGTGAACCGCGTGAATTTTCGGAACGGGAAGGCCGGATCTTCACCGCTTTGATCGATCAAGCAGGGGTTGCGGTGGATAACCGTCGTTTGTTGGAAGAAACCGAAGATGCCCGTACTCGTAGCGAGAATTTGTATGCGGCGAGTCGGATCATCAACACGATGCAAAGCTTTAAGGATCTGGTGTACTCGGTGGTCGCAACCAACGCCAATCCAACGTTAGATTTTCGGTTGGCGCTGTTAGAAGGTGAATTAGACGAATTGGGCTGGCCGACACAAGAGCGGATCGTGGCCGAAGCGCACGGAAAGATCGTTGAAGAGAAAAACATCGTCAACCCGATCCAGATCGCTGCGGATTCACCGATGCGTTCACGTCAAGCGGTGATCTGGCGCGATGATACCCCTAGTTTAACAAAAGTGCCGGCTCCATTGATTTGGATGCGCGCACAAGGTTATCGTTACATGGCGATGTTCCCGTTGTTCAGCGCGAACCAACCGATCGCGATCTTCTCGGTGATGTCCACGTCTATGGATGATCTGCTCCCTGAAGATTTTGAGGTGTATCAAGCGCTTACCGGACAGATGAGTACCCAGCTTGAAAATCGCCGATTGTTGCAACGAACCGAAAACGCGCTTGATGAAACCCGTCGTCTGTATATTGCCAGCCGTGCGATCTCTAGCGCCCAAGACTCACGGGCGGTCTATGAGGCCGCTACTGAACATTTGGTGCGGCCCTTCTTACAGATGAACCTGTTTGATCACTTGATCAGTGTGGCGTTATTGTTGGCCCGCCCGGATTACCGATCGGATGCGCCGGAATTGCACTGTGTCTATATGTGGTCAAACGATGCTCAAAATGCTTGGGCGATCGAAGTGGATGCGGTGTTTCCGCGTGAAACCTTCCCCTTGGGCGCGCTGTTAACCGAAGCGAACGGGACATTGCACTTTAACAATCTCGAAACCCCAGACAACGCGATCACCCGTCTGTTAGTCGAAAATCACGCCCGTTCCGCGCTGATCATTCCGGTGCAATCGCGCTTACAATGGTTCGGTGCGTTGATCGTGCAGACCAATCGCCCCCGTAACTTTGATGAACAGTATATCCGCTTTGCTGAAGCAGTGGTGGATCAGGTGACGTTAGCGGTCGAAAACCGTCAACTGTTTGAGGATGCCCAAAACGAAGCGCAACGCGCCCAAGTGGAGGCGCAACGCTCTTTTGCGTTAGCACAAGCGGCTCAATTGGCGAATCAAGTTGGGATCGACTTTGATCAAAACCTTGATCAAGTGTTGATGCAAGTGGCCGAAGCAGGTGAGTACACCCGTTGGATGGTGACACTCTATAACGAACAAACCAAGATGTTAGACGTAAAATCGGCGAATGCTCCGGGAATCCCCCCCGGCACCATGGGAATCTCGTTTAACATCTATGACAAAAATCCCACGGTCATCGCCTTTCGCACACAACGCACGGTGATCTTTAACAATGCCGATAAATTCTTGGATGAGTACAATTTGCCATTCGGTGAACGTGATATGTTGCGCGAGATCTTCGGCAAGACAATTTCTACGCCGATCCAAGTGCTGAATACCACTTTGGGCGCGTTATCCATGGGGCGCGATCTGCATGGAGATGATCTCAACGAGGCGGATGAACGCTTGGTGAACACCTTAGCCTCGCAAATTTCGATCGCGTTAGAGAACTTGCGCTTGTTCCAACGCGCCCAAAGTGAGCAACAGACCCTACAATCGGTGTTGGAAACGTTGCCCGCAGGGGTCGTGGTATTAGATCCGCGCACCTTGCGTCCCACCTTGTCCAATGGTCAGGCGAAAAACTACTTGGGTAATGCGTTGACGCAAGCCTTACCTTTCACGGCAGAAAATTATCACCTTTACCGTACCGGTACACATCTGAATTATCCCAATGATGAGTTGCCCGTGTTGGTGGCGCAACAGCAAGGGTTTTCGGCGTTTCAAGACGATGTGGCCGTGGTGGGAGAGGACTATCAGGTCGATTTGTTGGTGAACGCCGCTCCGATTGTGGACGCACAAGGCCATATCAGCGCGATCGTGGCGACTTTCTCCAATATCAGCAACTTACGTAGCCTTGAAAACACGCTCCAAGAAAATCTACGCGAAACCGTGGCGATCTATGAGGCACAACGTCAACTCTCCGAATCGAACAGCTTAAGCGAAGTGTTGGACGCGCTCTTGGTACAATTGGCGATGATCCAACCCACCGATGCTTACATCATCTTAGCGGATGAGACCACCGGACAACCCCGTGTGGAACGCGAAATGTTGCAACCCCTGATCCTAAGTGAGGCCTTCAAGGCGGTCTTAAATCCAGAAAAACCCGTGAACCTACAACGGAGTAATAGTTCTCGTCTGACAGTGGAACAGCGCACGTTATTAGACGAATTTAACGCCGAAGCGATCTTTATCGTCAATATGACCGCACGCACCCGTAACTTGCCGTTGGGATGGTTGGTTACGGTGCTTGCGGATGCCAACTTTAGCGCCGAACAAGAGCGCATTTTAACCCAGTTGGGTGAAGTTGCCTCTACTGCAATCGATAACCGTTACTTGATCCGGAGTACCCGTCTCGCTTTGGAAGAAACCAACGCACTTTATAACGCCACCACTTCGCTTAGCCGCGTGCGCGATCTTGATCAATTGATCAACGTGATTCAAACCGCGATCACCACGCTAAACCCCGATTTTTACGCCGTCTTTATGGTTGAAAATCTGTTTAGCCGCCGAGACTTGATCCGCCAAGGCGGCGAGGTGAGCCAACTGTTAAGCGCCGCCTTGACACGGTATAACTTGATCGGGCGCGGGGTATTTTTGGATGACCTCACTCAATTACAACTCCCGAACGCCTTAGAGCGCGATATTTTAGCGGCCGGGCAAGGTCAAGTCGGCGCATTGGCCGCGATTAGCTTGCGCGTGAAAGATGCTAACGCCGGAACGTTGATGGTTGCCTATCAAGATCCGCATCACTTCACCGACTCGGAGATCCGGTATATCAACACCCTTTCGGATAGCATCTCCGTGGTGTTGGATAATATCGTCTTGGTGCAAGAGATCCAAAGCACGCTAGAGGAGACCACGATCTTGTATCAAGCCGGGCGTAACCTGTTTGAAGCGACCACCCCCGCCGAGATTCTCAACGTAGTGGTGGACTTTTTGATCCAACCGCACATCGATCAAGTGTTTATCGCGATCTTAAATGACCGCGAATGGGACTCGGAATACGCGGTAGTGGAGATCATGGCCAATTGGACACAAGACAACACGATCAACCTTGAAGGGGTCATGTTGACACGACAACAATTCCCCGGTTGGCGCTTCTTGTCCTCACCGAATGTCTCGACGATTGGCGATGTCGAAAATGACCCCACGATCACCGATGTCGAACGCTTAGGCATCCAAAGCCTAGGTACCGGATCGGTGGTGATCATCCCGTTACGGGTGCCGAATCGTAGCATCGGCGCGCTGTGGATTAGTTCACGCAATTCGCATCAATACAGCGTGCGTGAGTTGCGGATCTATCAGTCGTTCGGTGAACAAGCCTCGCTTTCGATGGAAGCGTCGTTCTTGTTACGTCAGACGGAACGCCGCGCCCGTCAACTGCAACTTTCGGCCGAGATCAGCAATAACACCGGAAAATTGTTAGATCTGAATCAACTGTTGCCGGAAGTGGTAGATTTGATCAAGTCATCGTTCGGTTATGATCATGTCCAAGTGTTCCTGATGGATCAGGAGGATCAATACGCGGTGGTGCGTGCCAGCACGGGGGAAGCGGGTCAAAAATTGCTGGCGATCAATCACAAATTGGCTAAAGGATCGGAGTCGGTGATCGGCACGGTAACAGCCACCGGTAAACCGACGATCGCGCTTGATACCGCTGATGCGACCGTTGTCCACAAGCCGAATCCGTATTTGCCGTTGACCCGCTCTGAAATGGCGCTCCCATTGGTGATTAAAGACCAAGTGATCGGCGCGTTGGATGTCCAATCTAATCAACCCAACTTCTTTACTACGGATGATGTGGCAGCGTTGACCACACTCGCCGGCCAGATCGCGATCGCGATCGAAAACGCCCGTCTCTATCAAGACGCACAAGCTCAAGCGGATCGCATGAGCTTCTTATTCCAAGTCACCACCTTAGCGGCCGCCTCAAATACCTTAGAGGAAACCCTCGAAAGCGTGGCCGATACACTCTATTCGGCCCGCAGCGCGCACGCGGTGATCATCTACCTCAAACGGGAATATCGCGATCTGCAAGAGAATAAGTACGTGATGCTCAACGCCGTCACCATGAAAAGCGCTGAACCTCAACCGCTTAGCGAGATCGAAAATGTAGATCTCAACACATCGGATCGGTTGATCAGCGAAGTGGCACGCAAACAACAGGCGATGATCTTGGATGATCTATCGACCGCGCCCAACTATCTTCCGGTGGTACAATCCACCCATTCGGTGATCTTAGTGCCGATGACCTCGGCGGGTGAGTTGGTCGGGTTGATGGTCTTAGAAAGTGAGCGCCCGGCCGCGTATAACGAGGACGATCTGCAATTGTTGATCACGCTCTCCGGTTCGATCACCGCGATCATTCAGAGCGCGCAATTCTTAGAACGTTTGAGAAACGCCAACCAAGAGTTACGAGAATTGGATCGGATCAAGAGTGACTTTTTGGCCAACATGAGCCATGAGTTACGCACGCCATTAAATTCGATCATCGGGTTTAGTCGCGTGATGCTCAAAGGCATTGACGGCCCGTTGACCGAAATGCAAGAGCAAGACCTCACCACGATCTATAACAGCGGGCAGCATTTGCTCTCGTTGATCAACGATATTTTGGATCAAGCGAAGATCGCCGCGGGTAAGATGGATCTGAAGATGGCCTACTTTGATGTCAAGCCGGTGATCGAAGGGGTGCGATCGATCGGGATGGGGTTGATCAAGGATAAGCGGATCAACTTACTGTTAGAGATGGCCCAAACTTTGCCGCGTGCATATGGCGACGAATTCCGTACCCGTCAAGTGTTGTTAAATCTGGTCTCAAATGCGTCGAAATTCACCACCGAAGGTTCGGTGACGATCCGCGTTTATCCGATTCAGGACTCCAAGACGCATCGCCAATATATCCAAGTGGATGTGATCGATACGGGCATCGGGATCGCCGAAAGTGACATCCCCTTGTTGTTTGAGGCGTTCCGTCAAGTGGATTCGTCGTTAACACGCACGGCCGGCGGTACAGGTTTAGGTTTACCGATCGCCCGTTCGTTGATCGAAATGCAAGGCGGTTCAATGAGCGTGCAGTCGGTGGTGAACCTTGGATCGACCTTTAGCATCACGATTCCCACTGAACCGGCCGAAGTGAAACCGAGTGAACCTAGCACGGTAGCACCGATCGAGGAAGTGCGTCCTAGCACCAAGCCGACTCATGAAACGCGCAGTATCCCACGTTTGACCACCAAGATCACCAAGACCAACCCGCGTTTGATGACGCTGAAACGTCAAGTGTTGTTGATCGAAGATAGCCCAGAAATGGTGGATCAATTCCGTCGGGCCTTGCAACGGGAAGGTTTTGAAGTCCTCACCGCGTCGATTGTGTTAGAAGCGGAAGCGATGGCCAGTGGTCTCCGTCCCACCTTGATCGTGATGGATGTGAATTTCGCAAAAGGGATGGGTTGGGACATCCTCAAGCGCCTTAAAGATCGTGATGATACCTTTGATATCCCGATTATCGTCGTTTCTTTAAGTGGCGAGTCCGAACGCGCCTATCAATTGGGCGCACATACCTTTATCCAGCGGCCGTTCGCGCCAGATGATTTGACCAAAGCGGCCTTAGCGGCAGAAAAAGAGAGCAACACCGAACGTATCTTGATCATTGACGATCAACCGGACGCGATTCGCCTGCTCTCCCAATTGTTGGATCAACATGGACGCTACCGGATCTTCTATGCCAACAATGGCAATGAAGGGATCTCGTTAGTGGCCCGTCGTCGGCCGGATCTGGTGATCTTAGATTTACGTATGCCGGAAATGGATGGATTCGCGGTCTTAAATGAATTGCGATCCAATCCGGAGACTTCCGCGATTCCGGTGTTGGTGGTCACGGGGGATCTGGGCTTTAACCCAGAAGAACAAGATCAACTGAAGAATATCCGTGTCTTACAAAAGACCGACATCAGCGAAGAAGAATTTCAACACTTCCTTGATCAGGTGCAAAAAGAATTATCGGGTGACGAATCCGAATAACCGAAGCTACCCACTAAGCGAGGGTGACGCTATAATGGCAGTCACCCTTTTAACCCATGAGAACGTATCGTTATATGAACAAGAAACGGATCGTTTTAGAGTGTACCTATTGCCATACGATGACCGAGTTACGCGATTTTAGTGGGGCCTGCCCTGCTTGTGGTGAGGTGATCGTAGAAGCGCGTTACGACTTTAACCATTTTGATGTGCAAACGTGGTTAGCACAATTACCCCAACGGGGGCGTAGCTTATGGCGTTATCATGAAGTTCTTCCACTCTACAACACCGATCACATTGTCAGCTTGGGTGAAGGACAAACCCCGCTGATCAAGGCCGATGCCTTAGGTGCAAGTTTAGGCCTTAAACATCTCTATATCAAAGATGAGCGCCAAGGCCCCACGGGTAGCTTCAAAGACCGTCAAGCCACCGTCGCAATCTCCGCCCTTAAAGAGATGGATGTCAATGAGGTGGTGGTCGCAAGTACGGGCAACGTGGCGATCGCTTACGCGGCTTATGGTGCGCGGGCTGGCATCAAATTATGGGCATTTTTCCCTAGTTTGACCCCTAACGATAAGATGCGTGAAGCGGCATTATATGGCGCGGAGATCATCAAAACCACCGGCAATTATGATCAAACGAAAGTGTTAGCGGCCCAATTCGCTCAAACCAAAGGCGTATTTTTAGATCGCGGGATCAAGAGCGTGGCCGCGATCGAAGCGATGAAAACCATGGCATATGAGATCGGCGAACAACTCGCCCAAGCGTTAGGCGGTGGCACCCCTTGGCGCGCCCCTGATTGGTTTATCCAAGGGGTAAGCGGCGGCATGGGGCCGATCGGCGTGGGCAAAGGGTTTCGTGAGATGTACGATTTTGGCTTGATCGATGCGATGCCGGCCTTGGGCATTATTCAATCATCGGGTTGTGCGCCGATGGTAGAGGCCTTTGAGCGTAAACAACGAGTCGCGACTCCGGTAGAAGACCCACGCACGATCATCGCTACCTTAGCCACTGGCAACCCCGGACGCGCTTATGAACTGCTCTACGATTACACAGAACAATATGGTGGGCATTTTGCCTCTGCCAGTGATGAAGAGGCCTTTAATGCGATCCGCATTTTGGCCCGTAATGAAGGCTTATCCGTGGAACCTGCAACCGGAGTCACCTTTGCCGGACTGTTTAAATTGGTTCGCATGGGGGTGATCCGACCGGATGATGTGGTCGTGGTGAACTGCTCTGGCCATACGATGCCTGTCGAAAAGACGATCTTAGGGGAACAGTGGCAAAAGCTGGTGGATCTCTCAAATGTCGCGCCTGCGCCTAAAGTCCCCACGGAGCATCTGGTGAGCGCGCTAGAAAAAGTGGATTTAGGCGACTCGCCCCATAAAAAGCGCGTGGTGGTGATCGAAGATAACGAGGCCGCCGCCCGCCTGATCAGTCGGATCATCCAATCGCGTCCGGAGGTTGAAGTCCGACTCGCGTATAATGGCGCGGCGGGCATTGACTTGATCCGCGCTTGGACTCCGCACCTCGTCATCACCGATCTGATGATGCCCGGTGTGGACGGCTTCACCGTGATCGAAACCATGAAGAACACGCAAGAACTCCATGACATCCCGATCGTGGTGATCACGGCCAAAGAACTCACCGTCCGCGAACGTGATCAACTCTACAGCCAAGTTGATATGCTGTTGCAAAAAGGCACCTTCATTGATGAAGAATTTGTCACCAGCCTGTTGAGCAAACTCTAACGCTAAATCGGGGGGTGATCGCGATCCCCCCTTGTTATGGCAACCACCGCACCCGTACCTCATCCACATAGATCCGTCCCGTTGCACCACGATATTCGACCGTGAGGCGCAACCGTGCGACTTGCCCGTTTAGGGTGAGCGATCCGTTGGCCTCATACGTCCCGACATTCAAGGGCAATGTGAGCGTGCTGATCGGTGTGATCGGGTTCAAGTAGGTGACAGTAAGCATCAGCGACGCGCCTGTAGCGATATTTTGCGCGTTGATCTGGGCGCTAAGGTTGATCGTTTGCCCCGCTTGTGGCCGTAACGTTGCGATCGTCTGACTTGCCCGCGTATTTATGCCGGGAGTCGTGCCGCCACGTAAGATCAAACTACACATCCCGTAAGGGGTGATCACTTGATCGATCGTGTTACAGACTCGTTGTGTCCGCCCGCGTAAATTCCACCCGTCGGGGATCGCATCTAGATCGGCATCAATTTCAAACCCACCATTCAGCAAGAGATCCCCGCCCGGCAGCGGAGTCGGAGTCGCTGTGCCGATCAGATAAGGGGTATTGGTGGGGGTGATCACCGGGGTTTCGGTGGGAGTCGTGCCGCCGTCCAATGAGATCCGGTAATTGGCCACAGCTAACGCTGCTTCATTTAGTGAGCGAGTGTTATTCGTACCGTTCGGCAGCGCGTCATTGATCCCTAAGGGACTCCCGTTAAACGTCTGATTCGGATTCGACCACCACAAGATCGCCGGACAAACCCCCGGTTGATAGCGTTGTGGGCAATGGGTGTTTTGTGGGTGACTGCTATAGGCCATGATCGTCACAAAATCCGCCCAATCCGATCCGATCGGATTCGCGGGATCTTGATACCCATAAGCGTAAGTGGTGCGCCCTGTCCCACCGTTCGCTCGGTCATGGGCGCTGCCCATGTTATGCCCGACCTCATGGGCAAATGTAATATCCACGATGCACAATGCCTCGGTGATGCTAAAGCCGAAGTCGGGATCAGGTTGGTTAGGCAACCAGGCGATCCCACAATAATTGCGTTGGGCGACGGGTGTACCGGGGACTAAGGCCACCAGATCGGCCCGATAGGTATCGCGCCATACGTGAATTTCATCCATTTGGCCGTCTAGATTGGTCAATTCGTCTAGATCGGTGCCGGTTTCGGGACGTTCGGTATAGTTGACTTGGGCCATGTGGACAAGACGTAAGCGCGGGGTGATCAAGCTGTTTTGAAAACTTAAATTGGTGAGGGCGATCGCGCCTTCGATCGCGATCTCAAGGTTGGCCACACTGCCTAACATCGCCACGGCCGCGGGCGTATAGACCACCATCACATCGATCAAACTGCCGTCATCCGATCGCGGCCCGATCATCATCGGTTGAGTCACGTTCACCTCCGCATAATCCGGGAGGCCTTCTTGTCGCACTCCATCGGTGATCAACTCACTAATCCGATAAGCCTCACCGCCGATCAAGTCTACATAATAGATTTTGCCGGGGAGCAAGATCCGAATGTTGTGTAATCCATCATCCCCGATGATCATCACCATGTTGGAATAAGCGACCCCGCGTAATGTGCCGTACCACACGTAACCAGATCGTCCGAGATCCCGTCTTGCGATCATGGTATTGACGGCGGTATAGGTGACATCTTCAAACAAGTTCAGTACGATGCCCGGATCATCGATCACCCGCCCTAAATGCCGTGATTCATCGGATAACCGTAAGGCCTCCGGTTGAATTGTGGCCATTCTCGTCCGCTCTGTTCCCAACAGCGCGGGACGGGAGTCACTTTGACTGGTGATCGCCTCACCGAATAACAGACGATTAGAACCGGCCGGTTGTGCTTCGATCCCGATCATCAAACCCGCGCCGATCATCCCGAATAACAGTAGATACACCCACCGCCGCATCTTGATCATCACCGTGCCTCAACTTTCACGCTTAGATCGTCTAATGTCACCTGACCGCCGGCCCCGATCACCCGTACAATCAGGGCGCTCACCGGCCCGATGAGGGTGAGCGTTCCCTCTAATTTTTGATAGGGGGTTGTGCCGATCGCGATCGGTAGGGTGATCCGCGCCCGCGTCCCATTGGCATAGATCGCCAACAATTGTAGACTGGCCCCGGCCGCCACATTTTGCCCTTGTGCGTATCCTGTCAAAGTGATCTGATCATCTTGATCGGCCGTCCCGAAGGTGACACGCTGACTCAATGTCACCGCACCGATCGTCAAGGCACAGCGTCCGGTGCGTGCCGTGAGATCACAGTGGACTCCATCCGTCGGAGTCATGGCTGATGCGCTCCAAAAATCCGGCACACGGTCGTTATCCGCGTCGATCTCAAAACCGCCGTTGAGCAGGAGATCGACTCCGGTGAAAGCGCTTCGATAATTGGCTACGGTGATCAACGCCTCTTGGATCGCTAAGGCGCTGTTAGAAGTCACATCCCCCGTAGGTCGTCCGTTCACACTCAAAGCTGGATTCGACCACCGTTCGATCATCGGACACAGATTTTCATTTAATTGTGGCGGACACACCCCACCAGTACGTTTTCCCATGATCGTCACAAACGCGCCTGTTGGATCTTGATACCCGTAACCTGTGGGATACATCGGCGGTGTGGTCGCATTCGCCGGATCCGCGGTCAAACCTAGCAGATAACCGACCTGTTCGGCAAAGGTGACGGTACTCAAAAACCGCGCTTCCACGATGCTAAACCCTTTGGACTCATGCAGCGGCGTGGGGATCGGCGCGATCCCTGGATAGGTGGAAAACCAAGTACCAGCGATCAACATCACCAAGTCCGCTTGATGCTGATCGCGTAATGAATGCGCCTCATCCATGAAGCCGTCATTTTTCCCCATGAAGTGATCCAGATCAGCGGTGATCACCCCGTTGGCTTGCTCCAGGTAAAATGTTTCGCGGGTATGGACAAGGTTTAAACGGGTGGGAACGCCACTATGATAAAAGCTTAGGTTGGTATTGGCGATCGTGCTTTCGATCGCCGCAATCGTACTCCGGCGCGTCCCACCCAAGATTGCCCGCGCCGCGGGGGTATATAACACCAATAGATCGATCCGACTGGGATCATCCCAATGTGGTAGGGTGGACGGGGGGATCGTCATCGGGATCAAGGGGATCGTCGCTTCAAGGAGCGGGATCGATGTGAGCTGTGTCCCGTGGATCTGATAACGCCGCCCCGGTAAGGTGACGATACCTTGAAGGATCGTTTGATCGGGGGCGACGGTCAAGACAAAACTGCTAAAATCGACTCCGGCGAGTGTACCGTACCAAATGGTGCCGGATATGCCGCCTTGTCGGGCGGTGATCAAGCCCTGATAAGGCTGATCTAACCGGAAGATCACACCGTCAGGGGTCAAGCTGACCGCCTCGGCCGGCAGTTGCACGCATAAGAGCAAGAACAGGATAATCAGCCATCGTTTAATCATGATCAGGAGTCTCCGATGATCGCTTATGATGCTATTGTAGCAGCACAATCACGAATCGCGCCGTATGTTCAACATACCTTGTTAGAAGATGCGCCCGGACTTGGCCCGCAGATCTCGCTTAAATTAGAGAATACCCAACGCACGCACTCGTTTAAAGTGCGTGGTGCATTGAACGCGATCTTAAGTTTAGGCCCTACCGCCGGGATTGTCACCGCTTCTTCTGGTAATCATGCACAAGGAGTCGCGTATGCGGCCGCGATTGCCGGGATTCCGGCGAAAATCCTGATGCCCCCGCATACGCCACGCCGTAAGATCGCCGGAGTTGAGCGTTACGGTGCAGAAGCGATCTTATTCGGTAGCGGTTACGATGATGCGGAAAATGAAGCGTTGCGTTTAGCGCACGAATTAGGCTATACCTTTGTCTCTGCTTACAATGATCCACAAGTGATCGCCGGGGCCGGCACGATCGGCTTAGAAATTACCGCGCAATGTCCGGAAGTGGCGCGGGTGTTGGTATGTGTCAGCGGCGGAGGCTTGATCAGTGGGATCGCGACCGCGATCAAACATTTGCGCCCCGCGACCGAAGTGATCGGGGTGGGTGCGGAGTCTTCTCCCGCGCTGTATAACGCTTTTTATGGTCTAAATCTCCCACATCAAGCCGAAACTTTGGCCGAAGCGTTGTCTGGGGACATTGAAAGCGGATCGATCACGATCCCAATCACCCGCGCTTTAGTGGATCGGATCGTGTTGGTGTCTGAAAGCGCGATCGCGTCCGCGATGCGTTGGATGATCGCGGAGCAGGGTTGGTTGGTTGAAGGGGGCGGCGCGGTCGGGGTGGGCGCGGTGTTAAGCGGTCAGATCGCGTTGGACGATCGGCCGACGGTGATCGTCATCAGTGGGGGCAATGCGGATCTAGCCACGTTTCAGCGGGTGGTATCTGTGTAAAATGTATGAACTTAAGCGGAGATAAGCATCACTTTAACGCCATTTTAGACAAGGCTTCTCCCTCACCTATCGATATTGTGTTAAGCTTATAAACGTTTAAGTTACATCCAAAAGACAATATGGGGTCTCAAGGGGTCAAAGTGATTATCGATAATTCCCTTTTTCACAAGGTGTCTCTCTGCTCTGTACAAGCCATCCCACACCCCACCTAAACAGTGGGGTGTTTTGTTTGGGAGCAGATTAATCAAGTAACCCTTGCGATCGCATCCAATTATCTACTTCGGGCATACTATCAAAACAGATCAAGGATGCTTGATACGTCCAATGAACATACAGCGCCTCTAATGGATACATTCGGTATGAGATGCACATCCCATTGGGTGATTTGATGGCAACCTGATCTTCCGTGATCACTTGTCCATAATAGTTTACCATTGTAGGTGGTATGACGCGCCCGCCGCTGATCACAAACAGCATCACGATTACAAAAATTGCGGTCAACACGAGGATATACCTTTTATGATTCATCTTTCACTCCCCTTACGACTCATTGATAAAGCTTCAAATGCAGTAGACACCTGGAGCATAAGCCCGCGCCGAACGAAATGGAGTGGTTAACCAATATGAATGATCAGGAACAGTATATATTCGACCTATTCCTCTAAAACCCGCACGCGGGTAAATTTCTAAACTAAAGTTTGGATTATTCCAATGAGTCACTGAATAAATAAACGCATTGCGTACTACACCAGAACAAGGACGAATTTCGCTAATTAAACCGCTATATCCAACATGAGAATACACAGCCCAAGTGCCTGTAATCGCGAAATCAATTTGGTTATCACTGTTATTTAATATATTATAGTAATTTGTAATTGCTGGTTTCATCAACGCATATTGTTGATCTATCTCTACTTGTGTGTCAAAACACAAGAAAGTATTAGGTGGATTTTCTGGCGTAGTTAATTCTGTAATCTGTTGAATACAACGTAGGTCACTATCTCCTTTAATGCGTTGAAGATCTTCCCATGACATTGCTTCACGGTTATAAATGAAAACTTCATCATTTTGAGAACGTTCTTGAGCAAGGGTTGTTGAAAAATTCAGCGTAAGCAGACTACCTAAAAGCATTGTGAGAATCAGAAACTTGATAGAAAACTTCATTGTTAACTCCTTTAAATTCATAGACATTAGCCCCATCTTAAAAGTAAACAGAAGTTAAATCAAGTGTGAGATTTAAAATATCTGTAATTTTTATTAATTATAATCAGTACTTGCGAACTGCTTGATAGTAAAATTTAAAGTTTTCATAAAATAAATTTAAACTTCGGCTAAAAGCGCTTGATTCATCGGGGTGATCGGGTGTATCTTATAGACAAGAGACACGTACAGAGCAACCCAAAAAAATAGCGGTTCTTTAAAAACATTTTTTCTCTCTGCTCTGTACAAGCCATCC
>JALOOG010000043.1 GCA_025454525.1 Anaerolineae bacterium | reverse complement strand
GGAAGGATCGATCGCGATCCGTCCCTTGACGATCTTGGCGGGTGCGAATAGCTCTGGCAAGTCTAGCATCATGCAGCCGTTGTTGTTGATGAAACAGACACAAGAGACCGATACCAATTACGGAGCGTTGCGACTCAAAGGCGAACACGTTGCCTTTGATAGCTTTAATACGCTGTTATCGCTGCCGATGGGTGAACAACGGAGCTTCGGAGTACAGCTTGAATTTAACGGTGAGGAACAACTCTCGCTTGAATACGGCTATAGAGATAACGAGACGATCATCATAATGTCGGAGTATATCGGCGAAAATGCTCATATTCGATTATACCCGAATATGTCGCATGAAGAAATTCAGCCTCAATTTCCCTTTGATTTTAAACCATTCCTAGATTCAATTGCCAACATAAGCAGATTAGACATATATCCAAGATTAAAAGTTACACGTTACAAATGCTTTTTAAACATAGGTGTTGAGTCCGTAATGCCAGATGGTTCATTGTTTGAGAACATGACTTTCAACGATACCTCATTGTTAAATTATCCTGTTACGGAATTTAAAACCTACACCCTGTATTTTTTTCATCTTCCGGCATTGCGAAGCAAGGCCCAACGGAGTTATCCCAATACTTCAATTGAAGATAGGAATTTCTTAGGCCCATTTGAAGATTACATCGCGAGTATTTTACATGAGTGGACAAACCACCCTGACACCTCACCCCTTGCGACCTTGATCGCATGGTTGACCCGTTTAGGCATTGCCAAAGCGATCAAAACGCAATTTAAATATGATGTAGAGATCGAAATTTTGATCAGCCGCAGCCTAAATCAAGACGATGATCAATTGGTCAACATCGCCGATGTAGGAGTCGGAGTCTCGCAAGTCTTGCCGATCTTAGTGGCGCTGTTAATCGCTGAACCGGGGCAATTGGTCTATATCGAACAACCGGAATTGCATTTACATCCCCGCGCACAACATCAACTGGCAGAGTTTT
Source organism: Anaerolineae bacterium (assembly GCA_025454525.1). Lineage (GTDB taxonomy): Bacteria > Chloroflexota > Anaerolineae > Aggregatilineales > Phototrophicaceae > JALOOG01. Next base: position 28,119 of record JALOOG010000043.1, on the reverse strand, counting down.
TAGCGGAGGCCGCGAAACGTGGCGTTCGGGTGGTGATCGAAACCCATAGCGATATTTTACTCCTAGGCATTCAGACGCAAGTCGCTAAACAAGCCATCGCCCCAGATCAGGTGATCTTACATTGGTTTGAGCGTGATCAAGATGGCATGTCCAAGATCACCACCCGCGAATTAGATGCAGAAGGCGCGTATGGCGATTGGCCGGAAGATTTTTCAATGGTGAAGATGGAAGCGGATAGCGACTATTTAGATGTGGTCGATCAACACCATTTCGCACGGGAAGAAACCCCTCATGACGGATAAAAAGCGCATGGTGATTGATGCGTCAGTGGCGATGACTGCGGGTGACTCCAAAAATGTAAACGCGACTCGGTGTCGGGATTTTCTTAAGACCTTTCTCAAAGAGGGCTTTGTCCCGGTGATGACCAACGCCATTTATGAGGAATGGCACGATCCCGATCCGGTGAAAGCAGCGCGGATCGCCATTGCGAAACGTTGGTATACACAATTTCGCCGCGCTAAAATCGTATGGCTCACAGATGAAGTGATTCGCGATGATGAATTACGCCAACTGATCCAAGCTGCCTCTCATTATCAACGGATCATGCAGGATGATGTGCATCTGATTGAGGCCGCACAAGCGACCGATCAAACGATTATCTCTTGTGATGAAACGGCACGCGAACCATTTAGCCAACTTTGCCAACAGGCTCCCGCGCTTAAAGAGATCCTCTGGGAAAATCCCACTCGTCAACCGGCCGTGAATCTTTGGCTCAAAAACGGCGCATCACCCGATCCTGAACGTAAACTTGGTTATCCAACAAAACGAAAGTGACCTAATATGGCGTTTATGTATGGCTTACACGAGGACAAATATGATCGGCAATACACCGATTGGTATTTGATCCGCCGGATCGCCGCGTATTTTGGCAAATATCGCCGCGAATTGATCTATATCATGATCACCTTGATCGGGTTATCGGTCTTTAGCGCGGTACAACCGATCTGGTTCGCACAAGGGATCGAAGCGTTGGCACCCCCTAACAGCGGTGATAGCTTAGGGTTGATCCTTGCCGCGTTGATCTTAAGTTCCTTTTTCTACTATGGCGCGAACTGGATTCGCCGCCAATTTACCAGTTACATTCTGGGTTATGTAGTGGCGGGGATGCGTGAAGATGCGTTTAAAGCGGCGGTGGAGCGCGATCTCGCCTTTTATGACACCAATAAATCCGGCAAGATCGTCAGTCGGATCACCACCGATACCCAAGATTTTGGCGAAGTGGTGTTGATCGCCAGTGATGTCTTGTCACAATTGATCTCACTGGTGATCTTATTGATCGTCTTGCTGAATCAATCGGTGACGCTCACGATCGTGTTGTTATTGACCACCCCCTTAAGCGTTTCGGCGGCGGTGATCTTCCGTAATCTGGCGCGGCGCGTGACCAGACAAGGATCGCGGGCAATGGCCGAAGTCAACGATCAGATCCAAGAGAGTGTGACTGGAATCAGTGTCGCTAAAAACTTCCGGCGTGAAGCGATGATCTACGATGAATTTATCAAGGTTAACGTCCAGTCGTATCACATCAACATGCGGCGGGGATTCGTGTTAGCGTTGATCTTTCCGGTGTTAAACGCACTAGCCGGAATCGCGGTCGCGATCGTCACCTATTTCAGCGCACAACAAGTGATCGTCGGTGCGATCCAAGTGGGTGCATGGTATTTGTTTGTGCAAGCGGTGGATCGCTTCTGGTTTCCGTTTATCAACCTCTCCGCCTTTTGGAGTCAATTCCAACAGGCGCTTAGCTCCACAGAGCGGATTTTCGCCTTGATCGATGCCGAAAACACAGTGAAACAATTCGACTCGCGTCCAGTGAACAAATTGAACGGGTTGATTGAGTTTAAAAATGTGACGTTTGAATATCTCCCTGGTCAACCGATCCTGAAAAACTTCAATTTGACGATCCACCCCGGCGAAAGTGTGGCGTTTGTTGGGCATACGGGCGCGGGCAAAAGCACGATCGCAAAATTGATCACCCGCTTTTATGAATTTCAGGGGGGACAGATCTTGATCGACGGAGAGGACATTCGCTCCCTTAATTTGCAGACCTACCGTGCCAAGTTGGGCATCGTGCCGCAACAACCCTTCTTGTTTAGCGGGACGATCTTAGAAAATATCCGTTATAGTCGTCCTGATGCCAGTGATCAAGAGATCGCCCAAATTGCCAATAGCATCGGCGGCGGGGAATGGTTAGAGACCTTGCCAGAAGGCCTCTATAGTGATGTTGGGGAGCGCGGCGCACGGTTAAGCATGGGTCAACGGCAATTGGTGGCGTTGGTACGTGTGTTGTTGCAAAAACCGTCAATTTTTATCTTGGATGAAGCGACCGCAAGCGTTGATCCCTTCACCGAAACTCAGATCCAAGAGGCGCTAGAGATGATCCTCGCGCAATCCACTTCGATCTTGATCGCGCATCGGCTTAGCACAGTGCAGAGTGCTGATCGTATCATCGTGTTAAAAGGCGGTGAGATCATCGAACAAGGCAGCCATGATCAACTGATGCGTCAAAATGGCCATTACGCTGAATTGTATAACACCTATTTCCGTCATCAATCATTGAGTTACATCGAAAACGCCCGTCAATTGTTAGGCGCGGAGTAAATCAACGTCATTAGGGGGTCATCTTATTTCAGATGATCCCCCTCACCGATTAGGCATTGGCTAACGTGCGCTGAATCTGCTCAATGTGATTATCCCCGTGATCGGCATAACGCTGCGCCAATTCTTCCACCGTCACCTCACCCCAACTGGGATGAAGCCCTGTGCGTTGCCATTGTTCTTCGCTCAAACTCTCTAATAAACGGACTAAACGAGCATGAATCCCTTCTAAAATCTGCAATGTCCAACTGATCGGCGCATCGTAATCCCCCAAGAGGGCGAACGCATCTTGATCGTAGTTCGGCAAATTCGGGCGGTCTTCAGTCAATGGCTTTTTGAAGCGCAGCATCGCGTTGATGTGCGAATCGGCCACATGATGAATAATCTGTAACACGCTCCATTCACCGGGAAGCCGTTTAGCCAAGTCTTCAGGGGACAACGGTGTGACCAGATCGCGAAAACGGGCGGGGAAAGTCTCTAAACGGGCGATTGAATTTTGACGGCTCATGAATGCGTATCCTTTCGGTAATTCATGATCATATAGGGTTCGATTCCAGACGGAAAGATAAAACCGGGATGCAAAACTTGCCAACCATGCCGCCGATAAAAGCGCTGTGCATCACCGTTACGGACATGGGTTGAGAGTAAAAAATTCGGCAAATTGACCTGATCGATCAGGCGGCTAAGCAGATGCGATCCGATCCCGTGATCGCGATAGGACTTGATCACCCCTAATTCAATCAATGTCCAAGCGGATTGTAACGCGGGATGGGCTTTGCCGACGCGGGCGGCCACAGCATCATGCCACCAATCCCCCGCTAACGATTGCGCGCCGAAACCCATACCGACGATCTGTTGATCGATCACTGCCAGCAAACCATAATAATGGGGACGGGACGGGTTACGCTGAAAAAATCCCAGCAATTCCTCCACCTGCCCACCCCAGATCGCAACATAAATTTGTGCGGCAGCGCGCATGTTATCGCGAGTTAACCCGATCAGGCGAATTTCACTCATCGGAGATCAAATGCCTTGCACGGTGAGCCAAGTGAAGATCGTATCAGCGACGCGCTCCCAACCGCGATCTAACATCAGATCATGCGCCATCTTGGGCATGATCTCAAATTGCGCGCCATACGATTCCGCAGTACGGCGTTCCTCGTCTACGGTGAAGATCCGATCGTTTTCCGCCGCGATCACCAAGAGCGGTTGTTTGCCTTTGATCGCGTCGATGTTCGGACGCACCCATAAGATCGCATCGATCGCGGCCCGAAAGGCTTCGGGGCCGATCAATAGGCTATATTTGTCCACTTGATCGCGTGGCATGTCATCCGAAAAACAGAGATCATGTAATAAATCGGGGGTATTCAAGAGATAGGTCGGATCAAACAAGGCCATCGTCTTAAGAAATGCGCCCGGATGCCGCCGTCCAAGTCGCAAGGATCCCCAAAAGAACCCGGTCACTGGAACAGGGGCTACTAAAATCGCGGCGGGGGCCTCATAGGTCTCAAGGTACTTTTGTGTCACAAAACCACCGAGGGAATGACCGATTACCAATGGACGCACCCCGCGCTCCCGTTCGATCTGTTGAGCGACATAGGCCACGTCCGCCACATAATCCATCACGCTATGTCGGCGCATGTGTTGACGGCCGTCGCTTTTGCCATGCCCCCGATAACTCAGGGTGGTGACACCGTAACCACGATTGGCAAAATACGGCGCAAAATGTTCTTCCCAACACCATGCGCCATGCCAAGCCCCATGCACCAATAATAGCGGAGTTAGACGGGCGGTGAGCTTGGGTTGACGGGTGTTCACTTCTAAGGAATACATAAAATGTCAGCCTCAACGGATCCAGTTTACGTGTGTGATGTCTATTGTAACCTGTCAGGGTCGAATTGCTAAAAATCCACACTTGGCACACTGACGCGAATCGTTCGTTTCGTCTCCCGATCATGCACAAAAATATCCGACACCCCGTTACGATCCTCCGACACAAGGTTATTTGCGTTCGACTCAAACGCGATAAACCGTCCATCCGCGCTAATGTCATGATGGCTGCTGCTGCCATTCGCCGCTTGACCGGAGGATGAGAGACTCACCATTTCGATCCCGTCGGTTTGTTGATCATAGACAAACACATCCCACGTATCGTTCCGATCGCCTGTCACCAAGGTATTGATCCGAGAGGTGAACACAATACAACACCCGTTCCGACTGATAAACGGGCGATCACTTTGGGGGATCGCCGGTGTGCCATAGCTGATTGGGCTGATATAACGGGTTTGGCCGCTATCACGTTGATAGGTGAACAGATGCAACGAGACTTGATCGTGTGTGCCATTGGCTTGACCCTCTTGCCAAAAGAGGCCGGTAAACACCACCGTGTCACCGTCTCCACTGATCATCGCGTAAGTGCTATCGCCATTGATCCGGGTCGTGCCGCCGCTGATGTAGGTGATCGCTTGCGTTTGACGATCATACAGGAAGATCCCATAAGCTTGTCCCAAGATCAACGGCGTGGGACTCAAATTTGTCGCCCCAGAGGTAAACGTGATCCAACGCCCATCATCGCTTAAAGACGGATAATAGCTGCCAGAATTGGCCGCTTGTCCATCCATGCCCACCGAGATCAACGCTGTTTCGCGGGTGATCAAATGATGCAGATAAATATGATCAGTTGGCAAGGTGACTCGGCCGGGTGCAAGATTGGTCGCTTGTGACCAAAAGACCACCCATTGACCATCGGCGCTGATGCGCGGCATATAGCTCATTAAATCGGCCTGTTCCCCCGCAGTATTGACACTCACACGGATCGTGGTCTGCTCCAGACGATCGCGGACAAAAATATCGCTGACTTGATTGGTATCATCGGGGACAAGGTTGGTTGCGCTAGAGACAAACGCCACATAACGACCATCGGCGCTAATGCTGGACTCGTAACTCCGATTATTCCCTTGTTCGCCGGATGCGCTGATGCTGACTCGCTCTGTTTGACCTGTGAGCCGATCATGCACAAACACATCCCATAAGCCATTGGTATCATGAGGGACAAGGTTTGAGGCAAATGAGTTAAACGCGATATAACGGCCATCGGCACTCATGGCGGGGACGGTGCTTTCGGCATTGGCTTCACCCTCTAGCGCATCACTTGGATTTAACACCATCGCGATCAAGATTAGCCCTACTTGCCGCCACATAACACCTCCTCTTGATGTTCGTAATTCGATCCGTTATAGAGTATATAACAGATCGGCTATCGAACGCTAGAGTAAGTGCTGTTCGGTTTCGGTGATCAACATGCGTAGCCAATTTTCAAACACTGTACCACCCGTGCCGACTTTCGCTCCGGTGGTATTGGTGATATAGGACGTGGCCATATAAAAGTGTAATTTGCGAAAATCCCCCAACCGACGCAAGGCCGCGTTATAGACTTCAGTGGCATGATGCGCCGCATAAGCCCGAATGCCGGTCGCTTTAAGACTCGCGATCCATTCGCGATGCGCTTTTGGCATATAAGCGCGCATTCCATCTAGGTGTTCGGTCAGTCCGGTGCTTTCATGCCGAATATCCAAGGCCGCCACAAGTGTCGGTACGATCGCACTTTGCGCGCCCGATCCCCCGCGTAAAGTGTGTGGTTGATCCGACACCCCTTCAAAGATCACTTGTGTCAGGCCAAAAATATACGGCCGCACCTCGTGATAATAGACTTCTGGGGAACACCCTTCCGGCATCCGCTTAAAGGTCTCGATCATCCGGCGCAATGCCTCGTGAATCGCGCTCAACCCATGCTCAAATTGTGCCGGGTCATCTTGTGCCACCGCGGTGATCGCCGCTTGCAATCCGATTAAGGCTTGAGTCGCGTGCCGTTCGATCTCCACATGGATCAGGATAAACCACGCTTCCGACGGGAGTCCGATCATCGGTTGGATCAAGCGCAAGTGATCCACACTAAAGGGGTGATCGTCCAGTCCCTGCCAATTCGCCAAGACGTAACTGCTATAAGAGAGGACTGGCGGACGCTCTACCCACGCGGCTAATTGCGTGAGCGGGATCGCGACTCCGGCGGGGATCATGCGGGCGATTTCGTGCGGATCGGCGTACACATAGGCGTTCGCTAAAAAACAATAGATCTGCATCAGCCGTTCGATCACTCGATCATCGGGATGATCGGCGATCGGGGTGAGATCTAACACGGGAAATTGGGTGAGGGTGGAACGGAGTTTACCACTACGGAGCAGAAACGGCAGATCCGCCGCCACTTCTTCCAGATCTGCGGTGAGATCTAGATCTAATGCCGCGATCGGGTTGGGCAGTAGAAAACTGTGATGCTGTGCAACATCCCAACAGCCATATTTCATAAAGGTTTGCCTTACTTAAGCGATCGTCCAAACCGATTTTCCGCTTAGGATCTGGGCCAATTGTTGCGGAAAACGATCGGCATCTAACGGTTTACCCAGAAAACTATGGAAACCATGCGCGCGGGCCTGATGAATATGGCTCACATGCACCGTGTACGCAATGACCGGCGTATCATCAAACCGTGATTCTTCTTGTAACGATTTTAAGATCGTATACCCGTCGATCTCCGGCATTTCAAGGTCAAGAAAGATCAAGTCGATCTGTGGCAATTCCTCCAAAATCAAGGGGAGTTTAGTCGGATCTTGCACGCGCGTATGGGTGACATTTTCTAACGTGAGCAGTTCCGCAAGCACCCCAATGTTTTCTTTGTTGTCATCGATAATTAAAGCATGGGTCATAGTGATTTTCATCCGGCGAAAAGGATCATTGACCGCATTATAGCAGAAACAAAAGGATTTTATCCTTAAGTTCTGCTATGGATTATGGAGATCTTGCTCTAATTGTTGTCGATAGTGATCCGATGACGCGGGCGCGATCGTTGAAGCGCTTTCCTCAACGGGCCGACTCCGTGTCCACCGCCAAAATGTCCATACCCCGATCAGGATCACCACACTCGCCAAGATCCACGGCGCAACCAAAGAGAGGGCGCGCAAGCTAGGATCTTGGGGGATCGCGATCACCTGTTCCCCGAAGCGCATCCGAAAATCGGCGTGAATTTCGTCACGGGTGCGGCCGGCGGCCAATTGATCGGCGATCTCTTGTTTCCAGATCAAACAGACTTGAGTCAGACACTTATCTAACGGCACATTTTCGCAATCGGGGCAGAACATACCCTTAGCGACCTCGTTCACCTCATCATAATCGATCGGCGCGGGAAGGGGCGATCCCCCTTCTTGCGCGCCGATCACCGCCGAAAGACTCAAGAACAGCATCAACGCGATCAAACGGATCATGCGGCGGCCCTCACGCTCTGATCAAGAGCAGCGGCATTGCGGGCGCGGACAGTGGCGGGTTCAGTTGTCCACGCACAGATCATCGTCCCCGCGATCAAGATAAAACTGCCCCACCAGATCAAATTTACCAACGGATTGATATACACCCAAAAGCGGCCGGTATTATCGATCGGGTCGAATCCGGTCAAGAGGACGTAAAAATCGTTTTCGGCGGTGCTATAGGCCCCCGCGATCGTCATGCTCATGCCTTCTGCGCCTTGTCCAAAGTGATCGATCCGTGGGCGTAATTGCGCGATCGCTTGGCCATCGCGGATCACGGTCACATCGGCGATCACCATATCGCGGCCATCTTCGGCGATCGCTTCCGTAATCCCATCAAAACGCATCTGATAATCCATTAACGGAATTGAGCCGCCCATGTTCACGACGCTTTCGGTTTGCGCTTGATACACCGTGCTACCGATGATCCCGATCCCGATCACAGTGATCCCAAGATGCACCAAGTAACCGCCATAGCGCCGCCGATTACGGGTGAATAACGCGATTAATGCTTGCAACAGCGACTCGCGCTTGGTGCGACTCCGGGCGATCATGCCGCGATAGATCTCATACAACGCCACAAAGCCTGACAAAGCGACCACGCCATACCCTAATAACGCCACTGGATTACGGGTATCGGCTAACAGAAAGACATACGCCAAAAACGCGAGGGTCAAACCACCGGGGATGATCAAGGCGCGGCCGAGGCGTTGCACGGTCATCGCGCCCCATGCCGACAGCGGTGCGATCCCCATCAGGATAAACAAGATCAAAAACAGCGGCGGTGTCACCTGCATAAAGTAAGCCGCACCCAGTGAGATCTCTGTTCCGGTAAACACCTCTGATAAGATCGGCGCGCCGAAACTGCCCCAAAAGATCGCCACGGTCAACGCCACAAACACCACATTGTTCAGGACAAACAAAGTCTCGCGGCTCAATAAGCCGGTGGGATGCTGTTCATCGCGCAATTCTCCGCGCCCCCACCGCCATACGATCAAGCCAATCGAAAGCAAGGTGAGACTCGCCCAAAACAGGAACATCGGTAAGCCGATATTGCTCCGGGCGAAACTGTGAACGCTGTCGATGAGGCCGCTACGGGTGGCGAATGTGCCGAACATCACCGCGCTAAACGTGCCGATCACCAAGAACATATTCCAGACTTTGAGCATCCCGCGCTTTTCTTGGATCATCACGCTATGGATAAACGCTGTCCCCAAAAGCCAAGGGAGAAACGCCGCGTTTTCCACCGGATCCCAACCCCAATAACCGCCCCATCCCAACACATCATACGCCCATCGCCCCCCAAGGATCAAACCTAACGAGAGGAACAACCATGACACCAACGCCCATCGCCGAGTCGCTTTGATCCAATTGGTGGAGAGATCCCCTGATGCTAAGGCGGCCATCGCGAAGGCGAACGGGATCACAAAGCCGACAAAGCCTAAATACAACATCGGCGGGTGGATAATCATGCCAAAGTGACGTAACAGCGGGTTCAGGCCTTGTGCGGAATTTGCCAAGACTCCATAAGGTGGGGCGGTAGCACCCGCCGGAATCAACAGATAATCCGGGATCGGAGTCCCCGGTACATATTCTGGTGTGATCCAAAAGCGGGTAAACGGATTGGCAAAAAACAGGTTTAACACCAAGAAGAAGCCCAACACGGCCATCATATACAGGATCACACCCGGCATCAGACGGCGATCGCTACGCCAATTGATCACGATCGCGCCAAAGGTGAACAAGCTCATGGTGAATGACCAAAACAACAACGATCCCGCTTGTGATCCCCATAAGGCGGTCATCCGATAAAACATCGGCGTAGACGGATTCGTCACCGACCAGACATAGCTGATCTGATAATCTTGGGTCATCAGCGCCAACAACAACACCAGATTAGCGATCAACAACAGTGGGCAAGTGATCAAGGCAGCGTTACGGGCGCTTAATAACCACCGATCCGAATGAACGCGCCAACTATAGGCGGCCGCCCCCATTGCATAGAACGCCGTGATCAACGCCATTAAAACGCTGATCAGGCCAATTTCAGCCAACATCCGATATGATCCCCCTGCCTATGACTCAATCACGGGCGCGGCTTCTTCAAAGCGACTTGGACACTTAAATTGAAGTTCCGACGCATGAAACACGCCGTTTTCATCCATGCGACCGCTTAGAATCGCTTGCGCTTCATGGCGTAACAATTCCGGACGCGGTTGATTTTCGACCACGACTTGAAGTTGGGTGGCGTTGGGGTTATTGGCCGCGTCAAACAGGGCTTGCGCCAGATCATCGTTTTGAGTGGGGATGTGTGCGATGCTAAAGGTGATGCGGGTGCGGCCGTTGGGCAAGGTTTCTTCTTGGATCGTCGGGCCGATCACCGCGCCGGTTAAGCGCAAATTTTGACCGGCAAAGCTGGGATCAGCAAGGGCCTCTTCCACCGTGATAAAAAAGCGTTGACCGAGTAATGTGCCAGAGATCAACAGATAGCCGATCGCGGCTAAAATCAACAGTCCACCGATCAAAAATTTAAGGCGTTCGGCGCGGCGGCCGACTTGTAGACGTTTTAACAACTCCGCTTTGTCCTCTTGTGGCGCGGCGGAAATCGGTTTTTCCCAAGTAACTTCAGACACGGTGATACCACTCCCAATAAACAGTGTATTTTCCACTGATTATACCCCCATTTGTGAAAGGAATCACTAGGGGATCGAATCAAAAAAATGATGGAGTGCATCAGGTAGCTGCTGGTTAATTTTGAACATTTGTGCTATCCTGTAGAGAAAAATCAGTAGGAGTGTTTGATGATCCCCGGTTTACGTTATCTAGCGGATTACCTGAGTATCGAACAACACGATCAACTGGTCACGATCCTTGATCAGCAAATTTGGTCTACCGAGTTAAAGCGGCGGGTACAACAATACGGTTATCGGTATGATTATCGGGCGCGGCAATCCTTAGCGGAAATGTCGCTTGGGCCGTTCCCCGCATGGTTACAGCTTTTTGCCGATCAAGTCGGGCGGGATCTTATGGGACAAACCCCCGATCAAGTGATCATCAACGAATATCAACCGGGGCAAGGAATCGCGCCACATATCGATTGCCAACCGTGTTATGGCGATACGATCCTCTCGGTGAGTTTGTTATCTGGTTGTGTGATGACCTTTAGCCGCGGTGAACAAGCGCATCCGGTGTGGTTAGCGCCGCGCAGCGTGGTGATCATGCAAGGGGAGGCGCGTCAACTTTGGAAACACGGGATCGCCCGCGTCAAAAATGACACGATCGACGGCCAAAGCATCCCCCGCGGCCGCCGAATTTCGATTACACTACGAAAAATGCGATTCGATCATTGAGAGGGCAAGATGACGTTAGAATTTACCAAACTCTTTCCACAAGTTCAGAAAATGGGCGAATTGATCGATAAATTGGACTTTGACCTCACCGACAAGCTCCAGATCGCCCGTGAACGGTTCGCCGATGCCAACGATCTAGACGATCTCTATGAGCGGATCGAAGTGGTGCGCGGCAAAGATGTCAGCGGGTATCGTGGGGCGGCCCCACTCGATCCACCCTACGGTGAACAGATCAACTTGATTTATCCGCCGCCGCTGATGCCGTCCCAAGCGACGATCATTGCCGCCGATGGATCACAAGTCTATCCGAATGAGCAAGCGCCGATCCACTATTACCTGTTAAACATCGGTTTGTACATCTATCATCATGGGATCGATCACATTCCAGTACAGATGACCCTACCCAAGTTGTATTTTCATAAAGACCATGTGCATGATGAATCGCGGCGGGTGATCAGCCATCGTACCGTTGATGCTCGTCGCACCGTGCGCGAGATGCAGCTTTTGGCTGAACATGCGTGGAAGTTGGTACGGGAAGGCGCGCACGATCCGTTGATCGCGTTATACGACAATCATCTCTTGTTTTGGGCCAATAGCGATGTGACCGACAGCGGCCAGATCATGAAGGATTATCAAGGCGCATTGACTCATCTGCACGACTCCGGTGCGATCTTAGCCGGATACTTGGATAACCCCTTTCGGAGTCGGGTCGTGATGCGTCTCTTGTATTTGTTGAGCTTGCGTGATGAGCAGGAGATCAAGGCCAAACAACAAGATCTCGCGATGGGCGGCGATCTAGAGGGGATTCGTGATGTGCATCTGTTCGACAGCGTGTTAGAACCGGGCGAAAGAAGCGCGATCATGGTCCAGAACTCACCGCGCAACTTGAGTTATAAGCAACGTAGTCCGAATTATGAGATCGCCTTTTTCTATGTGAAAGTGGCGAATGCCTTCCAGACCGCGATCGCCCGTGTGGATTTACCCGTGTGGGTAGCGCGGGATCCGGCAAAAGTGGCGATGTTACACGCGGCCCTCTTAGCCCAATGCACCATGCAAGGACGCACCCCTTACCCCTATGCCTTGACCCGCGCCGATGAGTTAGCGGTCGTCACCAGCAAAGACAAGCGCAAATTAGAGGAATTGGTGGCGATCGAACTCCGCAAGAAGGGCATTGAGCCGCGTGTGATCTCCCCCAAAGACCAGAGTAAGATCGTCGCACGGAGCGATAAGCGCGTTTATGAATTGCGAAGCGATCTGCGGAGTCGGAGTTCCTTGCCTTAACAAGATTCGTCACCTTTGAGATCCGCTTGTGTTTAATTGCACAGACTGGATCTCAAAGAGGATGGATGACCGATGCGGGTCGCACTATTTACAGAGACGTTTTTGCCGAAATTAGATGGGATTGTCACCGTCACTTGTCTATTGTTAGATCACTTTGCCAAGCGCGGGATCGAGTCGGTGATCGTTGCGCCGCGTTTAGGAGAGATCAATCAATATGCTCAAACCCGCGTGATTCCGGTGGATGGATTGCCATTGCCGATCTATCCAGAGTTGCGCGTGGGGCCTCCCACTTTTACCACTTATCAACAGGTCAAAGCCTTTCAACCCGACATCGCCCATTTTATTCACCCCGTGATCATCGGGACGGGGGGCATCCTGATGTCCAAGTACCTCAAGATCCCCACGGTGGCCTCATTTCACCTTGATTTAGCGAACATGGCGAAACATCACGGCGTACCGTTTATGGCCCCGCCCCTCAACTTGATGACTCGCATCCTGTTCAATTCGGCGGATTATTGTCTTGCCCCGTCCCGTCCCGTTCAACGTGAGATGCACGCCTTAGGGATTCCGCATGTGGGCTTATGGGGGCGCGGGGTAGACGCGGAAAAGTTTAACCCGCGTTATCGCTCACAGGACATGCGTGAACACTTGTCCGATGGCCATCCGCATGAGACGATCTTGTTATACGTGGGACGCTTGTCACAAGAAAAGCAGATCAGCAAACTTCGGCAGGTCTTGGAACACGTCCCGAACACCCGTTTAGCGCTGGTTGGAGATGGCCCGTATCGCGAACAACTTGAGTCAGAATTTAGCGGCTTGAACGCGAAATTTATGGGGTATCTCAAAGGTGAGGCCTTGTCCCAAGCGTATGCCAGCGCCGATATTTTTCTCTTTCCGTCCGCATTAGAGACCTTTGGACTCGTCGTTACCGAGGCCATGGCCGCGGGTTTACCTGTGGTCGCTTCACGGGTAGGCGGGGTGTGTGATGTGGTGAAAGAAGGCATCACCGGATATACCTTTGACCCAGACGATGTTGAAGCGTTGATTGATGGCGTGCGTCGAATCGCCGCGAGTCGCGATCAGATTACACAAATGGGGATCGCAGCCCGTCAATTCGCCGAAACGCAAACTTGGGAGTCGATGATGGACACGGTGATTGAACTTTACGCGGGCTTGATCTCACAATATTCGTTAGAAGCGGCCGTGCCGGATTAAGGCGGCTCACCGATCGCGGTCAGTGTCACGCTGATCGTGGTCGGTAAGATCGAGATCGTGTCCGAGGGAATTTGTCCGATATTGGTGGTTGCGATTGGTGTGAGGTTATGGGTGCCAGGGCCCAATCCCTGTAGGTTGATCTCTACTCGGATGTTATCGGCGGTCAACTGCTCTACGATCGGTTGTGGGCCTTGGACTAACACTGTCACCGTTTCCGGCACAGTCGTCACGGTGAGATTCGCACCCAATCCCACCCATTGAACCGGAATCGCGTCTAAGGGTTTGATGTCTTCACGCACTTCGATCGCGATCTCCACCTCGATCGTTTGATCACTTTCGACCAAAAATACGCCTTGTGGCAACTGTACTGGGATATTGACGGTGAGCGGCCCCGTGGCGTTCGCAAGATCGATCGTTTCGGTCTGTAAGGTCTCTCCAAGTTCTGCTAATGCTTGATCCGATCCCGTGACCGAGATGCTCTTGGGATTCCAATCGATCAAGCCAAGATAGATATACGCCTCACCTAACGACTCGCGATCGATGCTAGGGATCACCGAGATCACCTCCACATCTTCGCGTTGGGTGATCTCCACCGTCACCCGCACGGTTTGCGCGATGCTTACGTCCGCCACCCGATTCCCGGCCGCATCCACTGGGACGAGTTCAATCTCACTGCTGAAGGTAGTGCGCTGCTGACTAAGGTCAAGGATCGCTTGTAACCGTTGCACTTCCCGGACGCGGGTCGCAACTCCGGTCACTAGCACTTGGGTCTCGCTGATCTGAATCTCACCACGCGAATAGGCCTCCGGCGGTTCATTGAGGATCTCCACCACCACCGGCTTAAGTTCGCGCTGTTCTTGTTCTAACGTGATCGTGATTTGCGCGGGTTGTGGATCAACCACCGCCCGTCGGGCCTCAGAGACATCCGCCCGTAACGGTACGGTATGCACCCCGGGCGATAACCCGGCCAGATCCGCGTGCAAGGTTACATCATCATTGGTCAGGAGTTGCAGCACCGATTGACGGGCGCGCACATTGACATTTGCCGTCCGTCGTCCCCCTGCGACTAAGGTGACGATCATGCCTTCATCGGGTTGCATCTGGATCGTGATTCCGGTGAGACGGCGTTGTGCGATCGGATCAGATTGGGTGGTCGCGATCACCCAGACCAAAAAGGCCAAAGCTAACGAGGCCAAAAACCACAAGATATTACTGGTCAAACTAGAAGAAGCGGTTGATTGCATCACGGTTGCCTAACGCGCTCTTGCAAGCGCCGGATCATGCCTTGCGTGCGTTCGATCACGCGCCCGATCGGGGTATCGGCGCGTTCACGCTCTGCTCCGTAAAAGGCGTTGAGGATCGTCCGCAAACGATCGATGTCTAAGCGTGAGACCATGCGGCCGCCGTTGGTGATCGCCACTTTTCCGGTTTCTTCTGAGACCACCACACACAGCGCATCGGTCACTTCGCTAATGCCTAAGGCCGCCCGATGCCGTGTCCCCATTTTGCGACTCGGCAAGTTACGACTCGCGGTTAATGGCAACACCGACGCAGCCGACGCGATCCGTCCATGGTGATCGATGATCGCCGCGCCGTCATGGAGTTCGGTTTTGGGCCAAAAGATCGTGAGTAAAATTTGTGCGTTCACCTCGCTTTGTAGCGGGATTCCGGTGCGAATGTAGTCTTGTAGGCTATGATTGCGTTGTAACACGATCAACGCCCCATGACGACGTTCGGCCAATTTTTCCGCCGCCTGACAGACTTCCTCAATGATCGTGGCACGCATGGAATCAGGGGCTTGTGGGTTAAACACAAAATTACCGCGCCCTAAACGTTCTAGGGCGCGTCGTAATTCCGGCTGAAAAATCACCGGGATCGCCACGGCCAACACCGTGATCAAGTTGGATAACACCCACCCTAGCGCTTGCAGTTGTAACAGACTCGACAAGAGGATCAATCCGACTATCGCGACCAACGTACCTCGCAACAGAGCGAGGGCCTGCGTGCCACGAAAGAGGAAGCTCACCCCAAAGAAAAATAGCGCAACGATGAAAATATCCACCAATGCGCGTAAATCGAGATTATCAAACGCCCAGATCAGTTCCACGCTGCTTACACATCCCGTCTTTTAATCGCTTAACCGCCCAACTGCGCCAGAAGTCGCTTATAATCGTTGAGATTTTGCGGTTTGAGTTTGATGATCTGGCGGATCGTGTTGATCGCGTCTTTATGTAAGCCCGCCTCCAATTGCAAATTGCCTAATACGTCCAATTGTTCGATCGCTTCAGGGTTGCGTCCCATGTTGCTATACATCCGGGCCAAGCGGAAACGTAAGCCGCTATCACTGGGATAATTGCGAACCATTTCTTCTAACAACTGGACGATCTTGCTCACCTGTTTGTTTTTGGCATAGATCCCTAACACTTGATCAAGGCGGCGAGTGGCTTCAACATGGTTATGTTGCGTGTAGTAAATATCGATCACAGCCCGATAAGCGCGTTCATCATCCGGCAAGAGTTCAATGATCTCCTCGTAGATCCGTTTCGCACGGGCGGTATCGGCTCGCAACAGGTCTAATTCTGCGATCGCCAATTTGATCGTACCGAGTTTCACAGGAACGGCGTTGGTTTTCTTGGCTAAGCGCTCCGCGATCCCATAAGTTTCGCGGGACATCTCAAAGTTACCCAACTGGTTATATGTTTTAGCCAAATGCACGTATTGATCGAGGGCCTCATCCCAGCGTTGTTCCCCTTCTAGTAGGTTGATCAAGCTGGTGCGGCTTGGGATGTCCATGGGGGCGATCTCTAACACTTCTGACAAGATCGAAGCGGCGCGTTCGGTTTCATCGCGCACCAGATAAGCGCGGGCGACATAGTTGTATTTGTTGATCGCTTGACGCACCCGACCTTCACGCATCATCACTTCAGCCATGCGGACATGCACCGGCAAATAGTACGGGGAATATTCGACCGCCCGATGCGCTTCATCCATTGCCAAGATCAGCAAACCTTGTCGGATAAAACGATCGATCCGCGAAACCGCTTCAGTGAGTTCATCCGATCCACTGGTCACCAAGAACTCTAGACCCGCACCGGCCCCGCCTGTCCGCATCATCTCATCTAAATGGCGGCGGGTTTCGGCAATCCGTTGTTTCCAATCCGTGCCACTCAACAATTTTAAGAAACGGGTGTTGACGGTGTTCATCGCTTCATCCGACGCATCTTCTACGGCGGAGAGCAAACGACTATAGACCGATGCCAGTTCGGCCTCTTCATTTTCATCCACAGCCAAACTTGAATCGACGCTCTGTAGGCTTTGGATCAAGTAGCGTGAGGCTTGTTTATGCTTTTTGAGCTTAAAGTATGCTTGCCCTAAACCGTGCATCGCCCCGGCGGACAATTTATCCTCTTTGAGTGCCTCGGATAAGCGTTTAACCGCCTCTTGGGGTTGATCGGTCAACGCCAAGAGTACACCGAGGTTGAGCTGTAAGGCGGGATGTTTGAGTCGGCTTTCGGCGCGTTGATAAGCGGCCACCGCTTCCGGAAAAACTTGTTGGCGATGATATTGCATCGCTTGCATCGCATCACCGATCACCGCCAGATCGGTCGAATCCCCGCTCACGACATGGTTCGCCAACAGGCCCAGCGCGATATCCATCGCTTCACCCATCGGGCCCAACGGATCGGATTCGCCGACTTTAGCGCGTTCCATCTCTCCGGTACTACCAAAGTCAAAATCTTCATCAAGGCGGGGTTTCGCTTTGGTGCTTTTTTCTTCGTCATCTGGCAAGATCACATCCCCGCCAGATTGTAAAGCGCGCATGATGTTTAAGGCTTGTGGGTTATTTTTATCTAACCGTAATGCCCGCTCCACCGATTTAATCGCTTTATCGGTCTCATTCAAGCGACGATAATTAAACGCGAGGGTCAGATATTCGCGAATCGCCTTCCGTTTATCCCCTACGCGCTCATACGCTTGTGCGAGTTTCGCGTGAATGCTGACTAAGCCCGGGGTTAGTTGAGTTGCGCGTGACCAGTTCCCGATCGCTTTGTCAAGATCGCGCAAGGCCAAGTAGACCTCCGAAACTTTGATGTATTGTTGGGCGGCCTCTTTTAGCTTGCCCATGCGTTCTAGGATGTCCGCGCTTTTTTCCAATGGCACGGGGTCATCTGGGGCCAATTGGTGGGCGCGATTATACACCTTAAACGCATCTTCTAACCGTCCGGCGCGCAGCAGCGCCAGCCCTAAACTGATGTACGCTTCAGGGTCTTCGGCAATTTCGCGCACGGCCTGTGTATAGGCCTTGATCGCCGCCTGCCAGTTCTGATCCCAGACCGCGTTATGACCCTCTTCCATGTATCGCTGGTAGACTTCACGATTCCCGGACATAGCTCTTATCGTCTCTCAATTGACGTGACCTTCAAAGGACATTATAACCCGTCTTGCTTGGCTTACACCACCTCGGCCATCAGTTTCACCAACAAGGCCTTTTGGGCATGGAGTCGGTTTTCCGCTTGTGGGAAGATCGCAGATTGCGGCCCATCCGCCACTTCATCGGTGATCTCTTGTCCGCGATGCGCCGGCAAACAATGTAACACGATTGCCCCCGGCTTGGCTTGTTGCAACAACGCTTGATTGATCTGATAATCGGCAAAAATCCGCTCTCGTTGGGCGGTTTCCCCTTCTTGCCCCATGCTAATCCACGTATCGGTATACAACACATCGGCATCTTTGGCCGCGTCTTCTGGCCGTTCGACTTGTTCAAAGGTCGCACCGTTGGCTTGTAACAAAGCTTGCGCCGACTCCGCGATTCGGGTGGGGATACGGAACTCATTCGGCGTGGCGGTGACAAAGTGCATCCCGAAATGGGCCGCCGCGATCAAAGAAGACGCGGCCACATTGTTCCCATCCCCGATATACGCCCATTTGAGGCCCTGCGTGCGGCTAAAATGTTCACGGATCGTCAAAACATCCGCTAACGCCTGACACGGATGATGATCATCGCTCAAACCATTGATCACCGGGACATTTGCCCATTGGGCCAACTCCACCACATGATCATGTTCAAACACCCGCGCCATGATCCCCTGTACGTAACCCGATAACACACGGGCCACGTCGGCGATACTTTCGCGTTTGCCTAAGCCGATCTCATTTGGACTTAAGTAGATCGCATGGCCGCCCAGATGTTGCATCCCGACCTCAAACGACACTCGCGTGCGTAATGAGGGTTTCTGAAAGATCATGCCTAACACTTTACCTTTAAGTAACGGGGGATTACCGCCATTTTTCCATTGATGTTTTAATTCTAATGCCAGGTCGATCAGCGCATGTACATCTGACGTTGACCAATGGGCTAAATCCAAAAAATGTTTCATGCTTGCCGTTGTCCTCTGTAACATCGACTCAATGTTAGGCAGTATAGCACAAGGATAATCAGCGCGAAAATCAGCGATCGGGTGATCAACGTTTTCAGCCCCGCGTCTTTACATTCTAAAGATTGATCGCCCCTTTTCTAAACAAAACTCGTTATAAGGATAATCAGCACGAAAATCAGCGATCGGGTGATCAACGTTTTCAGCCCCGCGTCTTTACGTTCTAAAGATCGATCATCCCCTCTCTAAACAAAACTCGTTATAATAAAAAGTTTAAGGAAACTCTGTTGCATTTTGAAGCCAATCGGAGCAGCACAATGAACACATGGATCGGCAATCGTTATGAACTTCTAGAGCAGATCGGCGCGGGGGGAATGGGAGTCGTCTGGTTAGCCTATGATCAATTACGCCAACAAACAGTCGCACTTAAACAAGTGTTGATGTCAGAGGAAGAACAACGCCTCGCCTTGACTCGTGAATTTCGTATCTTATCAACGCTCCGTCATCCAAACATCGTCGGTGTGATCGAATATGGCACCCATGAGCAGCAGCCCTATTTTACGATGGAACATCTGCCGCAAGCGGTGATCTTGGATGTCCATGAACAACCGGCCGCGCAATTGATCCCCCAAGTGATGCAAATGTTACAAGCGTTGGATTACTTGCATCGACGCGGCATTTTGCATCGCGATCTCAAACCCGCTAACGTGTTAGTGATGCCCGATCAAACCGTGAAGTTGTTAGACTTTGGCTTAGCGCTAGACGTGAATCGCGGCAAAACTGGCGAATTAGGTGGTACATTCCACTACATGGCACCGGAGATCTTCCAAGAAGAAATGCCTTCGATCGGGAGCGATTTATGGGCGATCGGCGTGATCTTATGCGAAGGCTTGACCGGACATCATCCGTTTACCCAGTCCGAAGCAGTAATGGACTTTATCCTCTCCGTGATGCACAGTGAACCGAATCTAGACGGGATCGCGCCAGAGATCGCGTTAGTGGTTAAACGATTATTGTCCAAAAATCCGGAGGATCGTTATCCGAATGCGTTGATCGTCGCCCGCGAACTTTGTGAGGCGGCGGGCCTCCCACAACCGCCGGAATCCGACGCACAACGCGAAAGTTATCTCCAAGCGGCCGCTTTTGTCGGGCGTGAACGGGAATATCGGCAATTGGTCGAAGCGCTGTCTCACACGGTCAACGGTCAGCATCAATTTTGGTTGATCGGGGGTGAAGCGGGAGTCGGTAAAAGCCGCTTGTTAGAGGAGATCCGCACCCGCGCTTTGGTGGATGGTTTTGTCGTGTTACAAGGGCAAGCGATCGAAAATAACCGCTCTCCTTATCAACTCTGGCAAGGGATCATCCGCCACTTGACTTTAGGCGCGCCGATCTCAGATTTTAACGCGAGTATTCTCAAGGAACTTGTGCCAGACATCGCACAATTGCTCAAACGTCCGATCCCCGATGCCCCTAAATTGGATGGACGGGATCAACGTGAACGGTTGATCACCGCATTTTTAGATCGCCTCAATACCTTAAACGCGCCGATCTTGGTGATCCTTGAAGATCTGCATTGGGCCACCTATCAACTTAACTTGTTACAATCGATCTGGACACGCATGGAAGGCTTACGGGTGGTGGTGATCGGCACTTATCGAAATGATGAAGCGCCCACTTTACCGCAATCGTTCCCACAAGCGAAACTGATGCCCCTCGATCGCCTAACACCTGAAGCGGTTGAAACGTTGATTCATTCCATGATCGGGCGAGAGAACACCACCCCACAATTAGTAGAACGGCTCACCGAAGAAACCGAAGGCAATGCGCTATTTATGGTGGAAGTGATGCGCTTATTGGCTGAAGAGGCCGGAAGTTTAGATGAGATCAGCCGTCAGACGCTGCCCGTCACCATTTTTGCCAATGGTATTGTGCGCTTATTGCAACGTCGGTTACATCATGTGCCGGAATGGGCATTAACAGGCCTGCAATTAGCGGCGGTGATGGGACGTAAAATCGATCGCGCCGTGTTAACCGCGGCCGGCGTGACAACTCTAGACACATGGTTACAGGTGTGTGCAGATGCCGCGGTGTTAGAGCCGAATGAAGGTGAATGGCGCTTTCAGCATGACCGCTTACGCGAAGCGATCTTACATGAATTGCCGGATCAACCCGTTTTGCATCAACAGATCGCGATCGCCTTGGAGTCGATTTACGGTGAGCAGGATCAATATGCGGCCGATCTCGTTTTACATTGGGGCAAGGCCGGCAATCCCGAAAAAGAACTTAAGGCGATCTTGCGCTTGGTCAAATATCTGGCCGAGATCACCGGAGATTATGTTCAAGTGGACGAATGGATACAGCGTGCCTTGTCCTTATCGCCGTCCCCATTCGATCAAGTGGAGTTGTTGCTATTAGCGGGTTATAACGATTACATGCGTAGCCAAAATGAGGAGGCAGAAGCGCATTATCAGCAAGCGTTGTCGCTGAATCCCACCCCAACACAACAGGCGATGTTGTTAAATCGTATGGGATTTACACTTTGGCAACGGGGCCAGGCCGAAGAAGCGATCGCTTATGCCAAACAAGCTTATGAAGTTGCGTCCGCTCAAAACGACACCCTCAATATCGCGATCAACCTCAACTTACGCGGAAATATCGAAGTTCATCGTAGCAATTATCAATTAGCCAAAGAATTTTATGAACAGAGCCTACAATTACGCCGTGAGATGAACCAGATGCGCGGCATCGCTGAATCGCTGAATAATCTTGCCTCAAGCTATACCTATCTTGGGGATCAGCAAAAAGCGATTGTCTATTACACCGAAAGCCTAGAATTACGTCGGGCGCTTGGTGATCAATATGGGACTGCGGCGACGTTGGTGAATCTAGCGATTGTATTTTTTATCGTTGGCGATTTTAAAATGGCTCAACAACACAGTGAGTCGGCCTTACAACCCGCGCAAAATTTAGGTGATCCGTTGATGTTGGGTTACTTGTATCAAAATTTAGGCGATTTAGCCTTTGCTCAACAAGATCTAGAAACCGGCATCCAACATCTGCAACTGGCGCTAAAGCTTTCACGCGAAATTCAGCATCAATTTATGATCGGGGGGATCTTGGCTAGGTTAGGGTTTGCCGCGTTGGCTAAACAAAATGTGCCACTTGCGATCGATCACTTTAATGAGGTGATCGAAATTTCCCGTAAGATTGACAACAAAATGGGGATCGTTTTTGGGATGGTGGGATTAGCGCTCATCAACCTTGATCAACAGCGATGGGAACAAGCTTACTCGTGTTTATCCGAGTCCACGCAATTAGCCGATGAGATCCAAGCTACCAATCTAAAGGCGATGGCACTCTTAGCGATGATCGGATGGTGTCCCGATCCAATCCAGCAGGCTGAATGGTTGGGCGCGTTATCGGTGCAATTGGAGTTCGGTCATAATCTGATGTTTAAGTTTAACCAATATTGGGAACACACCCGGGCCAAATTAGGAGAGACCGCTTTTGAGGAAGCGATCCAGCGTGGCAAACAAAGCGAGATCGTATCTTTGCATCCAATTTTAACAACGATGCAATGGGCGCATCAATCGATCCAAAGCGAGTGAATAAGGGTGATATGGTACTTAAAGCTACGGGGGATACGATCTGCATTGAAACATTCTAATCTACCCGCTGCTTTCGCCTTTAAACAAGTTGGTTATAATGACCAGCTTAAAAAGACCCTATCGCATTCTGTCAGCTTTTCGGAGCATCATCATGAACACATGGATCGGCAATCGCTATGAACTACTCGAACGGATCGGTACAGGTGGAATGGGGGTGGTATGGTTAGCCTATGATCAATTACGTCAACAAACGGTTGCTCTTAAACAAGTGTTGATGTCGGATGATACTCAACGGATTGCGCTCACCCGTGAATTTCGGATTCTCTCAACGTTACGTCATCCGAATATTGTCAATGTGATCGAATACGGCGCACATGAACAGCATCCTTACTTTACGATGGAACATCTTCCTGATGCAGTGGTCTTTAATCCACCGGATCGGTTACAGGTGATCCCGCAGATCATTCAAATGCTACAAGCGTTGGATTACCTGCATCGGCGCGGCATTTTGCACCGTGATCTCAAACCCGACAATGTGTTATTGATGCCAAACGGCACGATAAAATTGTTAGACTTTGGGTTGGCCTTAGATCTGATCCGCGGTAAATCGCGTGAAATTGGTGGCACACTCCATTACATGGCCCCAGAGATCTTTGAAGAAGCCCCGTCGTCGGTAGGCAGTGATTTATGGGCGATCGGGGTGATGTTATGCGAAGTCTTGACCGGACATCATCCCTTTACGATCTCCGACTCGGTGATGGATTTTATCTTCTCCGTGATGCGCGATGAACCGAATCTAGACGGGATCGATCCGAAACTTCTACCAATAGTTAAACGTTTAATTTCAAAAAGCACCCGTGAACGCTATCCGAATGCTTTAAGCGTGATACGGGAATTGTGCGAGGCGGCGGGCATCGCACAATCTCCAGAATCCGACGCACACCGCGAAAGCTACCTCCAAGCGGCGGCCTTTGTGGGACGAGATCGCGAGTATCAGCAATTGGTAGAAGCACTCAACTTGACCGCCAAGGGTCAACACCAATTCTGGTTAATCGGCGGGGAGGCAGGGGTTGGTAAAAGCCGTCTGTTAGAGGAACTTCGTACCCGCGCCATGGTCAACGGTTTTGTGGTTTTGCAAGGCCAAGCGGTTGAAAATAACCGCTCTCCGTATCAATTATGGCAAGACTTGGCCCGGCGCTTAACCTTAGGCACACCGATCTCGGATTTTAATGCGAGTGTCCTCAAAGAGCTTGTACCAGACATCGCTCAACTGCTCAAACGCCCGATCGGAGATGCGCCCCCCTTAGAACCGCGTGATCAACGCGAACGATTGATCGCGGTTTTACTCGAACGCCTGAAAACGTTAAACTCACCGATCTTATTGATCCTTGAAGATCTGCACTGGGCGACCTATCAACTCGGTTTATTGCGCTTGATCTGGCCACGGATCGAAGGTCTTTCGCTCATGGTGATCGGATCTTATCGTCAAGATGAAACCCCCAACTTACCACAATCATTGCCACACGCGGAATTATTGACCTTAGAGCGCTTGAATTCTGAAGCGACCGAGGCCTTAGTCAATTCGATGATCGGGCAGGAAAACACCTCTCCGCAGTTAGTGGAGCGCTTAACGCAAGAAACCGAAGGCAATGCCTTGTTTATGGTGGAAGTGATACGCCTTTTGGCCGAAGAAGCAGGTAGTTTGCATGAGATTAGCCAAAAAACCTTGCCTGTGACCATTTTTAGCAATGGCATTATCCGGTTGTTGCAACGACGTTTACAGCATATTCCAGCGTGGGCTTTAACCGGGTTGCAATTAGCGGCCGTAAGCGGGCGCAAGATCGATCTGGCTGTGTTAACCGCGGCCGGCATGAGCGATCTTGACGCATGGTTACAGCTATGTGCCGAAGCGGCCATATTAGAGCCGAATGAAGGGGAATGGCGCTTTCAACATGATCGCTTACGTGAGGCGATCTTATACGAATTGCCAAACCTGCCCGCCTTGCATGAAAAGATCGCGATCGCCTTAGAGTCTCTGTATGGCGATGAAATACAATATGCGGCGGAGTTGGCTCGTCATTGGGGTGAAGCGGGTAACGTGGATAAAGAGATTCAAACGATTGTGCGTTTGGTAAAATATTTAGCGATGATCGCGGGTGAATATGAACAGGTGGAAGAATGGGTGCAACGCGGTTTTTCGCTAGGGCGTTCCGATTATGAGGCGGAGTTATGGTTATGGGCGGGCTATGCGGATGAGATGCGTAGCCAACACCGTGAAGCGGAAGCGCAATATCGACAAGCGTTAATGTCATATCCCACTCCCGCGCAAAAAGCGATGTTACTGAATCGGATCGGGATCTCGCTCTCACGACAAGGGCGTGTGAATGAAGCCGAAGAATATGCCCAAAAAGCCTATGAAGTGGCCTCCGCTCAAGGCGATGATTACAACATCGCGATCACGATCAACCTTCAAGGAAGTATCGCGACTCATCGTGGCAATTACGAGGCGGCTAAGCAATTTTTTGAACAGAGTTTAGCCATACGACGCAAGATCAACGATTTACGGGGAATAGGTGCAACGCTCAACAATCTCGGCACGATCTTAGGGACTTTGGGTGATTCACAACAAGCGATTGTCTATTACACCCAAAGCTTAGAAATACGACAGGCGTTGGGAGAACGCCATGGGTTAATGAGTGTATTGCAGAATTTAGCGATCGAATACATGACGCTTGAAGACTTGGCAACGGCGAAAAAATACTATCAAGAAGCCTTGAAACTAAATCAGATGCTTAATGATCCGAGTTTGACGGCGAGCTTACTCATCAACGTGGGTGGTTTAGAGGTGGTAGAACAGAATGTCGATGAGGCTATCTCATACTTTGAAGAAGCATTGCAGATCGCGCACAAAATTCAGCATCAATCTTTGATCGCGTTAGCCTTGGTCAATCTTGGATTCATCGCAGCCTTCAAACAAACTTACCCTCTTGCGCTGACTCATCTAACTGAGGCGGTGAGTGCCTCCCGTGTTTCTGAAAGTGGCAATACCCTCGCGCTTGGGTTATTAGGATTGGCCTTGATCTCGGTTGAACAGATGCAAGGGGAATCCGCGTATTCATATTTGACTGAAGCGGCACAATTGGCAGAACAGATGAACAGCGCCGAAATACAGTGTATGACGATCTTAATCGCAGCGGCATGGACAACCGATCCCCTACAGAGCGCACAATGGTTAGGGATGTTATCTCTTCAAAAGGGATTCAACTATAAAGAGATGCTTCGATTTGAGCATTATTGGGAAAAAACCCGGTCGGCCTTAGACACAACCACTTTTGAGGCAGCGATCGCACGCGGGAAAGCCCAAGATGTCTCGGTGGTTTTAGGTCAAGTACGGCAATGGTTAGCAACAAAACCGTACTCAACCGCACTTTAACTAAATGAGGGGATACCCATTCCCCTATTCCCTCATTCAATGTAACCCAGTGCGCGCAAATGTTCTGCCATTTCTGCGCTAACATGGCCTTCTAACGCCCGCCGATCGGTGCGTTGATCGATCGCGTGATCGATAAAGTGATCGATCTTTGCTTGGAGTGCTTGCACAAGATCAGGGTGTGATCCGGCTTGATCATGGATCTCTTGGGGGTCAGCCTGGTGATTAAACAGCGCTTCGGCCTGTCCACCGACCACCGCTAACTTATGTTCCCCGTCATAGATCCCGCGCCGCACTTGGGTCAAGCGCAAGCGATCGATCAGGGCCGGATTGCGATGCCGCAACACGCTCAAAAATGTCTGGGGTGGGAATGCTTCAGTGAACGCGACTCCGCCTTCGGTGTCCGGTTGACAATTCAGCGATCGGATCAACGATAACCCTTCTACATTGCCATTCGGATCCTCCGGCGGCAACGATGCGGGGAGTGCCGCCAGATCTAACGCGGTATGGAAGATCCGCCGCGTGGAGACATTGGTATGGATGCTTTTACCGGCCGGAAAACGCTCCGGAAAGTGGATGATCAACGGCACATGCACCAGCTCTTGATAAACGACAAAGCTATGCCCAAAGAATTGATGATCGCCATGCCCTTCGCCGTGATCGGCCGCGATGATCACCACTGTGTCATTAAGCGCGCCGCTTTCCCCCAAATACCGCAATAATCGCCCTAGGTGTTGATCTTGATAAGCGATCTCCGCGTCATAAAAGGCCTCGATCGCTTCTTGTTGCCAATCGGTCAACGGCATATCCACCGGACTTGCCCACCGGGCCGCATCGGCGTTAAATTGCCCCATGAACTGATACGCCCGCCGATCATGCCGTAAATGCGGCGCGATCTGATCGATCGCCGCTTGTGGTGGACGATAGGGCAGATGTGTTCCCATCAGATTTAGGAAGGCAAAATACGGTTGCGCGGGGTGATGGGCGCGATGTTGGGTTAAATATGCGATCACATCCGAAATCGAATTTTCGGTATGACCCTTGTAGTTGATTGTGCGTGTCCAGATCGGGGTTAACAGCGGATGCAGCGAAAAACGGAACAGCGCATCGTTGTGCGCGAATTGTTGACTCGTGACGCGGGCGAAACGTTGCCATGCCTCACTCAGCGGTTTTGAGACACCGTAACGCCGGGTCTGTAACGGACGATTTGGGGCCGCGCCTGCATAATTGTAAAACGAGTCGAATCCGCGTTGTAACCCATTATTCAACACGCCCACCAACGGGTTATTACAAAATCCGACGGTATGATACCCGCCTTCGCTCAAGATCTCCGCCAAGGTGGGCTGACTTGGCGATAAGGTCCGATTCGCCTCCGTCACATCGTGCGTGGTCGGATATAACCCAGTGAACATCGATGTATGTGAGGGGATCGTCCATTGCGCGGTAGACACCGCACGCTCAAAACGAGTCGCATTCACGCTAAATGCGTCTAATTCCGGTGAGGTTTCGCGTTGATTGCCATACAGCGACAAGCGATCCCGCCGCATGGTATCCAAAATGATCAAAAGGATGTTTGGTTTGGTCACGGCAACTTCAATTGATTGATGGTTCGGACATTTAACCGCATGTTAAGAAATTCACAGGTTAGCATAGCATCTTACGCCTATGGATACAATATGCGGGTTGTGAGAGGCGCGTGAATCCTGATATTGACACTGATTGAAGTGCATTTACCCAAAAGCGTAGGGCAATCGTAGGTTGCAAATCAGAGAAAATCGAGAGAAAATAAGTTTAAGGTTTATTTGCTGAAAGGACGACTGTGAACACACATTCCCGCATTTCTGTCCTATT